>NZ_JAGGMS010000001.1:5224500-5525166 GCF_017875555.1 Amycolatopsis magusensis | reverse complement strand
CGGGCGCGGCGACGATGGCGCCCCCGGTCAGCAGCGGCGTGAAGATGTCCCACAGCGCCGCGTCGAAGCCGGTCGGGGCGAACTGCAGTGCGCGACTGTGCCGGTCCAGGCCGAAGCGCCCGGCCAGCCTCGGCACGGTGTCCGCGCCGACGTGGCTGATGATCACGCCCTTGGGCCGCCCGGTGGAACCCGAGGTGTAGATGACGTAGGCGGTGTGGTCCGGCAGGACCGGCGCGGCGCGGTCGGCGTCGGTCAGGTCGCCGTCCGCGTGCGCCGCCAGCTCCGCCACGAGCGCGGGGTCGTCGAGCGGCAGCCGGTCGGCCCGGTGGTCCGCCGGTACCGCGGCCTCGGTCCCGCGCTCGCAGACCACGAGCCGGGGCGCGGCATCGGCGAACAGGAACCGGATCCGGTCCTCGGGGTAACTCGGGTCGATGGGCAGGAACGGTGCGCCCGCCTTGAGCGCGGCGAGCACACCGACCACGAACTCCGGCCCGCGCGGGAGCAGCAGCGCGATCAGCCGCTCCGGTTCGGCGCCCCTGGCCACCAGCGACCTGGCGAGCCGGTTGGCCCGGCCGTTCAGCTCCGCGTAGGTCCACGAGCGCCGCTCGTGCACCAGCGCGGTCGCCGCCGGGGACCGCCGGACCTGTGCCTCGAACAGCTCGGTGAACGTCGGTGGTGCGGCGCCATCCACTTCAACCTCCGCGCGCTTTCTCGGGCCGGATCGCCCATTCGGATTCGTGCTTCGATCGGGAAAGGGGTGGTTCAGCGGCTGTCCATCCGGGCCGCGAGACTCACCGGGCGCATATCGGTCCAGTACCGTTCGACGTATTCGCGGCACTCGTCGAGTCCCGCTTCGCCGTGCACCGTTTCCCAGCCCGCCGGAACGGCCAGGTGGGCAGGCCACAAAGAATGCTGGCCCTCGTGGTTGCGCAACACCAGGTAATTGCCTTCCGGGTTCTCGAACGGATTCGTCACGCGTGCTCCAATTCGAAGACGACGGACAGGGTCAGCGATTCGATGAGGTGCTTGTTCACGCAGCGCCAGCCGCCGTCGGCGAACACGCCGTCCCACTCGTCCATCGTGGGCAGGTAGACGTCCATCATCGCGTGCCCGAGTTCGAAGCCGAGGGTGAACACCGGCACGTCGTCCTCGGTCACCGCGCCCCCGGTCTGCGGGTCGCCCAGCAGGATGCGCGTCGCGTCGCCGAGCAGGAACCGCCGTACTTTCGGGAAGGACTCTCGCAGCCGGCGCAGCGTCGCGACGCAGTTCTCCCGCGGCCAGAAGTCGTGCCCCATCATGAAGCAGGTCAACAGGTCCACGTCCGCGAACTCGTCGCGGTAGGTGATCTCGCGGGCGTCACCCTCGACGAAGGTGAGCCGGTCGGACAGGTTGCGCTCCTTGGTCTCGGCGACCGCCACCTCCAGCGCGGGCCCGGCCAGGTCCACGCCGATGCCGGTGACGCCGGGGTGCCGGTCGAGGATCTGCATCAGCCGCTCGCCGCTGCCGCAACCGAGGTCCACCACCGAAGTGAACTCGTAGCCGAGGCCGTCCATCGCGCCCCAGAACGCCGGGTCGAAGTACTGGGTGTTGATGTCGCGGCAGGCGTAGGCGATGGCCGCGGAGTCACGGCGGTCCAGCGCGCCGGCCCGGTTTTCGTTGCGCAGCACGTACTGCATGCGGGAGAACAGCTGGCCCGAGCCGAGGCTGAGCCAGTGGAACAGCGACTTCGTCCGGTACGCCTCGTCGAAGTGGCGGCCGGGCACCACGGTGTCGCGGTCGCGCTCGACCACGCCCACCACCGCGAGCGCGGTGACCAGCCCCTGCGCCGAGCGGATGTCGAGGTCGTGCTGCAGCGCGAAGCTCGGCAGATCCGCTTTCCGGTTTTCCCGCAATTCGTCGAGTATGCCCAGTTCCCAGGCTGCGCCGATCGCCGCCGAGGCGACCGCCGAGTTGAAGATGGACGCGACTGCCCGTTCCGAATCCGAATCGACAAAAGACGAAGTCATCTGCGTTCACTCCATTCACCGAGAGCAAAACGGAAAAGTATTTTCGGGTTACCCGACCATATGGGCGCTCGCCGACGGCGGTCAAACACCTTAAGGGAGAGCTTAAAAAGGCCTAGGCACTGTCCTAGCGCACCAGTTGCCTGCCGAGCACGGTAAGGCTGTGGTGCACCGTGTTCCGTTGACGCGCGGTGGTGATCAGGCCCGCTTCGCGCAGGATTCCGGTGTGCTGGCTGACCGTGGCCGCCGAAACGCCCGCGCGTTTCGCGAGTTCCCCGGTCGTGCAAGTGTCGTTCAACTGCCACAGCAGTGTGGCCCGGGTTCTCCCGAGCAACGCGCTCAACGCGGCGACGGACGGATCGCGCTCACGCGACCAGCGCAGGCGCCCGGCGATCTCCGGTAGCGCGGACACCACCAGCGCCGGCGGATCCATCTCACTCCCCCGGCCGATCAGCACCGCGGGCGCGGAACTCAGGAAAGCCGAATGCACCACGGTCAAACCCCGTCCGGCGAGCCGGATCTCCGCCGCCCGGCCGTCGTCGATGTCGAGCGCCGGGCCGTGCCAGCGGATCCGGGGGTGCAGGCTGCTCAGCAACGCGTGCACCCCGCCGCCCGACTCGCGTTCCTTGCGCCGCACCATGGTGCCGAAGTGGTTCGCGATCGAAGGCCAGCACGGCACCACGACGCCCTCGGCGAACTGCCGGGCGAGCGAGGCCACACCCGATCCGGTGAGCCCGGCGGCGGCCAGCCGGTCGTCGTCCGGTCTCGCGCGCCGGTCGGTCAGCCACAGCAGGTCCGGGACCGGGCGGAGTTCCCGGCACAGCGCGGCGACGACGTCGGTCAGCTCGCCCAAGCGGCGCACGGCCGTGCGCCGCCAGCTCGCGAGCGCGGTGTTCTGCATGTCGGACAAGGCATCGAGGGCGAACACCGCTTCCTCGGCCGGGTTGAGCGATTCCGCGAGGCAGGTCCGGGCGATGTCGTCGAAGGTGAAGTGGATCCGGGTCATGGCGCGACCCGCAGGCGGGCGATCCGGCCGCTGAACTGCAGTGCGGCCACCTCCCCGCCGGGCTCACGCAGGAACCGGCCCACGTGCGTACCTTCGTCCATGCCCAAGACCTGGACCAGATCGCCGTCGCCCACGCGCAGCACCGCGTCCAAGCCGGTGCCATCGGACAGCCCGAGCTCCCCGTGTCCGCGTCGGCTGACGGTGAAGCACGTGGTGTCGTTGTAGTAGTCACCGATGAATTCGCGGCCATCCGGCGGATTCGTGAACTCGACCCGCGGCGGCCGGTACGCCCCGGCACCGATCTCGGCGGCGACGCGCGTCCACAGGTCCAGCCCGGCACTGCCGTTGGCCAGCAGCGCCACCGCGGTGCGGGTCGGCGCGTGCACCCGGACCGAGCAACTGCTCCCGGCCAGTGTCCCGTCGTGGCCGTACCAAGATCCGTCCGGCGAGTCGTAGAGCGCCCAGCCGAGCCCCCAGCCGTCGGCGACGCCGAACGGCTCCGCCGCCACCGGTTCCCGCATGACCGCCGCCAATTCGGCGGGCACCAGTTTCCCGTCGAGGTGCGCCAGCGCGAACCGCACCAGCGCCTCACTCGTCGCGGCCAGCCCGCCCGCGGGCTCCCAGCCGGCGGGCAGCGCGGGTTCCACCGCGGTCAGGCCACCGGCCGCGGGCACGTGCGGTACCGCCAGGCCGGGCGCCGGGTCGCCGAGCCGGCCGATGTCGAGCCCCAGCGGCGCGTTCACGAACGAATCGACGGTCTCCCACCAGTCCATCCCGGTCAGCCGCTCCACCAGGTGCCCGGCGAGCACGTACCCGGTGTTGGAGTAGGAGAACGCGGCACCCGGCCGCCACACGTCCGGGCGGTCCAGCAACGCCTGCACGTACCGGCGCGGGGAGACGGGACCTTCGGTGCCGAGTTCGAAATCGGAGATCACGCCGCCGGTGTGGCTGAGCGCCTGGCGGAGGGTGACCTCGCGCAGCGCGCGGGACCGGGCGCCCGCCAGCTCGCCCAGGTACTCCGACAGCGGCGCGTCGAACTCGGCGTCGCCGTCCGCCACCAGCTGCACGGCCACGGTCGCGGTGAAGGTCTTGGTGACCGAGCCGAGCGGGAACATCGTCCGCGGTCCCACGGTCGCGGCGCCGGTGAGCGCCGGGCGTCCGCAGGTCACCGTCACGGTCTCGCCCGCCCGGTGCAGGGTCAACTGCGCCCCGGGCACGCCCGTCCGTTCGGCCAAGCTCCGGAAGGTCTCCGGCAAGTCGGCAAATCGCATGAAGCCGCCCCTTCGCTGCGTCACTGTCCGGAGCGGGTGGCCGCCACGCGCAAACGGCACCCCAGCCCCGCTTCCGTAACCTGAGCGTTACAGGGCTACCTGTAGAGGGACTGTAGTCAACCTGTAGTAGTCGAAGTGTGGCACAATGTGACAATCAAGATGGTGATGTACCACCGAATTGCGCATCGAGTGATTTCCCCACTTGACTTGAGCGGTGTTCAGTCACCGAGGGTGGCGTCACTCGAAAGAGTGGCCTGCGTCTTCGCGTAGGACTCGCCCCACTGCTCCAGCCAGTCGACCACCGGGCCCAGGGATCGGCCCAGCTCGGTGAGGGAGTACTCGACCCGGGGCGGCACCTCGGGGTAGACGGTGCGCGTGACGATGCCGTCGGTCTCGAGTTCGCGCAGGGCACGGGTGAGCGTGCGCGGCGTGACCTCGCCGACGGCACGCTGCAGTTCGCCGAACCGGTGCGTGCGCGTCAGCAGATACCGCACGACGCTCAGCTTCCACGCTCCGCCGAGCACGGCGATCGACACCTCGACGGGGCACACGTCGAGCGCGGCGCGCACCGGATCCCGCATCCGAGCTCCTCAGTATCCGAAGTGTCAGTATGTGCCGAGAATGTGCGTACTTGTCCCGAGCGTACTTCGTTCCTAGCGTTCGCCCCATGGACGCTCTCGTGGTCATCGCGCATCCCGGCGCCAATTCGCTCAACGCGCGCCTGGCCGAAGTCACCACCAAGACGTTGCCCAACCTCGGTTACGCGGTGACGACCTCCGACCTCTACGCCATGGACTGGAAGGCCGCGGTGACACCACAGGACTTCGGCGTTCCCGAGCGCCCGGACCTCCCGGTCGGCGACCAGTCAGCGGAGGCGTACGAGCGTGGCTCGCTGACCGAAGACATCGTCGCCGAGCAGGAGAAGCTCCGGCGCGCTTCGCTGGTGGTGTTCCACTTCCCGCTGTGGTGGTACGGCATGCCGGCGATCCTCAAGGGCTGGTTCGACCGCGTCTTCGTCAAGGGTTTCGCCTTCGGGCTCAAGGATCCGGCGGGCCGCACCCGCAAGTACGGCGACGGCGGCCTGGCCGGGAAGCGGGCTCTCGCCGTGATCACCGCCGGAGACCGCGAGACCGCGTTCGACCCGCGAGGCATCAACGGCGAGGCGGGCGAGCTGTTCTTCCCGTTCCTGCACGGGATCTTCTGGTACACCGGCATGCAGCCGCTGCGGCCGCACCTCGTCGCGGGCACCGACCGCCCCGGCTGGAACCAGCTCGACCACGAGGCGGACCGCCTGCGTGCCCGCCTCACCACGCTCGGCTCGGAACCACCGATCCCCTACCGCGCGCTGGCCGACGGCGACTACGACGCCGACCGTCACCTCCGCCCTTCCGCAGCTCCGGGACGTGAGGGCCTGAGCATTCACTTGATGGACCGCTCAAAGCCGAGCTGAATAGGGCGTTATACACCAGTCGGGCTCCCGTTTCTCCAAGACCGCCGGGGCGCCGGGCCGCCATGCTCAGCCGATGATCGAACGAATCCTCCCCTACGCCGGCGGGAAAGACGTGGCCGCGTCCCGGGAGTTCTACGTCGGCGTGCTCGGCCTCGAAGTCGCCATGGACGACCCCGTCCTGTGCCTGCGCTCCCCCGGCAATCCCACGGCCCAGCTCATCATTCCCCCGCACGGCACGGAAAAGCCGGACTTCGGGATCGACGTGGGCACGGCGGCGGCGGTCGACGCGGCGCACGCCGAGGCCGTCCGCCGCGGGCTGCGGGTGGTCTACCCCCTTACCGACGAGCCGTGGGGCGTGCGCCGCTTCTTCGTCGAGGACCCCGGCGGCTCGGTGGTCAACGTCCTCGCCCACCTCGAGCCCGGCTGACCTACCGGCGGCGGGCGATCGCCACCCCGGCCAGGCAGATCGCGCCGCCGAGCAGGCCGTAGACGGTCGGGACCTCGGCGAGCAGCAGCCACGACAGCAGCACCGACACGGCGGGCACGGCGTAGGTCGTCGCGCTGAGGCGGCCCGCGTCCATCCGCCGCAACGCGTAGGCCCAGGCGGTGAAACCGATCGCGGTCGGGAACAGGCCGAGGTAGACCACACCGGCCACGGCACCGGCCGGGGCGGCGCCCAGTTCCGCGACCAGCCGAGGTGCCCAGGGCAGCAGCACCACGGTGCCGATGAGGCAGCCGAGCCAGATCGCGGTCAGCCCGTCCACCGCGCGCAGGGTCAGCTTCTGCACCAGCACACCGGAGGCGTACAGCACGGCCGCGAGTACACAAAGGACCACGCCGAGCCAGTCGCGCTGGGAGTCCGCGCCCGCCGCGATGACGGCCACACCGCCCATCGCCACCAGTGAGCCGAGGATCAGCGGCCGCGAGTAGCCCTCGCCGAGGACCTTCCCGGCCGCGACGGCGACCAGCAGCGGCGCGATGTTCACCAGCAGCGCCGCGGTACCCGCGTCCACGTGCCGTTCGGCGGCGTTGAGCGCGACGGTGTAGCCCGCGAGCCAGAGCACGGCGTACACGGAGATCAGCAGCAGGGATTTGCGCGCCGGCAGCACGACCGGGGTCCGGCGGTGGCGGAGCAGCACGAAGAAGGTGAGCGCGACGGCCGCGACGGCGAGCCGGGCCAGTGCCATCGGCGCGGGCGAGATCGTGTGCCCGACATCGCGGATGGCGACGAAGGCCGAGGCCCACAGCACCACGGTGAGCACCACGGCCGCGGCGGTCTTGACGGTGTCCGGCGCGCGGCCGGCGGGAACGGCGGGGGTGGTCTGGAGTTCGGTCACGCGGCCATCGTCACCCGCCAGGTTTGGACAGCACAAGCGATTAATACTGCATGATTGTTAAGTCACGCTGTACAGTTGACGGCATGCTGGACCTCCTCAGACTCCGCGTCCTGCGTGCGGTCATCGCCACCGGCTCGATCCGGGCGAGCGCCACCGCGCTCGGCTACACCCCGTCCGCGGTGAGCCAGCACCTCGCCACGCTGCAACGGGAAACCGGGCTCCGGCTGTTCGAACGAGCCGGGCGCGGAATCGAAGCGACGGCCGCGGGACGGACTCTGGCCGCCGAAGCCGAGACCCTGTTCGAGGCGCTGAGCCAGCTCGAGCAGGTGGTCGGCGACCTGCGGGCCGGACGGGTCGGCAGCCTGTCGATCGGCTACTTCGGCTCGGCGGGTGAAAGCTGGCTGGCACCGGTGGTGGCCACCCTGCGGGCCGAATTCCCGGAACTGCGCCTGGACCTGCGCATGACCGAGTTCACCGGCGGCGACCCGGACGTGGACATCTTCGTCGAGGACGCCTCGGTCGAACGAGCCGCCCACGTCGAGGTGCACCGGCTCGTCGACGACCCCTACCTCGCCGTCGTCCGCACCGACGACCCGCTCGCCGGGTCGTCGGAGGTGCCGCTCGCCGACCTGGCCGAACGTTCCTGGGTGGACAACGACCTGCGGCAGGGCGCCTGCCGCCAGATCCTGCTCGCCGCGTGCGCGCAGGCTGGGTTCTCCCCCAGCTTCGCCGTCGAGACCCACGACTACCGGACCGCGATCTCCTTCGTGGCCACCGGAATCGGCATCACGGTGATCCCGGAGCTGGGCATCCGCGAGCTTCCCGGCGGCCTGACCACGGTCCCGGTGGTCGCCCCCCGGCCGGTGCGGCACATCAGCGCCGCGGTGAAGAAGTCCGTTGTGGACCATCCGGCCGCGCGCCGGACCGTCGATTTGCTGAAGACCTTGATCGGCTGAGCGCGTCGGCGAGGCCCTGCGGATCTTCGCCCGGACGCCGAGGTCGAGCTATCAGCTCTCCTTATGGTGGTCTTCGCGATTGCCGTCTACCGGGGGCGATCTTGGTGTGTTCTGCTCTCGCAGCACGGCGTGGCCGCGACGAGGCGGCCTGGCGGGAGAGGATTCGCACGTTGATTGTGTTGCACACGGCCATCGCGATTGTCGTCGTGGTGCTGCTCATCCTGGTGACCCGGGTGGACCCGGTGATCGCACTGGTCGTCGGCTCGCTCTACCTGGGGCTCACCGGCGGACTCGGGTTCGACGGCACCATCAAGGCCATCGCCGGGGGATTCGGCGACATCATGGCGGAAGTCGGTCTGCTCATCGGCTTCGGCGTCCTGCTGGGCTCGTTGCTGCATTCGATGGGCGCCCTGCGGAAACTGGTCGAACTGCTGATCCGTGGATTGGGACCACGCAAGATCCCCCACGTTCTCGGCGTGGTGCTCAGCACCATTTTCCCGTCCATCTACGTGGACGTGCAATTGGTGCTCGCCGCCCCACTGGCCCGCGCGGCCGCGCCCCGGATGGGCCGCGACGGGCTCGCGATGATGGGCGGCGCGCTCACCGCCGGGATCCTGGTCGGCTATGTGTTCGTGGTGCCGGGACTCGGCACGGTCGCCATCGCCGGACTGCTCCACCTGCCGCTCGGCACCATGCTCGTCTACGGCTTCGTGCTCGGCCCGATCACCGTCGTGCTCACCATGCTGGTCTATGGCTGGCTGCTCAAGCGCGGGTTCTGGAACGCGGCCAAGGACGAGGTCGCCGACGTGATCCCGCTGGAAGCCGAAGAAACCGAGGAACCGGTGCGGACCAGGCTGCCGCTGGCCGTCTCGCTCCTGCCGATCGTGGTCCCGCTGCTGCTCATCGCGACCGGCGCGATCACCGAGGCCGCCGGCGTGGGGTCCAGCGTGCTCGCCTTCCTCGGGGATCCCGTGTTCGCCCTGTTCGTCGGCCTGCTCGGCGCCTACCTGCCGGCGCGCCGGACGCTCGGCCGGGAGCGGGTCGCCGAGTCGATGACCAAGGGGTTCAACTCGACCGGGCAGATCCTGCTGATCACCGGCGTCGGCGGCTCGCTGGGCGCGGTCATCGGCAAGACCGGGCTGGAGGACGTGCTCGGCGGCTTCTTCTCCGCCGAAGCCGGGGTGCCCGTGGTGGTGACGATCCTGCTCGCGTGGCTGGTCGCGGCCGTGCTGCACCTGGCCATCGGCTCGATCTCCGTCGCCGCCATCACCGCCGCGGGCATCCTGGCCCCGATCATGGGCGGGCTCGACGTGCCACCCGCGGTGCTCGGCCTCGCCATCGGCTCCGGCGCGTTGTTCGCCCTGCACGTGAACAGCAATTTCTTCTGGATGTTCCAGACCATGCTCGGTGTCACCACGCGAGGCGCGTTGAAGGCGCTCACCTTCGTCACGGCTCTCGCTTCCGTGGTCTCCCTCGTGCTCGTCTCGGCCCTCAGTTTCGTGGTCTGACCCTTTTCTTCTCGACAGAAAGCCGGATATGCAGCCCCTTCGTGGTGTGACCGTGGTTTCGCTGGAACAGGCGATCGCCGCTCCCTATGCCAGCCGCCACCTCGCCGATCTCGGTGCCCGGGTGATCAAGGTGGAACGGCCGGGGGCCGGCGATTTCGCCCGCGCCTACGACACCCGCGTCAACGGCCTGAGCTCCCATTTCGTCTGGGTGAACCGGAACAAGGAATCACTCACCCTGGACATCAAGAAACCCCGCGGGAAGGAGGTCCTGCGCCGGCTGCTGGCCGACGCCGACGTGTTCATCCAGAACCTCGCACCCGGCGCGGCCGCCCGCGCCGGGCTCGGCGCCGAGGAACTGCGGGCCGAGCACCCGCGGCTGATCGTCTGCGACATCTCCGGCTACGGCACGCCGGGCCCGTACAAGACGATGAAGGCCTACGACCTGATGGTGCAGAGCGAAGCCGGGCTGCTCTCGGTCACCGGCAACGGCGACGACCTGGCCAAGGCGGGCATCTCGGTCTCCGACATCGCCGCGGGCATGTACGCCTACAGCTCCATCCTCGCCGCCCTGCTCGAACGCGGCCGGACCGGGAAGGGCGCGCACCTCGACGTGTCCATGCTCGAGGCCACTGTGGAGTGGATGGGTTTCCCGCTCTACTACGCCTACGACGGCGCCCCGCCGCCGGTGCGGGCCGGGGCCGCGCACGCGACCATCTACCCCTACGGCCCCTTCGAAGCCGGGGACGGCGGCGTGGTGATGATGAGCATCCAGAACGACCGCGAGTGGCGGGCCTTCTGCGAGCGGTTCCTGGGCCGCCCGGAACTCGCCACCGATCCCGACTACGCCACCAACGCCGACCGCAACACCCACCGGGAGGCGCTGGGCGCGCTCATCTCCGCCCGGTTCGCGGCGCTGACCGGCGCTGAGGCGATGGACCTGCTCGCGGCGATCCCGGTCGCGCACGCCAGGGTCAACTCGATGGCCGAGGTCTGGGCGCACCCGCAACTCGCCGCGCGCGGGCGCTGGCACGAGGTCGGCACGCCGGCGGGCCCGGTCCCGTCGCTCTCGCTGCCGGGCCTGGTCAGCGACGAGCCGCGCATGGATCCCGTACCGGAACTCGGCGAGCACACCCGCTCGATCCTCGCCGAACTGGGCCTGGCCGAAGCGGACATCGACGCGCTGATCGAGGAGGGCGCGGCGTGACCGGGTCGCTCGCCACAGCGGTCAGCTGGCTGTTCGTGCCCGCCACCCGGCCGGAGCGGTTCGCCAAGGCGGCGGCCGGCGGCGCCGACGTGGTGATCATCGACCTGGAAGACGCCGTGGCGCCGGCGGACAAGGCCACCGCCCGAGTCGCCCTGCGGGAGCACTGGCCGGTGGAGTCGCCGGTGCCGGTCGTCGTGCGGGTCAACGCCATCGGCACGCCGGAAGCCACGGAGGACCTGGCCGCGTGCCGTGCGCTGGCTCCGGCCGCCGTCGTGTTGCCCAAGGCGGAGAGCGCCGAGGACGTGCGGGCCGCCGCCGAGGCGGCCGGGGCCGCAGTGCTGCCGTTGATCGAGTCGGCACGGGGGCTGGTGAACCTGGCCGGGATCGTCGCCGCCGGGCCGGTGGTCCGATTGCTCTTCGGCAGCATCGATCTCGGGCTCGACCTGGGCGTGACCGCGGACGCGGCGCTCGACCCGTCGCGCAGCGATCTCGTGCGCTGGTCGGTGGTGGGTTCGCTGCCCGCCCCGGTCGACGGGGTGAGCACGGCCATCCGGGACACCGACGCCGTCAGGCGGGACGGGGCACGGGCGAAGGCCTGGGGATTCGGCGGCAAGCTCTGCATTCATCCCGTACAGGTGCCCCTGGTCCACGCCGCTTTCGCGCCGCCGGAAGCCGAAGTGGACTGGGCGCGGCGGGTGCTGGCCGCCGACCGCGGAGGGGCGGCGGCGGTGGACGGTGAGATGATCGATCGTCCGGTCGTCGAGCGGGCCAGGCGGATTCTCCGGGAGGCGGAGCGGGCCCGGTGAGGGAGGGTGGGAGCGTGGACATCGCCCATCTGCGCGACCTCATCGCCGTCGTCGAATCGGGCAGCCTGTCGCGCGCGGCCACGCGGCTGCACGTCTCGCAGCCCGCGATCAGCCAGCGGATGGCGCAGCTGGAAGCACACCTGGGCGTGCGCCTGCTGGACCGGGGGCCGCGTGGTGTGGTGCCCACTTCGGCGGGCCGGGCGCTGTACCGCGACGCCCAGCAGTTGGTACGGCAGTTCGACCGGCTGTCCGAGACCGCGGCCGACGGACGGCACCACATCCACGGCCCGGTCGCCGTCGGCCTGCCGACGACGGTGGCCACGCCGCTGGCCGCGGCCCTGTTCTCGTGGACCAAGGCGCGGCATCCGGGGATCCACCTGCAGTTGTTCGAGTCGATGAGCGGGTACATCCACGAGCTGCTGCTGGTCGGCAGGCTCGACCTGGCCGCGGTCTACCCCGAAACCGACGCGCCACGGCCGGGTGAGACGCCGCTGTACTCGGAGGAGCTGTACCTGATCGGCCAGCCGACGCCGAGGCCACGGTCGGACGACGAGATTTCGCTGGTGGAGCTGCGATCGGTGCCGCTGGTGACCCCCGGCGGCCGCAGCAACCTGCGCACGCTGATCGACCGCGCGTTCGCCGCGCACGGCCTGGCGCCGACCGTGGTCGCCGACGTGGAATCACTCGGGACCATGGTGCGCATCGCCGAAAGCGGGGAAGCGTGCACGATCCTGCCGCTGTCCGTCGTCGCCGGGCACGGTGACCCCCGCGACCTGGGTGTCCGGCGGATCACCGACCCCGGTCTGCGGCGGCACGTGGCCGTCCGGGCTTCCACCGAACTCTACGAACCCCGGGACTCGGTGGCCGCGGTGCGGGAAGGAATCGTCGAAGTGACCAGGGAACTGGCCGCGGAAGGCCGCTGGCCCGGCATTCGACTGTCCTCAGTGGACTAAATCCGTCGGCGCGGCAGGTCCCCGGGTGACGGGGTGCGTCACCCGGGGACCTGGTGTCAGGCCGAGGCCAGGAAGAACATGACGATGCCGATCAGCGCGAGCACTTCGACGATGGCGAAGGTGGTCCACGCCAGGCTGAGCAGCTTGCCCTGCGCTTCCGGCTGACGGGCGGTCCCGTTGATGACCGCGGCGAAGATGAGGCCCACACCGATACCGGGCCCGATGGCCCCCAGGCCATAACCGATGGCCGCGAGGCCGGGGTTGAGGTCGACGGCGGCTTGGGCGAGAACCAGACTGTTCATCGGAATTCCCTTTCGTGGATCCGCGTACTCCTGGCTCCTCCAGAATGGCGGATCTTCCCCGGCCACCGCCACCTGCGCTCAGGTGGCCCGAGCCACTCCCCGGCCCCGGAAAGCGGTGCCGGGAAAGGAACCGTCCTCATCGGACACATCACGGATGACGTCCGGCGGGGGCGGAGGTTGCTTTCGGGGGGCCAATCCCACATCCACGCATCGCGGGCACCCACTGGAACATCTTTCTTGTGTCAGGAATTCACCAGGCGGGAGGAGAACACCATGCGGAACAGGCGAGTGGCGCTCGGGACGACGGCGGTAGCGGGGGTTTTCGCGCTGGCGGCCTGCGGTTCGGGCACCGCGGCCCCGCAACCGCAGCAGCCGCAGACCGGTGGAGGTGGCGCCGCGCCGAAGCTGGTCAGCGACGAGAGCACGCCGAGGTGCGGCACCGCCGATCTGTCCGTCGCACTCGGCGTGCCCGAGCAGCGCGAAGAGGGCTCCGGCCAGTACGAAGTGCCGCTGACCTACACGAACACCTCCGGGCAGACCTGCGGCCTCCACGGCGTCCCCGGCGTCGACCTGGTCGGGCCGGACGACCCGATGGGCACCGTCTACCACCTGCCGAGGGTGGACAACGGCGTGCCCGCCAACGACGTCCCCGCCGGGAAGACGGCGACCGCGACCATCACCGTGCTGACCCCGGCGCCCGAAGCGGGCCCCGGCTGGACGCCGACGCACCTCGTCACCATCCCGCCGGGCCAGACCGAGCCGCTGAGCGTCGACTGGCCGTCGGACCTGCCGGTGCTGCGCCAGGACGCGGCCACCCACCCGGGCACCTACGTCAACGGCATCCTCGCCGACCCGCGGTGAACGCCGTCGGGGCTCAGGATCGCGAGCCGGTGTTGATCCGGTAGGTGACCAGTGACCGGGCGGGCACGGTGGCGGTGAACCCACCGTCGCCGATGCGCACCGGCGCCTGTGCCGCGGTGTCGTGGGTGCCATCGGTCAGGTACGGGATGGCGGCTCCCTTGGTGACCCCGGTGTTCGGCAGGCTGTACGAAACCGGGACGGCACTGCTGCCGGTGTTCAGGGCCACCACGGCGAGCGAGCCGTCGGGATTGCGGAAAGCGGACAGCGACAGGTTCGCGTCGCCGGTGGTGGCCCCGATACGGGTGGCTTCCGGCCGGATGAACCGGCTGTAGTTCGCCAGTGCCCACAGTCGTTTGGACACGCGGTAGCCGTCGCCGTTCATCTGGATCAGCCCGCGGGTGGCGCCCACCGAGGCGCCGTACCAGTAGACGTAACCGGCGGCGTTCCCGGTGGTGAGCGCGGTGTGCACGGCCTGGGCGATGGTGATGCCGTCGTATCCGCTGCCGTCGTCCCAGTTCTCGTTCCAAGTCGTGCCGTTCGGCGACCACTCCGACATCCACGTCGGGCGGGTGGTCGGCAGCGGGCCGGTGACCGGGCTGGCGTAGGTGTGCCCGGTGTGCGTGGCGACCAGGTCGCGCGCCACCGGGTCGGCCTCGATCGCGGTGGTGTAAGGGCGCTGGTGGTTCCAGCCGAAGGAATCGCAGCAGGCCACCGCCAGCCCGGCCTTCGCCGCGATCGGCCCGAGCACCTTGGTGAATTCGACCGCCTGCGCCGGGGTGAACCGCATCGAGGAGTAGGTGGCGGTGTAGTCCGGTTCGTTGGTGAAGCCGAGATCGGTGACCCGGATGCCTTCGCCCGCGTAGAACTCCGCGTACTTGACCAGGTAGTCGGCGTAGGCGGTCCGCCAGTCACCGCTCGCGCAGGACGTGCCGGAGAGCCCGCAGAGCGTGCCGCCGTTCGCCTCGTCGCCGTTGGTCTTCATGTAGCCGGGCGCGCTCCAGGCGTTGGCGTAGAAGCGCTCCACGCCGTACGCCTTGGCTTCCTTCGCCAGCCACACCTGGCTTTCGTCGTCACCGTCCCAGACGTACTGGGGTTCCGCGTTCGGCCCACCCGGGTCCACGGGCTGGATCGACGACGCGGGTGTGGAAACGATGTGCAGCCGCAGGATGGACAGGCCCGCTCCCCCGGTCCGGGAGAGCAGCAGGTCGAGCAGTTCGCGTTGTTTCGGCGCGGACAGTCCTTCCGAGCCACGCATGATGTCCGCACGGGCGAACGCCTCGGAGAACCCGAAGCCGTCGATCGGCTGGTGCAGGCGCGCGCCGTCGATGATCGCCGACGACGCGCCCTGCGCTCCGGCCGGGGCGACGCCCGCGCAGAGAGCGGCCAGCACCGCGACGGCCGTGGATCCGTGGAGCAGTCGCCGCAGTGAGCCGGCCATGGTACGTCCTTTCCTTCGAGCGCCGCGGAATCAGCCGATGGCGAAGCTGGGGTGCGGCGGCTGGTTGTAGCCCGAGTTCTGCCACGCGACCGCCAGGCGGTACTGGCGGTCCTGCATCAGCGACGGACGGCTGATGCTCGTGCTGTCGGTGGTGGAGTAGATCCGCAGTGCCCGGTTGTCCGTGGTGCGCCAGATGACTTCTTCGCGCCAGTCACCGAGGATGTCGGCGGACAGCGCGGGGGTGGCCTTCGTGCCGTTGTTCGACGCGACGCCGGAACCGGTGAGCAGGCGGGTGTCGCCGCCGGTGCCGTACTTGTCGATGTGCGTGCCGTCGAGCAGTTCGCGTTGCGCGTCGCCGTCCCACCAGAGCACGAAGTTGATCGAGCCGGGTTTGCGGGAGGCGACCTGGTTCCCGTTGGTGCCACTGCGAAGCCCGCCGACGGAGGCGGACCACGCCTCGGCACCGGCGTTGCCGGACCAGATGTCCGCGGCCACCGCGCGCCCGTTGTCGCAGCCGCAGGAGGGCGCGCTCCAGATGAGCTGCCCGGTGCGGGCGTCACCCATCCAGTGCGTGGGCTCGCTGGTCCACTCCGAAGGCTTGAACACCTCCAGGCCCGCGCGGGACGGGATGAAGTCGCCGACGTGGTAGGCGTCGCCGTGGTGGGTGTTGTTCTGCCACAGGCCCCAGCCGTTGTCGTCGATCGCCATCGAGCCGTACATGATCTCGTCGCGGCCGTCGGCGTCCACATCGGCGATCGAGAGCTGGTGGTTGCCCTTGCCGGTCCACGCTTCGCCGTTGGTCGACGAGTTGGAGTCGAAGGTCCACCGCCGGGTGAGCTGGCCATCGCGGAAGTCCCACGCGGCGACCACGGACCGGGTGTAGTACCCGCGGGCCATGATGATGCTGGGCCGCGAACCGTCCACATAGGCCGTGCCCGCCAGGAAGCGGTCGACGCGGTTGCCGTAGTTGTCGCCCCAGGAGGCGACGTTCCCGCGCGGGGGCGCGTAGTCCACGGTGGCCAGCACGGCGCCGTCCGTGCCGCGGAAGACCGACAGGAACTCGGGTCCGGCAAGGACGTAACCGCTGGAGTTGCGGTGGTCGGCACTCGAGCTGCCGATCACCTGGCCGGTGCCGGACCGGGTGCCGTCGGCGGTCTTCACCGCCACCTCGGCACGGCCGTCACCGTCGTAGTCGAACACTTGGAACTGCGTGTAGTGCGCACCGGACCGGATGTTGCGGCCGAGGTCGACGCGCCACAGCCGGGTGCCGTTCAGCTCGTAGGCGTCCAGGTAGGTGTTCCCGGTGTAGCCGGACTGCGAGTTGTCCTTGGCGTTGCTGGGTTCCCACTTCAGCACGAGCTCGTACTGGCCGTCGCCGTCGAGGTCGCCGACGCTGGCGTCGTTGGCGTTGTAGGTGTAGCTCTCGCCGGACGGCGTGGTGCCGCCGGGCGGAATCTGCAGCGGCACGTCCATCGACGACGCCATGGGGAACACCAGCGACTCTTCGGCCGCGGCGGTCCGCTGTTCGGCGCCGTTCACCACGGGGTGCACGGTGTAGCGCGACTCCCCCGGCGCTCCTTCGTCGAGCCAGCTGGTCACGCCGGTGACCTGGGTGAGGTGGGTGCCGTCGCGGTAGACGTTGAAGACCGCTCCGGCCGGGTCGGCGGCGAGCAGTCGCCAGCTGACGAAGTTCCCCTTCTCCGAGCGGACGCTGATCAGGCCGCGGTCGAGTTTCTCCGTGGTGGACGGGGCGGCGGGGGTCGCCTGCACCGGCGCGCTGAGCAACGCGCCGAACAGGACGAGCACCGCGCCGAAGGTCGCTGGGCGCGCGGTTCTGGGCATGGGCATCGGCTGAACTCCGAATCGCGTGGGTACGTGAGATCGGGTTCGGCCCCGCTGCCGGAGACGGAGCCGGCGGGCTGTTGGGAGCGCTCACAGTATTACCGCGTCTGCCCGCGTGTCAACGGTTGATCACCCATCGTCACGGGCGTCGAGCCGATCGAAGTCGCCCCCGCCTTCGCTTTGGCCGCCGCGCTGGTCTCGGCCTCACCGGGCCGAGGTCGCCTACCCCGAGGCCGGCGTCACGCCTCCGAACGGGGAACGAGCAGGCCGCGGTTGAACGCCTCGCTGACCGCGGCGGCGCGGTCGCCGACATCCAGCTTGCCGTAGATGTTCAGCAGGTGGGACTTCACCGTGGCCTCGGTGATGAACAGCCTCGCCGCCGCCTCGCGGTTCGTGGCGCCGGCCGCCACCAGCTGGAGCACTTCGAGTTCGCGCGGGCTGAGCGGGCCCGCGGCGGACGAGCGCACCCGGTTCATCAGCAGGGCCGCCGCCGAGGGCGCGAGCACCGCTTCACCCCTTGCTGTGGCGCGAACCGCCCGCAGGAGTTCGTCACCGGGGGCATCCTTGAGCAGGTAACCGGTGGCGCCCGCCTCGATCGCGGGCAGCACGTGGCTGTCGGTGTCGTACGTGGTCAGCACCAGCACGCGCGTGCCGAGACCGGCCAGCTCCCTCGTCGCGCGCACACCGTCCATGCCGGGCATGCGCAGGTCCATCAGGACCACGTCGGGCCGCAGTCGACCGGCGAGCCGGACCGCCTCGGCGCCATCGGCGGCCTCACCGACCACCTCGCACTCCGGATCGCGCGAGAACATACTGCTCAACCCGTCACGCACCACGGGATGATCGTCGACGATCAGCAGCCGGATCACGACGAACACCCCGCGGCCGGGACGCGCGCCGAAATGCCGGTCCCGGCACCAGGTTCGGACTCGATCTGCAGCGTGCCGGACAGCCCCTCGATCCGCTGCCGCATCGCGACGAGCCCGAAACCGGAGCCGGTGGCGTCCGGATCGAATCCGCCGCCGTCGTCACGGACGTCCAGCGCCACCTCGCAGTCCAAATAGGACAACGTCACCCCCACCCGGCTCGCCAGCGCGTGCTTGGCCACATTGGACAGTGCTTCCTGGGCCGCCCGGAGCAGGGCGACCTCGGCCTCCGGTCGCAACGGACGGGCGGTCCCCGTCGTCGTCACCTGGACCGGGACGTCGTGCAGCGCCGACCAGCGATCGGCCACGCTCGCCAGCGCTTCCTCCAATCGCGCCGTCCGCAGCGGCTCCGGGCGCAGTGCGTCCACTGATCGCCGCGCCTCGGTGAGGCTTTCCCGCGCGAGCCCGGTCGCGGCGGCGAGGTGCCGGTTCCGGCTCGCGGCATCGTCACCCGCGTGCTCGGCCGCGCGGAGCTGGCTGATGATGCCGGTGAGCCCTTGCGCCAGCGTGTCGTGGATTTCGCGTGCCATGCGCTGCCGCTCGTCGTGCACGCCCGCGTTCCTGGCCTGCACCACGAGTTGTTCGTGCAGCGCCGCGTTCTCCACCAGCGACTCCTCCAGCCTGCGATTCGCCTCACGCGCCTCGTCCAGCGCCCGCACGCGTTCCTCGTTCCGCAGGTCGCCGCGCCGGGCGTACCAGGCGAAAGCGCACAAGGGGATCACGTTCGCGGCCACGACCGCGACGTAGGTGAGCAGCCCCAGGTGCGTGCTGCGGTCCACGGCGTAGGCCTGCGCGGTGCCCGCCAGCACCGCCACCGCCCCGACCCCGGCCAGTTGCCACGGCCACGGCAGGACCCGGAACGCGTACAGGTACGCGGCCGGGGTGAAGAAGCCGAACCACGGCGCCCGGAGTACCAGCACCGCCAGGAGCACGACCAGCACGGCGAAGAACACCGCCATCACGCGCGGGCGTTCCCGCCAGGCGGGGTGCCGGTTGACCACGTACAGCCACCCCGCCACCAGCGCGCACAGAACCAGGTCGGCGACCGGGGACCGGCCGTCCGCCCACCGGATGGGCACCGTGGCCACGGCCAGGACCGCCAGCAGCGCGTAGGGCACGACGCGCAGCACCACACCGTCCATCCCCGCGCTCCTCCCGGGCTCTCGCCCGCCCATGATGGCCGGTCAGGCGGGCGGTTCGACGGCCAGGGCGTGCCGGAACAACCCGCGCGGGTCCCAGCGGGCCTTGATCCGCTGCAGGCGCGGGTAGTTCTCCTTGTAGTAGAGCGTGCGCCCCGGCACGCCGGAGGTGTTCCACGCCGGATCGACCAGGTCGTTGTCCGGGTAGTTGATGTAGGAGCCGTCGTTGACCTCGTCCGGCACCGGCACGCCACCCGTGGCCGCGTACACGTCGCGGTAGAAGTGGCGGACCCAGGCGAGGTTGGCCGCGTCCCCGCCCTCGTCGGCCCAGGTCGTGTAGTAGACCGCCTTCATCACCACGTCTCGCTGGGCGACGGCGGTGGCCTCCGGCGCCACCGCACGCACCTGGCCGCCGTAGCCGATCAGCAGCATCCCGGCTTCCCCGGCCGCGGTGTCGTCGGTCAGGTGCCGGTATGCCGTGGCGAGTTGCTCGTCGGTCAGCGACCGGCGCAGGTACGCGGCCTTGTTCTTGTACCGGCGGGTGCCCGCGTCGCCCGCTTCACCGGTGCCCGGCCAGGTCATCTTGTGCAGCCACGGCATCGTCTGCCGAGAGTTATGGATCGGCTCGACACCGGTTCCGGCGGTCACCGCGGCGACGAACTCGGTCACCAGCCCGTCCGCGCCGGGCAGGCCCGCGTCGATCTGCACAGCGAGCGAGAAGTACCCGGAATTCCGGTGCGACAACAGAAGGATCGCGTACAGCCCGGCGGACGGCGAGCCGGGTTCGCTGTGGCTTTCGTGCCAGGCGCCGAAGTTGCGCAGGAGCGTGGTGAACGTCTGCTCGGTCATGCCCTCCCACGCCCAGGCGACCACGCATTCCAGCATCTCGCGCGGCGACGCGGGCAGCAGGCGCGACGGGTCGCCGGTGGCACCGGGTGAGCGCAGCCAGTACCGGGTGACCACGCCGAAGTTGCCGCCGCCCCCGCCGGTGTGCGCCCACCACAGGTCACGGTTCGGGTCGCCGGGTTCGCGGGTGGCGACCACCGCGCGGGCACCGCCGTCCCGGTCGGCCACCACGACTTCCACGCCGTACAGGTGGTCGACCACCGAGCCGTACCGGCGGGACAACGCGCCGTACCCGCCGCCCGCGAAGTGCCCGCCCGCGCCGACCGCCGGGCAGCTGCCGCCGGGGACGGTCACGCCCCAGCCCTTGAACAACGCCCGGTACACCTGCCCGAGCGTGGCACCCGGACGCACCTCGAACGCGCGCATGGCCGGGTCGTAGCCGACCGCGTCCATCGGGGAGACGTCCAGCAGCACCCGCACCCCGGGGTCCGCGGTGAAGTCCTCGAAGCAGTGGCCACCGCTGCGCACCGCGACCCGGCGGCCGGTCCGCGCGGCTTCGGTCACCGCGCCCACCACCTGCTCGGTCGACGCGGCCACGCGGATCTCGTCCGGCCGGCCCGCGAAGCGGAAGTTGTTGCCCCGCAACAGGCTTTCGTACCGCGGATCCCCCGGCCGGATCTTCACCGCCGGGGCGGGCGCCGAGGCGGCCGCGTGCCCGGTCACCACCGCGCCACCCGCCACCGCGCCCGCCCCGGCGAGCACCAGCCGCCGGCTCACCTGGTTGCGTCCACTCATCCCGATCCCCTTCACGTGCTCCGGCTCAGGTGCTCACCGTCGCAGCGCGGGGACCGGGCGCACATCAGCCGGGCTGCCGGGAGGGCGGCTGAACCGCCGCCCCCACCGGACGGCTGAGCCGCACCCACCGATCGGCTGAGCCCGGGCTCACTGGTAGAAGGCCGCGATGAGGTCCGCGTTATTGGTGGCGACCACGTTCCGCTTGACCTTCATCGACGGGGTCAGCTCGCCGGACTCGATGCTGAGGTCGTGGTCGAGGATCTCCCATTTCTTCACCGTCTCCCAGCGGTTGAGGCCCGCGTTGAGCTGGTCGACGTAGCCCGCCACCATCGCGCGTGCCTCGTCCGAGCGGACGAGCTCCGAGTAGCTCTTGCCTGCCATGCCGTTCTCCCCCGCCCAGGACGCCATGGCGTCGGGGTCGAGGGTGATCAGCGCGACC
Organism: Amycolatopsis magusensis; assembly: GCF_017875555.1. Taxonomy (GTDB): domain Bacteria; phylum Actinomycetota; class Actinomycetes; order Mycobacteriales; family Pseudonocardiaceae; genus Amycolatopsis; species Amycolatopsis magusensis. The sequence goes on along the minus strand of NZ_JAGGMS010000001.1, from coordinate 5,504,084 downwards.
ACGAAGTTGCGCTCGGCGCCGAAGACCAGGAACTGGCTGGCGTACGGGCAGATCGCGGCGAACTTGGACTCGATCGAGGTGGGCGCCACGTACTTGCCGCCGGAGGTCTTGAACAGGTCCTTGAGGCGGCCGGTGATGGTCAGGAAGCCGTCCTCGTCGAGGCTGCCCTTGTCCCCGGTGCGCAGCCAGCCGTCCTCGGTGAACGCGGCGGCCGTCTCCTCGGGGAGGTTGTGGTAGCCCTCCATCACGTGCGGGCCGCGCAGCAGCACCTCGTCGTTCTCGCCGATCCTGACCTCGGCACCGGGCAGCGCGCGCCCGACCGTGCCGAACTTGTTGGTGTCCGGGTGGTTCACCGCGGCACCGGCGGTGTTCTCGGTCATGCCGTAGCCCTCGAGGATGAGGATGCCCGCGGCGTTGAACCACTGCGCGATCTCGCGGTTGAGCGCCGCCGAGCCCGAGATGAAGAACCGCACCCGGCCGCCGAAGCGGTCCCGCACCTTGCTGAAGACGAGCTTGTCGAACAACGCGTGCTTGACCTTGAGCGGCAGCGGCACCGCCTTGCCCTCGCGCCGGAGTTCGGCCACCCGCAGGCCCGTTTCGAAGGCCTTGTGGAAGATCTTCTCCTTCGCGCCGCCCTCGGCGGCCTGCATGGTCTGGATGCGCCCGTAGGCCTTCTCGAAGATGCGTGGCGCCGCACCCATGAAGGTCGGCTTCACCTCGGCGCAGTTGTCGACGATCTTGTCCACCCGGCCGTCGATCGCCGTGGCGAACCCGCAGGCGAGCTGCGAAGAGAGCAGCACCTTGCCGAACGCGTGGGCCATCGGCAACCACAGCAGCTGCAGGTCCTGCTCGCTGAGGATGTCCTGAACCTTGATCGCCGCGCCCTCGTAGACCCAGCCGCGGTGCCGCAGCCGGACGCCCTTGGGCTTGCCGGTGGTGCCGGAGGTGTAGATCAGGGTGGCCAGCTGGTCGGGCTTGATCGCCGCGGCCGTGGTCTCGATGACGTCGGGGTGCTCGGCGAGGTAGGCGTCGCCGAGCTCGCCCAGCGCGTCGAGCGTGATCACCGAGTCGCCGTCGGCGGTGCCGTCGAAGGTCACCACCTTCACCAGCTCGGGCAGGGACCCGCGGTGCTCCACGATCTTCGCGAGCTGCTCGTCGTCCTCGGCGAAGAGCACGCGGCACTGCGAGTCGCCCAGGATGTAGGCCGTGTCACCGGCGTTCGTGGTCGGGTAGACCGTGGTGGTCGCACCACCGGCGCACATCACCGCCAGATCGGCGAGGATCCACTCGTAGCGGGTGTTCGACGCGATGCCGACGCGCTGCTCCTGCTCCACGCCGAGCGCGAGCAGTCCGGCGGCCAGCCTGCGGACCTCGTCGCTGGTCTGCCGCCAGGTCACCGACGCCCAGCCCTCGCCCCGTGGGTAGCGGAAGGCCTCGAGGTCCGGGGTCTGCGCGACCCGGTTGAGGAACTGGACGGCCACGTTGGGGTCGAGCCGGTCGACGAAATCGGCGGTCATGGGGCTCCTTGTCTCGGGGGATTTCGGGGGGTGGATCAGCGGCCCGTCCAGACCGGCGGCCGGCGCTCGGCGAAGGCCGCCACGCCTTCACGCGCGTCCTCGGACAGCAACACCGGACCGGCCAGCTCGCTCTGGCGGGCGAACCCCTCGCCATCGTCCCAGGTGACGGCGGCGTCGATCATTTCCTTTCCGACACGAACCGAGAGCGGCGCGTTGGCGGCGATCCTGCCCGCCATGCCCAGCGCCGCGCCGAGCGCGGTCCCGGCGGGCACGACCTGGTTGACCAGGCCGAGTTCGGCGAGCCGGGCGGCGGGCAGCGGTTCGGCGACCAGCGCGAGTTCGAGCGCGATGCTCCGGGGCAGCCTGGTGGCCGTCCGCCAGAGCCCGCCCGCCGCGGCCAGGAGGCCCCGTTTCGCCTCGGGGAGCCCGAAGACCGCGTCGTCGGCGGCCACGATGAAGTCGGCGCAGAGCGCCAGTTCGAAGCCACCGGCCAGCGCGGCGCCTTCGACCGCGGCGATGGTCGGCTTCACCGGCGGCTCGGCGGTCAGCCCCAGCGGACCGCGGCGGTCGGTGACCGGTACGGCTCCCCGGTTCGCCTCGGCCAGGTCCATCCCGGCGCAGAACGTGCCCCCGGCGCCGGTCAGCACGAGCACGCGCACGGTCGGGTCGGCTTCCGCGTCGTCGACCGCCTGCTCCAGGGCGAGTGCCAGGCGCCGGTCCACCGCGTTCCGGACCCGGGGACGGTCCAGCGTGATGACCACGACCTCGCCGTTCGCGCCGTGGCGGCTGGTGCGCACGGGTGCGTCCGGTGGCGGTGGCAGTTCCTGGCGGTCGGTGTCGACGACCTCGATCCGGCCGTCGGTCACGCGGACACGCCGGCGCACGAGATCGGTCTCACGCAGGTCCGGCTCCTCGTTGCGCAGCAGCACGCGCGAGCCGTCCTCGGCGAGCACGCTCAGCAGCAGCGCTTCGGGTTCTCCGTCGCCGCGGTGGACGAGGGTGGTCGCCTCGACCACGCCGGTGCCGTCCAATTCGGTCGACGCGGGGCGGGTGGCCGGGCGGTCGAAAGCCGGGCGGAGATGGGCGAACGCCTTCTCCGGCGGGGTCGCGGAGTAGAGGCCGACGGAATGCTTGGTCGCGTACCACCCGAGCGAGGTGGTCAGCCCGACCTCGGCCGGGGCGTCCCGGAGCCGCGGGACGATCGTGGCCACCGCGTGGGTGCCGTAGTTGTTGCCGGGCCCACCGGCCGAGGTGAGGCCGCCGGTCACGCTCAGCGGGCGTGACGGGTCGTCCCACGGCAGCCCGAGCGCGTTCGCCGCGAGCTGGACCGCCGAGGGGAAGCACGAGTACAGGTCCACCGGGCCGAGGTCGTCCACCGAGACGCCCGCGTGGCCGAGGGCCGCGGCACCGGCCGCCGCGATGGCGGGAGACTCGGCGAGGTCGGCGCGCTCGGAGACGAACCACTGCTCGGTGGCCGAGGCCCCGGCGTGCACGAACACCCAGCGGTCCTGCGGGATGCCCGCCGCGTGGGCCGCCGCGACGCTGGTGACCACCAGCGCGGCGGCCAGGTCGACCTGCAGGTTCGCGCACATCAGCTTGGTATACGGATCGCTGACCCAGCGGTTCCGCTCGCCCGGGGTCGCGATCTCCTCCGGGGTGCGCGGGGTCGGGTCCCACGCGTACGGGTTCGAGGCGGCCACTTCCGACATCCGCGACCAGAGTCCGGCGATCCGGGCGCGGTGCTCGTCGGGGTCGCCGCCTTCGCGGCCACGCAGAGCCGACTCCAGCAGCGGGTAGACGAAGATCGGCGCACCGAGTCCCACGGCGGTCTCGGCTTCGTTGTTGGCGGGCCGGTCCTGCCCGATCTTCCGGTCGGGCGCGGCGTCGCCGGAATGCCGGGTCCAGCTGGGTTCGGTGCCCGCGCGCTGCAACGCGGCCATGGTGGCGCCTGCTTCCGCACCCGAGATGAGCGCGATCCCGGCCCGGCCGTCGACGATCTCCTGGGCGGCGTCGTTGACCGCGAGCTGCCCGCCGTCGCCGCCCTGGGCGCTGGTCTGCACGGTCGTCGCGCGCGAGGCACCGACGAGTTCGGCGACCGCGCCAGCCTGATCGGCGTAGCTCCACGAAGCGCTCGGCACGGCGTAGACGAGGTCGGCCTGGGCCAGCAGGTCGATCGCGGCACCCGAGTCGCGGGCCGCCTCCCGCAGCGCCTCGGCGGCCAGGTCGACCGGCTCGCGGGGGGCGTCCAGGTCCGGCCGCCGGTTGACCACCTGCCCGACGCCCACCACCACCGGCGTGTGCGGATCGAGGAACCGGCCGGTCCGCTCGTGGCGGATCGGCTCGTCCGGGACCGACAGCCGCCTGCCCGGAGCGCCCTGCGCGAGCGCCGCGAGCGCGGAGATGGAGTCGGCGAGGGCGAGTTCGACGCTGCGCACGGCCGTCGACCCGACGGGCCCGCGCACCGGCGCCCCGTCCAGGGCGCCGTCCAGGCGGATGACCGTGCCCTCCGGTGCCGGGCGCACCGTGCACCAGAGCCCCAGGGTGATGCCCATCGGGCCGGTCCCGCGGAGGGCGAACCCCTCGTCGTCCGCGCGCTCGACCACCCACCTCGCCTGCGCGGGGATGTCCATCAGCCGGATCTGCTGCACGAACTCCCCGCCCGGCTCGATCCGCTCGGGACGCTCGCCACGCCAGGCCGCGTGCAGGGTGAGCCACTCGTGAGCGCGACCGAGGTCGCGGGCGAGGTCGACGACCACGGCGGGCTCGGCGGCGATCGCGCCCAGCGCGGTGACGTGCCGGGCGTAGCCGTCCACTCCGGACGGCGCGGGCACCTCCGGCAGCTCGGCCGCCGGTCGCCGTCGTGCGATGGCGTTGCGCACGAGCGCGGTCACGACGGAACGGGCAGCGCGCAACGCACCGGGGCGCTTGCTCATCGATCACCTTCCACAAAGCAGTCCGACCAGACTGTTTCGCGATCGTGCCATTAGAGTGGCGCGGTGTCCACACCCCGCCCGCCCCAGCAGGACCGCGCCACGGCGACCCGCGCCCGGGTGATCGAGGCGGCGTACGCGTGCCTGCTGGACGGCGGTTACGCGGCCACCACGGTCGGCGCGGTGCAACAGCGGGCCGGGGTCGCCCGCGGCACGCTGCTGCACCACTTCCCCACCCGCGCGACGCTGATGGCCGCCGTGGTCGACGACCTCGCCGACCGCCGGATCTCCGTGCTCGACGGCGATCCCCCGGCGGAGTCCGGTTGGGACGGTGTGGTCGACCTGGTCTGGCGCGATCTGCAGAGCCCGGCTTTCGCCGCGGCGCTGGAGTTGTGGGTCGCTTCGCGGACCGATCCCGAACTGCGGGCCGCCCTCGCCCCGGTGCAGCGGCGGGTGTTCACCTCGATCCGCCGCGCCATCACCGCCTTCGTCGGCGAGGACGACCCCCGCGTCCCGACCCTGGCGCAGTTCACCGTGGACCTGCTGACCGGCACGGCATTGAGCCGCGTGGTCGACCCCGGCGCCGACGTGTCGGTGGTGATCGACCGGTGGAAGCGCACGCTCGCCGTGCTCAGCTCCGGGGACGCCGTTTCATCGGGAATTCATCGCCCGTCCCTACCCTGACCGTCCATGACGGAGAGCGGCCTCGCGCCCGATGGATCAGCGTCGGCCCTCGCCGCGGCCCACGACCTCGGCGAGTGGGCGCAGGCGACGTATGTGGCGAAGAAAAGGCTGTTCTCCCAACGCTGGGCGGACGCCCGCCTGCACTTTTTCGCGCGGGGCCTGGTGATCACCGGCCCCGACGGCTTCGAAGCCGCCTACGACTGGGCATCGGCGCGCGTGCTGCAAAGCATCACCACCGTCAACGGCGGCGTGGCCGACGCCCGGTACACCCTCATCGACCCCGGCGGCGCCGCCGTCTCCATCGGCCGCGGCAACGACCTCCTGCTCGCCCGCCAGCGCGACCGGCTCGGCATCACCACCCTCGTGCGCGGCGCCCCGTTCACCTACGAAGGCACGTGGGGCCCGCACATCCAGCAGAGCATCACCGAAGCGCAGTCCCCCGGCACGCTGGCCGCCCTCACCCGCGGCGGAACCGCCGACTTCGGCCCCGTCAAGCTGACCCGCGAGGGCGTCTCGGTCAAGAACCGGGCCGCCGCCTGGCCGGACCTCGAAGGCGTCCACCCCAGCAACGGCCTCCTCACCTTCGCCGGCGCCCACCGCCTGGCCCTACCCCCGGTGCCGACCCACGAGATCATCAACCTGTACTTGCTGCTGGACCTGTGCCGCCAATTAGGACGAACACAATAGCGCCCTTCCATCGTCGCAACAATGACACTTCAGTGTGAACAATTGCCCATAACTCCAGTGTCGACGACGAGGAACAACTGGACAAATAGTTGACAGGTCAAGGTCAACTTCGCCCAGCAGGTGACGAACCGCTCCGTTCACCGGTTGCAATGGACGGACGCGGCGTCGAAGGCAGGGCAGAGAGTGGGACCAGTGTTCAGGGAACGGCTCGGGCGAAGGATGGACTCCCTTTCGGTCACATCTTCACCACATCCGCCGACGACACCGGGCCTATTTCTGCACTCGGTACCGCCGAGCATGGCGAACGAGTGAGAAAGAACAGTGTTGCGTCACACGACCGCGGGTCGCCGATCTCCGTACCGAAAGCGCAGCCAAGTACGACAACAGGGGCGGGCGGCAGCACAGTGAGGATTGTTGGCACGGAAGAGACGACGACTGGGCTTTCGCCCGCCGTTTCATGCATACTGTTCGGCTCGCCACCAGAACGGCGGGCCTCGTCTGCGACATGCGTTCGAGTCACGACGGTTCTGAGGAAGGCGACCACGCCATGACACAAGACATCAGCGCCGACCGGCTGCGCCTGGTCCGCACCAAGGCCGAGGAGTGGGCAACCGCACTCATCGACCTCAGTTCACGAAATCTGCTGCTGCACTTCAAGCACACCAAGACGGCGAGTCTCGACCTTTCGCAAAGCGAGCCGGCGGCACTGGAGAAGTTGCTGAAGGGGGCCGCCGTCAAGTTGACCACCCTGTTCCCCGAACCTGAGCGGCACAAGGACGCTTGCCAGCGCGCCCGCAACTTGCGACGCAAGATCACCGCCTTCGAAGAGGAGCAGGGAGTCGACGTCGGGAAGCTCGCTCACGGCCTGGTCCGCGCCAACGCGCCCGTGAGCCGGGGCACCACCCCCGTGCCGCCCTTGCGCGCCCCCTTACTGCTGCGCACCGTGCAGATAGACGCGCGGACCATCACGGAGAACGACTTCGTGCTCCAAGCAGCCGACGACGTCGAGATCAATCCCGTGCTGCTGCACGCTCTCGACCGGAAGTACGGCTTGGAGGTGGACCGAGAACGCCTCAGTGCCGACGCCGAGGCCGTACTCGCCAGTACCGACGACCCGGCCGAGCAAGTCGACGGCGTTTTCCAGCTGATCGAGGCGCTCACCGAGGGACAAGGCACCGTGGCCGAACTGGAACGATCGACCGTGATCGGCTTGTTCAACTACGAAAAGCTGCCCATGGTGGACGACCTCAACCGGGCGACGGAACTGCTGGCTTCCCACGACCTCATCGCCGCCATCGCGGGCTATCAGCCAGCGGTGGCAGATCTCCGCGCGGAAGCCGACGCCTATACCGCTCCCGCGCCGGACGATATCCCGCCATCGGGCGAATTCTTCGTGCAGGACGCCGACTCGTCCCAGCAGCGCGCCATCCTCACCGCACTGGCCGGGCACCACGTGCTGATCGAGGGGCCGCCGGGAACGGGGAAGAGCCAGACCATCGCCAACATCATCGCGGGTGCTTCCGCGCAGGGCAAACGGGTGTTGTTCGTAGCCGAGAAGCGCGCCGCCATCGAAGCTGTCACGGAGCGCCTGGCCGCGGCCGGACTCGACGACCTCGTGTTCGACCTCCACCAGCAGAAACTGGACAAGAAGCAAGTCGCCCAGCAGCTTCAGCACAGCCTGGACGCGGCCACCCGGCAACGGCCCGTCGAGAACAACGGCCTCCACGACCGGTTGGCACATCGCCGTCAGGTGCTGCGCGCATACTCCGACGAGTTGCACCGGGTGAGGGCACCATGGGGCCTGAGCGCCTACCAGGTACTGGACAGGTTGGTACGGGTGCGGAAGCCGCGAACCGGCCGGACCTTCCGCGGTTCCACCCTGCGGGCTCTGGATCAGTCCACTGTGGATTCGCTGAGCCAGGACCTGCGTGAGTTCGTCGAAGCCGGTGGCCTTCGAGTGGTCCGGATGGAGACTCCTTGGTGGCAGGCGGACATCCGGGACGAGCACGACATCGAGAAGGTGCTGTACGAACTCGACTCGCTGACCACCAAGACGTTGAACGAGGGACAACGCGGTATGCACGCGCTGCTCCGGCAGACCGGGTTGCCCGTGCCCCATGACCTGGCCGGTTGGCAACAGGTGCTCGTCCTGCTCGACGGCGTGCACCGGAGTGTCACGGCCTTCGGTCCCGACGTCTTCGGCACCCACCTCGACTCGTGGTGCTGCGCTACGGCACCGCGAGCCGAACGGAGTCGGTACGGCGCCAAACTCTCCTGGTCAGCACGGCGGAGCTTGCTCAAGCAGATCAGAGCGGCGTCGCAGGACCACATCACGCGGAAGAAGGCACTCCACGCCAAGCTGAGGGAGGTCACCGACCAGCGGGATCACTGGCGTCAACTGGGTGGCTCGCAGGTCAGGCCCGCCGAAGTGGTGGACCTGCAACGCGTCTCGGACACCTTCCAGGTCCTCCGCGACCAGCTGACGGCGGTGGCGATGTGCGCTCGGCTGGCGGATGTGGAGAAGCGGCCCACCGACGAGGTCGAGTCACATCTCGAAGCGCTGAAGGCCGACGAGGCGATGCTCTGGCAGATGCCGAAGATCACCAGGATGATCGAGGAGTTCCAGCGGCTCGGCCTGATGGACCTGATCGACGAAGCGGCCCGCTCGCAGGCGACCGGCGACCAGGCGTGGGCCATGTTCGAGGACGCCTGGCTCAGGTCGCTGCTCGACGAGTTCAAGCTGCGGGTGCCCGCCCTCCGCGAGTTCGTCGGTGAACAGCAGACCCGCTTGGTGTCGGAATTCCGTGATGCCGACGCCGAGCACCGGGACAGCTCGGCTCAGCGAGTGCGGTGGGCGGTGGCCAGAGCGCTGCGGCAGGCACGGGATGAGTTCCCGGACCAGACCCGGCTGCTGAAGACCCAGGCGAGCAAGAAGACCAGGCACCTGCCCATCCGCAAGCTGGTCGAAAAGAGCTCCGACGTCCTGCTCGCGCTGCGTCCGTGCTGGGCGATGTCGCCGCTGGTGGTCAGCAAGACCCTGCCCGCCGCTCAGCTCTTCGATCTGGTGGTCTTCGACGAAGCGAGCCAGATCGAACCCCACGACGCGATCACGTCGGTGGCCCGCGGCCGTCGGCTGGTGGTGGCCGGAGACGACAAGCAGCTCCCGCCGACGAACTTCTTCGGCCGCCTCCTCGACGGCGCGGACAATCCGGGCGACGACGAAGAGAGCGACGACATCAAGGACTACGACTCGATCCTGATGGTGATGCGCGCGCTGGTCCCGAACAAGGAAATGCTGCGGTGGCACTACCGCAGTCGTGACGAGCGGCTGATCGCCTTCTCGAACCAGGAGATCTACGCGAATCAACTGGTGACCTTCCCCGGTGCCTTCCGGGAAACGCCGGTGACCCTCGACGTGGTGGACGGCATCGCGTCGCCCGGGCAGGACGGCTCCGCACCTGCCGAGATCGAGCGCGTGATCCAACTGGTCCTCGCCCACGCCGAGCAGCGCCCCGGTGAAAGCCTCGGGGTCATCACGCTGGGGCAGACGCACATGGACCGGGTCGAAGCTGCTGTCCGGACGGCCGTGCGGGAACGGCCCGATCTCCAGGCCTTCTTCAGCGAGGACGCCGGCCCTGGGCGCCGCTTCTTCGTGAAGAACCTCGAGCGCGTGCAGGGTGACGAGCGCGACGCCATCATCCTCACCGTCGGCGTGGCGAAGAAGGCCAATGGGACGCTGGCCCGTACCGGTTTCGGCCCGTTGAACAGTGAAAGCGGGACCCGCCGGTGGAATGTCGCGGTCACCCGCGCCAAACGCCGGATGACGGTGGTCAGTTCCTTCGGTCCTGCCGACCTCACACCATCGGACACCGTGACCGGTACCGAACTGCTGCGACGGTACCTCGAATTCGCCCAGGCCCAGAACGTCATCGAGAATGTCGGCCGGCGAGAAGGGGCCGAGCTCAACGGCTTCGAACTCGACATCGAGGCCGCATTGCGGGAGCGCGGGATCACCGTCCACTCGCAGTGGGGTTTCTCCGGCTACCGGATCGACTTCGCGCTGGCGCACCGTGATCAACCCGGGCGGATGGTGCTCGCGGTCGAGGCCGACGGAGACTCCTACCATCGCACCTACAGCACCCGGGACAGGGATCGCCTGCGGCAGAACCACCTGGAGAACCTCGGCTGGCGGTTCCACCGGGTGTGGTCGTCCGCCTGGTACGCCGATCGCACCGGTGAGACCGATCGCATCGTGAAAGCCTGGGAGGAAGCCATGCTCCACGGTGATCGAGAACCCGAGCCGGCCCCCCGGCCCGTCGCCGGCACCCCGGCTTCGGCGGCTTCAAAGCGCGGACCTCGGCCGCCGGTACGTCCGGGCTTGAAGATCCAGGAGTACAGCCACGCGCAGCTCACCGAGATCTGTGGCTGGCTGATGACCGACCAGCTCTTGCTCGACCGCGAGGATCGGATCGAGCAGGTCCTGCGCGAGCTGGGCTTCCAGCGTCGTGGTTCACGCATCGTCGAGCGGCTGGGCCACGCGGTCGACGCCGCTCAGCGGCAAGCGGATCGGGAGATGAACTGATGCTTCCCTTGGATGACAGCACCGCCGAGCGTCTCGCCAGGGTCATCGTCGACATGGAAGGACCGTACGAGCGCAAGGGATACCAGCTCGAACAGCTCCTCAAGCGCGCGGGCTGGGCTGATCCCCCGGAGTATGACGGCTCGCCGCGCATTGCCTGGCTCGCCGAGAACCTGATCGATCGCAGGGACGAACACGGCGATATCGAGCGGCTCTTGTGCCGGGTCTGCGACCCGGTCGAGTACGACGACGGCATGGTCTCCGCGGACGAGTTCCGCGCCGTGGTGAACGACAAGCTGGCGGTGGAACAACTCGTCATCTCCTACATCGGTGGCCGGGCCGTACTCGGCGAACTCAGCTCCGACAGCGGGAAGCCGATCTTCTCGGTGCCGGCAGACCTCGACAACCGGCTGCGCCGACTCATCACCGACTCCATCGCGGTCGACCTGCTGATGAGCCGGGTGCGCGAGACCGTGCTCTGCGAGGAAAGTGGCGCCCACACCATGGCGATCATCGGGATCGGCAGCTTCGTCGAGGGACTGCTGTACTCGCTGCTGATCGAGCGAGACGAGGAAATCCGGGCGAAAGGCTTCCTGGGCCGGGACGGCAAGTACCAGCGACCCGACCGAGCCAGCCTGGCTCTGCTGATCGACGTCGCCCATGAAAAGGAGTGGATACAGCTGGACGCGAAGGACTTCATGCAGAACGTCCGCCATTTCCGGAACTTCGTGCATCCCCGCGCGGAATTGGCGCAACAACCACGGTTCGACCGGGACAGCGTGGCCCTCTGCTGGGCCCCGGTCCACAACCTGCTCAATGACATCGAGGAACGCATCGGCCGCTAGCGGCGTGGCCGAATCGAGCATCGGCCGCTAGCGGCGTGGCCGAATCGAGCATCGCCCCCAGCACCGTGGCGTGCCGGGCACGACCATCAGGCCGTGCCCGGCGCCCGCCATCTTCAGGCTCCGGCCTCGCTCACTCCACGGCGGGCCGGATCTTGCCGGTGACCTCGCCGAAGCCGATTCGGCGTCCGGTGGGGCTGGGGGCGGTGGCGGTGATGGTGACCTCGTCGCCATCGACGAGGAAGGTGCGGTCTTCGCCCTTGACGGTGATCGGTTCGCGGCCGCCCCAGGTGAGTTCGATGAACGCGCCGCGCTGGTGCTTTTCCGGGCCGGAGATGGTGCCGGAGGCGAACAGGTCACCGGTACGGGCCGACGCGCCGTTGACCGTCAGGTGGGCCAGCATCTGCGCGGGCGACCAGTACATCTCCCGGTACGGCGGGCGCGCCACCGTTTCGCCGTTCCACTCAACGGCCAGGTCGATGTCCAGCCCCCAGTCCCCGCCACGCAGGTACGGCAGCGGCTCGGGGTCCTGGCCGGGCAGCGGGACGCGGGCGGCGGCGAGCGCGGCCATCGGCACCACCCACGGCGAGATCGAGGTGGCGAAGCTCTTGCCCAGGTGCGGACCGAGCGGCACGTACTCCCAGGCCTGCAGGTCGCGGGCGGACCAGTCGTTGACCAGCACCGCGCCGAAGACGTGGTCGTCGAACTCGTCCACGCCGATGCGCCCGCCCAACGGCGAACCGGCACCGACGACGAACCCGAGTTCGGCCTCGATGTCCAGGCGGCGGCTCGGCCCGTAGGTCGGCGCGGTCTCGTCCGGCGCCTTGCGCTGACCACACGGGCGCACGATCTCGGTGCCGGAGACCAGCACGGTGCCGGCGCGGCCGTGGTAGCCCACGGGCAGGTGCTTCCAGTTCGGCATCAACGGCTCGGAATCCGGCCGGAACAGCCGCCCGAGGTTGGCGGCGTGGTGCTCGGAGGCGTAGAAGTCCACGTAGTCCGCGACCTCGAACGGCAGGTGCAGTTCCACTTCGGCGACCGGGTGGACCGCCTCATCGGGGACGTCACCGGCGAGCAGTTCACCGAGCCGGGCACGCACCTCGTCCCAGCGGGGGCGGCCCTGCGCGAGGAACGGGTTCAGCGTGGGAGCGGCAAAATCATCTTCGCCGAGCAGGATCGCCAGGTCCACGACGGAGTCGCCGAGGCGGACGCCGACCCGCCGGGAAGACACTGCTTCGCCGGGCCGCGAGAACACCCCGTACGGCAGGTTGTCGTGGCCGAACGGCGAGCCGTCCGGGAGCTCGATGACGGTCATGCGGTCGATCCTTCCGTACCGGCGCCGGGTCGCGGCGCGGTGACAAGGCCCAGCTCCACCAGTTCGGTGAGCGGGTCGGTGATGCTGCAGGTGCCGAACGAGGTGAAGGCCGCGCGGGCCGCCGCCACGCGCCGCGGCCCGAGCGCCGCGAGCGTACCGGCGATCTTGGCACCGTCGCGTTCGGCCAGGACCGCGGCGGCGTCCTCGGTGGAACCACCGTCCAGCACGCTGTCGGTGGCGAGCAGGACGTTGAGGAAGCCGTGCTGCTCGAACCCGGTCTCCGGGTCGGTGTTGCGCACGGCGTGGTGCAGCCCGGCGGTCGCCTTGAACGGCACGCCCGCCTCGACCACCGCGGCGATCGCGGCGGCCAGTTCGGCTTCGCCGGGGTACATCTCCGCCCGCACGCCCCCGGTCCGGAACTTGGCCCGGTACCGTCCGGCGATCCCGTCCAGGATCTTCGGACGGCGATCATCCCGCGGGACTTCGACGTAGACATCGAGCTCGGGCACGCCGTCGAGCCGGGTCAGGAACTCGCTCGTGGACAGGTCGCCGGGCACGGCGACCTCCACCGACCGCACCTCGACCGGCAGCCTGGCCGCGGTCGCCAAGGCGTCGGGCAGACCGGCCGGGCCTTCCGGCAGCGTCACCGACAACGGCAGCCGCGAGCCGTCGTCCGGCAGGAGCGGGCCGAGCTTCGGCAGCGCCGCGGCCGACAGCACGAGCGGGCCGACCAGCTCCACGTACCAGGCGTCAGCCCGTTCGCGGTAGGCCCGGACGGCGTCCGGGAGCGGGGCCAGGCCGGGCGGGAACACGGCGGCGTCGTCGCAGAGGTGACTTACGACAGCGGGAATCAGCACTGGGACATCCTCGTCAGTCGGTACCGGCGGCAAACGGGCTCCACTCTAGCGAGCCGCGTGCCCGCGCGAGTGCCGCCGGAAGGTCCGCCGGATCGGTGAGCACGGCGGCGATGTGGGCGTCCGGGCGGATGAGCCAGGCCTCCTCGGGCCTGGCCCCCAGCGCGGCGGTGAGCGCTCCTTCCGGATCGATTTCGGCCAGCTTCAGCACGCGGACGGCCACCGTGGGGCCGAATCCGGCACCGGCCAGCAGCAGGAAGCCGTCTCGCGCGAGGGCCCGGATGCGCGTCGGACCGGTGCCCGGCAGGACGACGGGCGCGTCCGGCACCAACACCCCCGGCCCGGCCGGTGGCGCCTCGCCACGCGGTGGTCGTCCGGCGAACGGGCGGCGCGGATCCGGGGTGGTCAACGGGGAATCGACGTACCAGAACGGCTCGGCCAGCCGCCCGGAATCCACGCTCGCCCGCGCGTCCTGGTCCGTGGCCGCCCGTTCGAGCACCTCGGTTCGCCGCCGCGCCCGCGTTTCGTCCGCGGGCACGAGGAAATCCATCGTCGCGGTGGTGACGGCGATGTTTTCGAGCGCCGCGGCATGCCGTTCGTCGTGGTAGGTCTCGAGCAGTTCCTCCGGAGCCCAGCCGTGCCCGACGTAGGCGAGCTTCCACGCGGCGTTCTCCGCGTCGCCGACGCCGGAATTCAGGCCACGCGCGCCGAACGGCGAGACCAGGTGTGCCGCGTCCCCGGCGATGAGCACCCGGCCGCGGCGCATGCGGTCCGCCACCCGTGAATGGAAGCGGTAGACCGATTTCCAGACGATCTCGTAGTCGCGGTCGCCGATGATCCGGCGGATCCGCGCGTCCAGCGCGCCGGATTCCACCTCGGCCTCCAGCTCGTAACCGGCCGCCACCTGCCAGTCGATCCGGAAGGTCGACCCCGGGCACGGGTGGATGAGCACCTGGCGGCCGGGGTTCCACGCCGGGTCGAAGTAGAACCGCCGTTCCGTGGCCCAGCCGGGCAGCTCGGCGCGGATGTCGCAGATGAGGAACCGGTCGTCGAAGGACTCGCCCTCGAAGGTCACGCCGAGCAGGCGGCGCAGCTCGTCACTGCGTGCCCCCGCGCACACGACCAGGTAGGACCCGCGCAGCGTCCGGCCGCCGGCCAGGCGCGCTGTCACACCGGCCGCGTCCTGGTCGATGTCGGTGACCTCGTGGCCCCAGCGCAGGTCCACCAGTGGTTCGGCGGCGATCCGCTCGTCCAGGATCTCCTCGGTGCGGGTCTGCGAGAGGTTCACGAACGGCGGGAACACCGGCGTGCCCGGCTCGGCGAACTCGTAGCTGAACAGCTCGGCGTCCCGGTGGAAGGTACGGGCTGTCGTCCAGGTGACGCCCTCGGCCGCGATCCGGCGGCCGGCGCCGACCGCCTCCCAGACGTCAAGCACGTCCCGCTGCTGGCAGATCGCCTTGGACCCGGCCAGATCGCGGGCCGGGCGCCGGTCGAGCACGATCGACGGCACCCCCCACCGCGCGAGCAGCAGGGCCGTGGTCTGGCCGACCGGACCGGCGCCCAGGACGAGCACCGGCTCGAGCGGCCAGGATTCGTTGCGCATCAAGCTTCCCTCCGGTCAGCCCTGCAACTGCGCCCACACCTCGCGGTCACGTTCGGCGGTCCAGATCACCGGCCGCTCGACGCCGGACAGCTCGTCCCAGAGCCGCGACACGTCGAACGGCAGGCAGTGCTCGAAGATCGGCCAGTGGCCGTAGTCGCCGGCCAGCGCCGCGTGGGTGGCCTCGAAAGCTTCCTTGAGCGTGCCACCACGCTGTTGTACAGCACCGACTTCACGGATCATCACGTCGAGGAAACCGCGCGTCTGCTCGATCGCGGCGTCGACGGCCTCCCGCCCCCGGCTGACCGCGCCACGGCCGCCGACCAGTTGCTCGGCCCCGAGCGCCTTCACCGCGTCCAGCGTGCCGGTCGCCCAATCGCGGTGGAACGCGTCTCCGGTGTACAGCGCGGCCTCGGCCTCCACGAGGTCACCGGCGAAGAGGATCTTCTGCCGCGGCAGCCACGCGGTGATGTCGCCCTCGGTGTGCCCGCGGCCGTGCCACTGCAGCACCAGCTCACCGCGATCGCCACCGAGGTCGATGGTGAGGCGGTCGGCGAAGGTGAGCGTGGGCCAGGTGAGGCCGGGTACGGATTCGGCGGCCTCGGCCAGCCGCGGCATGCGCGCGAACTCGCTTTCCCAGTCCTGCAAACCCCGCTCGGCGACGAGCGCGGCGGTGGTTTCGTGCGCCACGATCGTTTCCGCGTCGAACGCGCTGGCGCCGAGCACCCGCACCGCGTGGTAGTGGCTCAGCGCCAGGTAACGCACCGGTTTGCCGGTGTGCTCCCGCAGCTTCGCCAGCCATTTCCGCGCGGCGACCGGGGTGGCGAGCGCTTCGAAGCAGACCAGGAAGTCCTCGCCCTCGATCGCGCCGATGTTCGGATCACCCTCCGCGGTGAGGGCGTAGACGCCGTCGGCGAGCACCTCGAGGGTCTGCTCCTTGACGGCGGTGTCGGCGGACGAGGCGAATGGCTTGGCCATCGGTTTTCCTTTCGCGGTGCGGTGGTCAGTCGGTCGCCAGCACGAACGCCTCGCGCTCGGCGGCGGGACGTTCCCGTAGCGCGAGCACGGCGGCGAGGGTGACCAGGCAGGCGAGCAGCATGTAGGCCGACACCGACAAAGACGTGCCAGTGACGCCGATCAGCCAGGTTCCGACCAGGGGCGCGAACCCGCCGCCGAGGATCGCGCCGAAGGCGTACGCGAAGGAAACGCCGCTGTAGCGCACCGAAGCCGGGAACAGTTCGGCGTAGGTCGCGGCCTGCGGGCCATAGGTCAGGCCGAGCCCGAACGCGAGCACGACCACCGACAACAGCATCAGCGGCATCGAGCGGGTGTCGAAGAGCAGGAAGAACGGGAAGGTCCACGCCGCCATCGCGATCGTGCCGACGAGGTAGGTGCGGCGGCGGCCCCAGGTGTCGGACCACCGTCCGGCCAGGAGGGTGAACACGCCCCAGGCCACCGCGCCGACCATGCCCGTGAACAACATCGACGAGCTCGACAGGCCCAGGGTGCGGGTGCCGTAGGAGTTGATGAACGCGATCAGGATGTAGCCGACCATGTTGTTGGCGATGAACAGGCCGATCGCGACGAGCAGTTCCCGCCGGTGCGCCCGGAACAGTCGCGGCAGCGGCGCCGACCGCCGGGTCCGCCGGTCACGCAGTTCGGTGAACACCGGGCTCTCGGAAACCTTGGCGCGCACGAAGAACCCGACGCCGATCAGCACCACCGACAGCAGGAACGGCACGCGCCAGCCCCACGACTGGAACTGCTCCTCGGTCGTCGTGGCCGAGACGGCGAAGAAGACCAGGTTCGCCAGCAGCAGGCCGATCGGCACGCCGATCTGCGGGAACGAGCCGAAGAAGCCGCGACGGCCGGGTGGCGCGTGCTCCACCGACATCAGCGCGGCCCCGCCCCACTCGCCACCGGCGGAAAGTCCTTGCAGCAGGCGGAGAACGACGAGCAGCACCGGTGCGGCCACGCCGATCGACGCGTACGCGGGGAGCAGGCCGACGCCGACCGTGGAGACGCCCATCAGCAGGAGCGTGGCCACCAGCACGACCTTGCGCCCGTACCGGTCCCCCAGGTGCCCGGCGACGATGCCGCCGATGGGCCGGGCGACGAAGCTGACGCCGAGCGTGGCGAACGAGGCCAGCAGCGCCGCCGTGCCGTCGAGCGCCGGGAAGAACTGCTTGCCGAACACCAGGCCGGCGGCGGAGGCGTAGATGAAGAAGTCGTACCACTCGATCGTGGTGCCGACCAGGCTGGCGCCCACCACGCGCCGCAGTTGCGCGGGGCTGGTGGGGACGGTGCTGGGGCTGAGCGTCATTGGCAGTCCCTTCCCGGCGTCGGGAGATAATCAAAGGTTTGATTACCGGGGAACGTACGGGACCACCGCGGGGAACGCCAGTGACCTGGGTCACATTTCTAGAAGCGGAGGTTGACCCAGTCCTCGGTGTGCGCGGCCGACGCGAGCTTGCCGAGGACGCGGTTGAGCACCTCGAGTTCGCCGGGTTCGAGCAGTCCGGCCCAGGCCGCTTCGCGCTCGTTGTGGCGGCGGAAGGTCTCCTCGAGCCGCTGCCTGCCGGTGTCGGTGAGCGCCAGCAGCACGGTGCGGCGATCGCGGCCGTCGGGCACCCGGTCGAGCAAGCCGGAGGTGGTGAGCGTCTTGGCGAGGCTGGACACCGCGGCGCGGCTCATCCCGGTCAGCTCCGCGGCGCGGCTCGGTTCCTGCGGCCCGGAAACCCACAGCGTGAACACCAGCCGGAAGGCCGACCAGCTCCACCCGGCGGGCCGGTGGACAGTGGATTCGAGGTCGTAGACGAGCGCGTTCGCCACCCGGTGGATCATCAGCACCATGGCCATCGCCGCGCGATCCGTGCCGGGCAGGCGTTCCTGCGTCCGATCGAGCGCGACCTCCACGAACGACAGCAGATCATCCGGCGGCGCGTCGGTTCCTCGGGGCTCAGCCACCCGCCGATCGTAGGCGCCGCGTGCCAGCACTCCCGCCCCCGGGCGAGTCGCACGTTCCCGCAGCCGAGTTCCACGTTCAGGCAGCCGAACCCCACACCCAGGCAGCCGAATCACACACTCAGGCAGCCGAATCACACAGTCACGGCCTCAGCCGAAGGTGGAAGGCGAATGCTATGAGTGGGGCATTACTTGCAATGAACGCAAGTAATGCCCCACTCATAGCATTGGGCCGGGTGTCAGCCGGGTGGTGAGTGGGGCGAGGAGTTCGTAGGAGCGGCGCCGGTCTTCGTGGTGGTACACCGGCGTGGTGATCATCAGTTCTCCGGCGCCGCTGCCGTCCAGGACGGCTTGCAGTTGCGGCAGCAGCGTTTCCGGGCTTCCGCAGAGCACCCGGGCCCCGGTGACCGGACTGTCGTAGTGGCCGGCGTCTTCCGGGCTGGGCAGCTGGATCCGGTGGCCGCGGAGTCGGCTGTGCACCTTCATCCGCGTCGAACCGGCGAGCCATTCCGCGCGCTCGTCGGTGTCCGCGGCGATGACGGACACGCTGACCAGCGTCGCCGGTCGCAGGTCGGGGGTCAGGTGGTGGGCGAAGGCGTACGGCAGCCCGAGTTCGGCGGCGAGTTCGGCGCTGTCGCCGGACCTGCCGAGCAGCCAGAGCGCCGGGGCATTACCGCCCACCACGGGGATCGCGGGAACGTCCGCCTCCTCGACGAGATACGCGCGCAGCTCCTCCACCTGAGCGCGGAACGGCCCGGCCGTCCGCCCGGAACGGACGGCCGCCACCGCCGCCGGTGGGCCTCCCGGGGCCCGGCCGATCCCGAGGTCGATCCGTCCCGGGTGGAGCGCGGCCAGCGTGCCGAACTGCTCGGCCACCACGAGCGGGGCGTGGTTGGGCAGCAGCACCCCACCCGCCCCGACCCGCAGGCGCCGCGTCACCTGGGCGAGGTGGCCGACGAGCACGGCCGGAGCCGAACTGGCGACCCCGCGCATGCCGTGGTGCTCGGGCACCCAGTACCGGTGGTAGCCCAGCGAATCGGCCAGCACCGCGAGGTCGGCCGTGTGCTCCAGCGCCTGCTTCGGCGTGGACCCCTGCACGATCGGCGCGGTGTCCAGGACGGAAAGCCGCACCTTCTCCGTCGTCACGGCCCCCAGTGTGCCGTTTACCCCGCGGTCAGCGCGGTGATCAGGCCGATGGTCAGCGCGGTCCGGTGCGGGATGTGCTCCACCAGCACGTGCTCGTGCCGCGCGTGCGCGCCGCCGCCCACCGCGCCCATGCCGTCCAGGACCGGGCGGCCCAGCGCTGAAACGAAGTTGCCGTCGCTGGCGCCGCCGACCGTGGCGTCTTCGAGCGACCAGCCGAGGCCGTCCGCCACCGCCTGCGCCTTCTCGAACAACGCCTGCGAGGGTGCGTTCGGGGTCATCGGCGGGCGGTTCCAGTCGCCGGTGGCCTCGACGGTGACGCGGGGATCGCTCGCCCGCAACCCGGCGAAGACCTCGTCGATGCGCCGCATCTCCGACGGCTCGGCGACCCGCACGTCGATCCCGCAGACGGCCTGCCCCGCCGTGACATTCCTCCCGGTGCCACCGCTGATGGTGCCCACGTTCACCGTCGTGCCGCGCTCCCGCGAGCCCGCCGCGGCGACCTGCGTGACGATCTCGGCCAGGCTGTGGATCGCGCTCGCGCCCTTGTACGGATCGAGCCCGGCGTGCGCCTCCACGCCGGTGACCGTCACGTCGAACAGGCCCACACCCTTGCGCGACGTCTTCACCTTGCCGTCCAAGGACGCCTCGAAGACCAGGTTCGCCAGCGTGCCCTCGCTGGCCGCCTCGATGTGCGGCCGCGAGAACGTGCTGCCGATCTCCTCGTCCCCGTTGAACAGGAACTTGACCGACGGGTGCGGCAGCCCCAGCTCCCGCAGCCCGCGCAGCGCCCACACCGACTGCACCAGGCCGAGCTTCATGTCGAACGCGCCGGGCCCGCTGATCCGGCCGTCCTCGATGGTGAACGGCCAGCCGGCGAGGGTGCCCGTCGGCCAGACCGTGTCGTAGTGGCTCATCAGCAGGACCGTCCCGGGCGCGGTGCCCGGGTAGGTCAGTTCGAGCACGTCACCGCGCGTCGTGTCGCTGTGCCGGATTTCGTGCTCGGGCGCGCCGAGCCGCTCGGCGATCCACGACCGGAGGGTGTCGAGGCCGCGGTCGAGCAGGGGCTTGTCGTAGCTGTGCGTCTCCAGTTCGACGATCGTCTTCAGGTCGTCGAGCATCGCGGGCAGGGCGCGCTGGGCCCAGTCGGCAGGTGACACGGGATTCCTTTCTAGCGGACGGGTGCGCCGGGGCCGAGCGGGATGCCGAACACCCAGAACACGAAGAACAACACGGTCCAGACGGCGAGCAGGGTCAGTGCCAGCGGGATGGTCATCGACAGCAGCGAGCCGATGCCTGCCGAGCGGCGGTAGCGCTGCAGGAAACCCAGCGCCATCACGAAGTAGGGGCTCATCGGGGTGATCGCGTTGGTGCAGGAGTCGGCGATGCGGTAGAGCGCCTGGGTGGTCTCCGGCGGGATGTCGAGCAGCATCAGCATCGGCACGAACACCGGGCCGACCAGCGCCCACTGCGCCGAGCCGCTGGTCACGATCAGGTTGATCACGGTGACCACGAGCAGGATGCCCAGCAGGATCACCGGCCCGGACACCCCGGCGGACTTCAGCACACCGGCGCCGTGGATGGCGGTGATCTCCCCGATGCCGGTCCACTTGAAGTAGGCCAGGAACTGCGAGATGGCGAAGAACAGCACCAGGATCGGCGCCATCTCCTTGAACCCGTGCGCCATGAACCCCGGGATGTCGCGGCTGCTGGTCACCGTCCCCGCCGCCTTGCCGTATGCCCAGCCCGCGGCCAAGAACGCCAGCGCAAGGAAGATCGAGATCGAGGTGAGCAGCGGCGACTCCACGATGCTGCCGTCTTCGCCACGCAGCGGTGACCCCGAGGGCAGGACCGCCAGCACCAGCGCGAGCACGACGGCCACCAGCGCGATGAGCGCGGCACGCAGCCCGCGCCGCTCTTCGGTGCTCAGCTCCAGCGAGCCGAGATCGTCCTGTTCGGCGTCCTCATCCACCGGCATCGCTTCGGCCCGGCGGGCCAGCACCTTCTCCGTCACCAGCGTGATCACCGCGGCCAGCACGAACGACGACGCCAGCGAGAAGAAGTAGTTGTCCAGCGGCGTCACCACGTACGCGGGGTCGATCGTGTGCGCGGCGGCGGTGGTCAGCCCGGACAGGATCGCGTCGGACGGGGTGATCAGCGGGCTGGCGTCGTACCCGGCCGAGATGGACACGAACGCCACCACGATGCCGAGGATCGGGCTGCGGCCCACCGCCCGGAAAGCCATGGCGCCCAACGGGATCAGCACCACGTACGCGGCGTCGGAGGCCACGTGCGAGACCATGCCGGTGAACGCCAGCGCGAAGGTGACCCACCGCGGCGACACCTTCGACACCCCGGACCGGAGCACCGCGGCGAGCAGCCCGGAGCGCTCGGCGACCGCCACGCCCAGCATGACCACCAGGATCGTGCCCAGCGGCGGGAACGCGGTGTAGTTCTTGACCACGTCCTCGACCATCATCCGCACGCCGTCGACGGAGAGCAGGTTCTTCGCGGCCACGGTCTTGTCCGTCGCCGGGTTCACCGCCGACACCCCGGCCGCGGACAGGCCCCAGCTGGCCAGCGCCAGCACCCCGCTCAGGATGACGAAGAGCCAGAACGGGTGCGGCAGCTTGTTGCCGAGGCGCTCGACGCCGTCGAGGGCGCGCAGCAGCAGGTTCAGCACTCTCGAAGCCGGCTTGGCTGGGCTGGTGCTCATCGGCGGCGTCTCCTTCCCGGGGTTTGCGGGCCCATTAGACGGGTATCTGGCCGAATAGTGCAAGCTCGAACCTCAGGCCGCCGGTTTCAGTCACATTGATCGTCAATCTGGGTGATACAGTCAGACGTGCTCAACGAAGCCGATCTCGACCTGGTCGCCGCGCTCCAAGTCGCGCCGCGGGCGTCCGTCGCCGTACTGGCCGACGCGCTCGGCATGTCCTCCAGCACGGTGGGGCGCAGGCTGGCCCGACTGGAGGAACAGCGGATCCTGCGGGTGATCGGCCAGGTCGAATGGGCGGCCAGGGCCGAGGGCAATCCACGGCACGTCTGGGTGACCACGCGACCGGGCTCGGTGGGCGAGGTGGCGCACGCACTCGCGCAGCTCCCGGAAGCTCAGCTCGTGGCGGAGACTTCCGGCCGGTCCGACGTCTACCTCGCCGTGCACGACACCGACCGCGCGCGTGCAAGG
Organism: Amycolatopsis magusensis; assembly: GCF_017875555.1. Classification (GTDB taxonomy): domain Bacteria; phylum Actinomycetota; class Actinomycetes; order Mycobacteriales; family Pseudonocardiaceae; genus Amycolatopsis; species Amycolatopsis magusensis. The sequence goes on along the minus strand of NZ_JAGGMS010000001.1, from coordinate 5,481,785 downwards.
GAACTGCTGACCGAACGCATCCCGAGCGTGCCCGGCGTGGCCGGAACACATTCGGAACTGGTCCTGCGGGCGTTGACCAGAGCCGATTCGTGGCGGCTGCACCGGCTCGACGACACCCAGGTGGCCACGCTCTCCCAAGCGGAGGACGCCGTCACGCCATCGGACAGCCCCGGTGGCTCGAAGGTCGGCGAGGACGAGCGGCGGGTGATAGCGCTATTACAACAGGACGGGCGGATCACCGCCGCGGAGGCGGGCCGGGTGCTCGGCCTCAGCCAGTCCACGACCTACCGGCTGATCCAGTCGATCCTGCGCCGCGGCCTCGTCCGGCCGCGGGTCGAGGTGGAACCCGCGCTGCTCGGCTACGGCCTGGAGGTGATCATCGCGCTGACCATCTCCCCCGGCGCCATCCAGGCGGTCGCGGAGGAACTGGCCCGCCACCCCTCCGCGCGGTACGTCTCGATCGTCGCGGGCACCACCTCGGTGATCCACCAGGGCGTCTTCCGGAACGAGGACGAGATGGCCGACTTCCTCACCCGGGACCTGGCGCCGCTGCCCGGGATCAGCGCACTCCAGGTGTCCGTGGTCCTGCGGATGCTGCGCCGGTACTGGATCCACCGCGAGGACGGCCGGTTCGCCTGATCACAACTCCCGGCACCGGAGCCCGGGCGCGGGCCTGGTGTCGTCCTCCGAAGCGATCACCGTCATCCCGAGCTCGACGGAACCACCGGCGTCGATCGAGACGTTGTAGTCGGCGTTCGTGACGGTCACCGCCTCGCCGTCCTGGGTGAACTTGCCGTTCCAGAGGTGCGCGATCCGGTGCCCGCCAGGCAATTCCCAGCTCACCTCCCAGCCGGTCAGCCGGTCGGAGCCGTCGTTGCGCACGCTCACCCCGGCCTGGTAACCACCCGGCCAGCTGCCCGCCACGGTGAACTGGGCCGTGCACGTCGGCGCGGGCGGCGCGGACGAAGCAGGCGAGGACGCGGGGGCGGCATCCACCGGTGTGCCGGCCGGGCCCGGGCCGTTGATCAGCACGCCGGCCACCACACCGGCCGTGACCAGCGCCGCGGCCGCCACACCGGTGACCGCCGTCCGGCGGGAAAACCCGCGCCGTGCGGGCAACAGGAGCGTCTGCGGTGACGGCGGTGCCACCGGGCGGCCTTCGGCAGCGGCGGCCAGCATCTCCCGCGCGGCCCGCATGTCCGGGCGCGCGCCCGGGTCGCGGTGCAGCAGCCACTGCAGCGCGCCGGTCAGCTCACCCGCCCGGCGCGGCGGGGTGATCGTGTCGCCGGCGACCTTGTGCAGCATCGCGATCGCGTTGTCGTCGACACCGAACGGCGGCCCGCCTTCGAGCACCGCGTAGAGCGTGGCGCCGAGGGAGAACACGTCCGACCGGCTGTCTGCTTCACCGCCGCGCGCGACCTCGGGGGCCAGGTAGGCGGGTGTGCCCGCCAGCACCCCGGTCGCGGTCACCGAGGCGTCGCCCGCCGCGCGGGAGATGCCGAAGTCGGTGATCTTCGCGGTGCCGTCCTCGGCGATCAGGACGTTGTCGGGCTTGATGTCGCGGTGCACGATGCCCGCCTCGTGCGCGGCCTCCAGCGCGGAAGCCAGCTGCGCGCCGATCTTCGCCACTTCGCGTGGTCCCAGGCCCGGCAGCGCGCCGAAGCTCTTCGACGGCAGGTACTCCATCACCAGGCACGGGCGCCCCTCGTGCTCGGCCACGTCGTGCACGGCGATCGCGTTCGGGTGCCGCAGGCGACCGGCGTTGCGGCCCTCACGCATCGCCCGCGCGACGGCGTCCTCGGCGTTCCCGGTGTCGACCAGCAGCTGCTTCACCGCCACGCGGCGATCGAGGCGGTCGTCGTGCGCCAGCCACACCACGCCCATCGCGCCCCGGCCGAGCAGCGACACCAGCCGGTAGCGACCCGCGATCACCTCACCAGGTTCCACCGCACGAACCCTAGCGGAGGACCAGCGCCGGAAGCTCCGCCGCCGGGCACAGGCGCAGCGTGCCGCCGGGGTGGACGGCGGTGCTCAGGATCCGGTTGTGCCGGTCGACGACCTGCTCGGCGGTCAGGCCCGCTTCGGGATCACCGTCGGCGGCCGGGGCGTGCCCGTCGCTGACCAGAACCACGTCCAGGCCGTGGCTCAGCGCGGACCGCGCGGTCGCGTCGACGCAGTAGTCGGTGGCGAGCCCGGTCAGCACGATGGTGTCCACGCCCCAGCCGGTGAGCAGCGCGGCGAGTTCGGTGTCGTAGAAGGCGTCGGTCGCCGTCTTGCGGATCACCACGTCGGACGGCTCAAGACCGAGGCGCGTGCTGACCGGCGACTCGGGGTCGAAGACCTGCTGCAACGCCACCACCGGCGTGCCGCCCGGCCGGAGTTCCCGGGCCAGCGCGGCGATCCGGTCCGCCAGTTCCTCCCCGCGCCGGACGAGCGGGAGCAGCGTGTCCTGCACATCGACGATCACCAGCGCCGCCTTCATGACCAGGCAGCCTATCCGCGTCGCCACCGCGCTGGGGGCGGCACGCGACCGGTAACGTGGTGCCTCCCGATCGCAGGCAGGAGGGCATCGATGACCGCACCGCCCGAGCTCCCCGGTGGCGGTGTCCGCGAAGTGAAGTCGGCGGCCCGCACCCTGGAGTTGCTGGAGCTGCTGGCCGCCCGGCGGAACCGCCCGGCGCGGCTGCGTGAGATCAGCGAAGCGCTCGACATGCCCCGCAGCAGTTGTTACGCCCTGCTGCGCACCCTGGTCAAGTACGGCTGGGTGCGCACGGACGCCTCGGGCACCCTCTACGGCATCGGCATCCGCGCCCTGCTCGCCGGCACCACCTACCTCGACACCGATCCCTGCGTCCGCATCGCCAAGCCGGTGCTGGACATGCTCGGCGAGCAGCTCGACGAGACCTTCCACCTGGGCAGGCTCTCCGGCGACAAGGTGGTCTACCTGGTCACCCGCGCCTCCAGCCAGTACCTGCGCCCGCACAGCCGCGTCGGCCGCCACCTGCCCGCCTACTCGACCGCGCTCGGCAAAGCACTGCTGGCCGAACTCGAGACGGACGAGGTGGACGAGCACCTGCCCGCCGAGCTGACCGCGCTGACGCCGAACACGCACACCGACCGGGCCGCCCTGCTCGACGACCTCACCGAAATCCGCGAACGCGGGTTCGCGGTGGACCGTCAGGAGAACAGCCTGGGGGTGCAGTGCTTCGCCCTCCCACTGCACTACTCGGCCCCGGCCACGGACGCGATCAGCTGCTCGGTCCCCTTGGCCCGCCTCACCCCGCAACGCGAGGCCGAAATCCTCGGCGCGATGCGGAAGGCCCGCGAAACCATCGACGAAGCCGCCATGGCGGCCGAACTCGGAGGCACCGGAGACGCCTGAGCCGTCTTCATTTGTATCAGCTGTCTTCACATGTGAACAGGTAGCGGTTAGGCTGCCGGGGACCCAGCCGTCCGCCGGGAGGTTCCCCTGTGCCGAACACCGAGGCCCACCGCATCCGGGAAGTCCGCGTCACGCCGGTGGCGTTCGCGGACCTGCCGCTGCTCAACACGGTCGGCGTGCACGAACCGTTCGCCCTGCGCGCGATCGTCGAACTGGTCACCGACTCCGGGCTGACCGGCCTCGGCGAGACCTACGGCGACGCCGGCCACCTCGACCGCCTCCGGCTGGCCGCCGCCGGACTCGACGGCGTGGACGTGTGGCACGTGCAGGAGATCGCCCGCCGGATCCGCGTGGCGCTCGCCGCGGACACCGGCACAGGCGGGCACGGGATGAGCGGGATGGTCACCGGCAGCCGGACCGCGGACCGGGTGCTGTCGCCGTTCGAGGTCGCCTGCCTCGACATCCAGGGCAAGGCGATCGGCCGCCCGGTCAGCGATCTGCTCGGCGGCGCGGTCCGCGACCGCGTCGACTACAGCGCCTACCTGTTCTACAAGTGGGCCGGGCACCCCGGGTTCGAGGACGACGCCTGGGGCGCCGCGCTCGACCCCGGGCAGCTGGTCGCCCAGGCCGAGCGGATGATCGGCGAATTCGGCTTCAGCGCGATCAAGCTGAAGGGCGGGGTGTTCGCGCCCGACGCCGAGGTCGAGGCGATTCTCGAGCTGCGCAAGGCTTTCCCCGACCATCCACTGCGGATCGATCCGAACGGCGCCTGGAGCGTCGAGACCTCGATCCGCGTCGGCCGCGAACTCGACGGCGTGCTCGAGTACCTGGAGGACCCGACCACCGGCATCGAGGGCATGGCGGCGGTGGCGCGCGAGGTCTCCATGCCCTTGGCCACCAACATGTGCGTGGTCGCCTTCGACCAGGTGAAACCGGCCGTGGCGGCGGACGCGGTGCAGGTGATCCTGTCCGACCACCACTTCTGGGGCGGGCTGGACCGGTCCCGCTCGCTGGCGCGGATCTGCGACACCTTCGGCATGGGCCTGTCCATGCACTCCAACTCGCACCTCGGCATCAGCCTCGCCGCGATGACCCACCTCGCCGCGGCCACCCCGAACCTGAGCTACGCCTGCGACACGCACTGGCCGTGGAAGGATCCGGCCGACGACGTGATCGTGCCCGGCGCGCTCGCCTTCGAAGGCGGCTCGGTCGCCGTGCCCACCGCACCCGGCCTCGGCGTCGAACTCGACCGCGACGCGCTGGCGCGAATGCACGAGCAATACCTCTCCTGCGGCATCCGGGAACGCGACGACACCGGCTACTTCCGCCGCTTCGAGCCCGGGTTCGACCCGGCCGCACCGCGCTGGTGACGCGGTGCGCATCCTCCTGACCGACCCGATCCTGAGCCGGTTCACCGGCGAACTGACCCGTGACGGCGGTGACGGCCACGACTGGGAGTTCCTCGCGGGCCGCCCGGACGCCGAGGTGGTGGCGCGGCTCGCCGGCGCGGACGTGCTGGTGGCCTCCCGGATGACCGGGCCGATGGCCGAGGCGGGCGCTGGCTTACGCCTGGTGCACGTCACCGGCGCCGGGCTGGACCGCATCCCGCTGGACGCGCTCGCGCCCGGCACCACCGTGTGCAACACCTTCCACCACGGCCGGTCCATCGCCGAGCACGTGGTGATGGTGGCGCTCATGCTGTCCCGCCGGGTGCTGCGGGCGGATCGCTTGCTGCGCATCGGGAAGTGGGAGTCCGTCGCGCTCGATCCGGCTGTACCGCTTGGCGGCACGCTGGCCGGGCGGACGCTCGGGCTGGTCGGTTTCGGCGAGATCGGCAGGCAGGTGGCACGGGCGGGCAGCGCACTCGGCATGCGCGTCCGCGCGGTCCGGCGCAACCCGGGCACCCCGCTGCCCGACGACCTGGCACTGACCCAAGTGGACGGTGACGACCGGCTGCCCGAACTGCTGGCCGACTCCGACGTCGTGGTGCTCACCGTGCCGCTTTCCCCGGCCACCAAGGGATTGATCGGTGCCGAGGAACTGGCCATGATGCGCCCGGACGCCCTGCTGGTGAATGTCGCACGCGGCCCGCTCGTCGACGAGAACGCGCTTTTCGAGGCACTGGTCGAAGAACAGCTGGGCGGGGCCGCGCTGGACGTCTGGTGGAGCCACCCCAAGGACGGTGGTGGTGCCACCGGGTACACGCGGCCGTTCCACGAGCTGGAGAACGTGGTGCTGACCCCGCACCATTCCGGGCACACGCGCGAGACCTTCACCGGCCGTGCCAGGGAGATCGCCGGCAACATCGCCCGCCTCACCGCCGGGCAGCCGCTGATCAACGTGGTCAGAGGAACTGCCGCACGGTGAGCGTGGCGGCGCCGGTGACGGCCAGTGCCATGGCGATCCAGCGCGTCCGGTCCGGGTCGAGCCACCGGGACAGCGGGCGCGCCAGCAGCACCCCGGCCGCGGCGGCGGGAGCCAGGAAAGCCGAGTACCGCAGGGTTTCGGCGTGCACCACGCCGGCGATGGCCAGCGCGCCGAGGCTCAGCAGCGAACCGACCAGGAAGAAGGCGCTCATCGTGCCACGCAGCCGCGGCCCGGCGTAGCGCTGCCAGACCAGCGCCATCGGCGGCCCGCCGATCGAGGTGGCGGTGCCCATCAGCCCGGACGCCGCCCCGGCCAGCGCCACCGCCCGCGGGGTCGGGTGCGGCCGGAACCCGCGCAGGCTCGCGACCACCCCGAGCACCACCACCCCGGCGACGCACAGTGCGAGCGCCCGCGCCGGCAGGAACGCCACGAGTGCGGCACCGGCGATCGTGCCGGGCACCCGGCCGCCGAGTGCCCAGCCCGCGCCACGCAGGTCCAGGTGCGCGCGCTCGATCAGCACGGTCGCCGCGGTCACCCCGGTCGCCAGCAGGAGCAGCACCACCGGGATCAGGCCCGGGTCGACCAGCGCGATCACCGGCGCGGCCAGCATCCCGAGCCCGAAGCCGATCGACACCTGCAGCAGCGCGCCGACGAGCACGACGGCCGAGAGGAGGCCGAACTGCAGCACGCTCACGCGGACGCCGCGGCGGCGGCCAGCGGGAAGTGGCAAAGCCCTTCGTGGGCTTCTCGCGAGACCACCGGTGGCGCTTCGGCCGCGCACCGGTCCGTGGCCTGCCAGCACCGCGTCCGGAACCGGCAGCCCGACGGCGGGTTCAGCGGTGACGGCAGTTCGCCCTGGAGCAGGATCCGTTCCGGGCGCGCCGAACCCGACACGTCCAGCGACGGCGCGGCCGACATCAGCGCGGCCGTGTACGGGTGCAGCGGCTGGTCGAAGACCGCCTCGGCGGGCCCGTGCTCGATCACCTTCCCCAGGTACATCACCGAAACCCGGTCGGCGACGTGCCGGACCACCGACAGGTCGTGCGAGATGAACAGGTAGGACACGCCGAGCCGCTCCTGCAGTTCCGCGAGCAGGTTCAGCACCTGCGCCTGCACCGAAAGGTCCAATGCGGACACCGGTTCGTCGCAGATGATCAGCTCGGGCTCGAGCGCCAGCGCGCGGGCGATCCCCAGCCGCTGGCGCTGCCCGCCGGAGAACTCGTTCGGGTACCGCTCGGCGTCACCGGCACGCAGGCCGACCAGGTCGAGCAGCTCCCGGACCCGGGCCGCCCGCGCGGCCGCGGTCGGCTGGACGTCGCGGTGCGTCCGCCACGGCTCCCCGATCAGCTCGGCCGCGGTCATCCGGGCGTTCAGCGAGGCGAACGGGTCCTGGAAGACCATCTGCACGCGGCGACGCCAGGCCAGCAGTTCCTTGCCGCGCAGGGTGAACGGGTCGACCCCGGCGAAGGAAACGGTGCCCTCGTCCGGCCGCTCCAGCAGCATCAGCACCCGGGCCAGGGTGGACTTGCCGCACCCCGACTCCCCCACCAGGCCGACGGTCTCCCCGCGGCCGATCCGCAGGTCGACCCCGTCCAGCGCGGTCAGCCGGTTCCTGGCCACCCGGAAGGTCTTCCGGACACCACTGACCTCGAGCAGTGTGTCAGGCATGGGAAAGCTCCTCCGGGAAGTGGCAGGCCGCCGACCGGGACGAGCCGGTGGTGCTCAGCCGCGGGCGCTGTTCGGCACACAGGTCGGTGGCCTTGGGGCAGCGGGCCTGGAACACGCAACCCGTTGGTACCGCGCTGAGTTCGGGTGGACTGCCGGGCACGGCGTGCAGCGGCCGCCCGCGAACCCCGTGCTCGGGCACCGAATCCAGCAGCCCACGGGTGTAGGGGTGGCGCGGGTCGGCGAAGACCTCGCGCACCGGCCCGGTTTCCACCACGTTTCCGGCGTACATGATCGCCACGTCGTCCGCCTGCTCGGCGACCACGGCCAGGTCGTGGGTGATCAGCACGAGCGCCATCTCACGCTCCTCCTGCAGCTCGCGCAGCAACCGCATCACCTGCGCCTGCACGGTCACGTCGAGCGCGGTGGTCGGCTCGTCGGCGATCAGCACCTGCGGGCCGAGCGCCACGGCCATCGCGATCAGCAGCCGCTGCCGCATGCCGCCGGAGAACTGGTGCGGGAACGACCGCGCCCGCGCCCGCGGTTCGGGGATGCCGACGGTCTCCATCAGCTCGATGGCCTTCTCCCGCGCCGCCCGCCGGGACAGCTTCCGGTGAATGCGGAACGGTTCACCGAGCTGCCTGCCCACCGGCTGCACGGGGTTCATCGCGGTCAGCGCGTCCTGGAAGACGATCGACAGCACCGGCCCGGCCAGCCGACGGCGTTCGCTGCGGCTGAGCTTCAGCACGTCGGTGCCCGCCACCCGGACCGCGCCGCCCGCCACCTCGGCGATCGGGTCGAGCAGCCCGGCGATGGTCTGCGCGGTGATCGACTTGCCGCAGCCGGACTCGCCGAGCAGCGCCAGTGTCCGGCCCCGGCGCACCGAGAAGCTGACCTGGTCCACCGCGCGGACCGTGCCGGCCGGGGTGCGCAGGTCGACGCAGAGCCCGTCGACCTCGAGCGCCACGGCCGCGGTGGTGTCCGAAGTGGACTCGGTTGTGGCTGCCGCGTTCATGCGGTGACCTCCGTGGTGGTGGGACGGGCGCGCCGCGGCAGGGTCAGCCGCCAGCGCTGGGCCGGGTCGGTGGCGAGGCGCACCCAGGCGGCGAGCACGGTGGCGGACACCGTGGTCACCACGATCGCCACGCCCGGCAGCACCGCGATCCACCACGCCGTCTGCAGGTACTGGCGGCCCTGCGCGACCATCAGGCCCCAGCTGACCTCCGGTGGCTGGATGCCGATGCCGAGGAAGCTCAGGGAAGACTCGGTGAGCATGACGAAGCAGAAGTCGAGCGTGGCCACGGTCAGCAGGGTGGGCAGCGCGATCGGCAGGATGTGGCGGTAGATCGTCGGCCAGCTGGTCGCGCCGAAGGTCCGGGCCGCGTCCACGAACAGCCTGCTCTTGAGTTCGGCCGCTTCCGCACGGGCGGTACGCAGGTACACCGGGATGCGGGCGATCGCCAGGATCAGCACGATGTTGCCGACGCTGGGCGCGAAGACGTAGAGCACCACCACGGCGAGCAGCAGGGACGGGAAGCTGAGGATCACGTCGGCGACCCGCATCGCCACGTTCTCCCGCAGGCCGCCGTGGAAACCGGCCCACATGCCGAGCGTCGCGCCGATCACCAGTGAGCAGAGCACCGCGGGCACGGCGACCGAGAGCGTGGTCCCGGCGGCGTCGACCAGCCGGGCCAGCACGCTGCGCCCCAGCACGTCGGTGCCGAGCAGGCCGAAGAAACCGTGGTCGAACGAAGGCGGGCGCAGTGAGGCCCGCAGGTCCTGGCGGACCGCGCGGTCGCCGATGAGCAGCGGGCCGAGCACCGCGGTGAGCAGCACCAGCCCGAGCAGGACCGCGGCCACCACGGCGAACCGGTCGCGGCCGAGCAGGGTCCACCAGCGGGCCCGGCGGGCCGGGACAGGTGTTTTCGAGGTCACGGGGCATCTCCTTCGATCACGCCGGCACGACCTGGCGCACGCGGGCGTCGAGCAGGGCGTAGCAGAGGTCGATCACGATGTTCAGCACGAAGATCGTCACCGCGGTCAGCAGCACGGCGGCCTGGAGCACGGCGAAGTCCCGCTGCAGGATCGAGTCGATCATCAGCTTGCCGATGCCGGGCCAGCCGAAGATGGTCTCCACCACCACGGCCCCGTTCACCAGCCCGATCGTGAGATCACCCGCGACGGTCAGGGCCGGGGTGGTGGCGTTGCGCAGCGCGTGCCCGAACACCACCCGCTTCTCGCTCGCGCCCTTGCTGCGCGCGACCTTGGTGTAGGGCGCGGACAACGCCGCCACCATCGCGCCGCGCACCACCTGGACGAGCACGCCGAACGGGCGGATCAGCAGCGTGGCGATCGGCAGCACCCACACCTCGGGGCCGCCGCTCACCCCGGAGGTCGGCAGCCAGGCCAGGCTCACCCCGAACACCAGCACACCCATGATGGCGAACCAGAAGTCCGGGATGCTGGCCGCGGTCATCGACAGGAAGCTGGAGATCCGGTCCGCCACCGAATTCGGCCGGTACGCGGCGAGGCAGCCGATCAGTACCGCGCCCAGCGTCGCGATGAGCATCGTCACCGCGGCGAGCTGCAGCGTGGCCGGGAAGGCGGTGAGCACCATTTCCGCGGCGGGCTGGTCGGTGCGCAGCGAGGTGCCGAAGTCGAGCCGGACGATCTGCCCGAGGTAGTCCCCGAGCTGCACCAGGATCGGCTGGTCGAACCCGTGCTCGGCGGAGAAGGCGGCGCGCTGCTCGGCGGTGGCGCTCAGCGGCAGGTAGAGGTTGACCGGGTTGCCGGTCAGCCGGGCCAGGCAGAACACGCCCAGCACCACGAAGACCAGCGGGATGGCGCTGGAGATGACGCGCTTGCGCAGGAACGTCCCCATGTCAGCGGGCCTCCCCGGCGGCGGGCCGCACGGCGGCCAGGCGCAGTTCGTCCCCGGTGGCGGAATCCGGCTCGTACCGGACCGCACGGGACCGGCCCAGCAGCCCGCGCATGTGTGCGAGGTGCACGTACTGCGCCACGGACTCGTTCTGCTCGGCGAAGATGGCGGCGAACGCGTCCTGCCTGGCCGGGCCGGAGAGCGCCCCCGCCTCGGTGATCCGGGCGTCGAGTTCCGGGGTGCCGAAGGTGGACTGCGGGCCGCCGGCACGCAGGTACTGGCTCGTGGTGAACGCGGCGTCACCGGCCTGGTTGCCGTGCATGATCAGCAGCGCCACCGGTCCGGCGTCGACCGGGAACGGCCGCAGCTGGTACTCCAGGTGTGCCGCGGTGTCCGCCATCTGGATCTGCACGTTCAGCCCGACCTGCGCCAGTTCGTACTGCAGTGCCTCGGCGGTTTCGGCCACCCTGGGGAACTGCGTGTTCCGCGCGATCAGGGTGATCTTCCGGTCCACCGGCACCCCGTCGGCGGCGGCTTCCCGGATCAGCGCGCGGGCGGCTTCCGGGTCGTAGGGCGCGGCACGCAGCGTGGCGTTGAAGCCCACCACGCCGTCCGGCACCAGTTGCGCGGCCGGTTCCGCGAGCCCGGCCAGCAGCGTGCCCACGATGCCTTCGCGGTCCACCGCCAGGCCGATGGCCTTGCGCACGCGGATGTCGTCGAGCGGTGCTTCGCGGCCGTCCAGCCGGAGCGCGGTGGTCTCGTTGTTGGGGTAGGCCACCGAGTTGTCCTCGGTGGCGTCCTCCGGGTTGAGCGTGGTGGCCAGATCGGCTTCACCACGGGTGATCATCGCCGCGCGCACGCTCGGCTCGGAGCGGAAGACGTACCGCGCACGGGGGAAAGCCGGTGGCTCACCCCAGTACCGCTCGTTGCGCCGCAAGGTGATCGCCACCCCGGTCTCCCAGCTTTCGATCGCGTAGGGCCCGGTGCCGATCGGCTCGCGCACCTTGGCCGTGGTGCTGGTCGTGCGCGGCACCATCTCCACGAAGCTCAGCCGCAGCGGCAGGATCGGGTCCGGTGCGCCGGTGTGCACGGTCAGCCCGGTGTCCCCGGTGACCTCCAGGCCCAGCTCCTCGTCGTCGTCGAAGACATAACCGTCCACATTGCACTGGAGGTCCGAGTTCACCGCCCGGTCGATGGAGAAGGCGGCGTCCTGCGCGGTGAACGGCTGTCCATTGTGGAAGGTGACGCCGCCGCGCAGGTCGAAGGTCCAGGTGTTCGGGGCCGTCTGCCGCCAGGCCGTGGCCAGCAACGGGCGCAGCTCACCGGACCCGGGGTCCCGCTCCAGCAGCGGTTCGCTGATGTTGGAGCGGACCACCACACCGGTGGCGGTGAGCGAGGCTTCGCACGGTTCGAGGGTCGGGGGTTCCTGCGCGAGCACCACGCGCAGGGTGCCGCCCGCGTCTCCGGTGTCCCCGGAGGGGCTGTTGGCCACGGCGCAGGCGCTGCCGCACAGGACCACCGCGGCGAGCACCAGACCGCGGGCGGGTACGGAAGACAGCATCGTCTCTCCGATGATCAGGGGTGGGTGTGCCAGGACGCGCCGAACTCGGGATTCTGTCTATGAATGCGCATCCGGTCTGCATCTGTAGACGCAGACCGTAAGGCCGCACCGGGAGGCCGTCAAGAGAGCGACTCCCATGCCCGGAAGGTATCGCTGGATGCGTACTTGGTCTTAGACAGGTATCGAGCTGGTCCATACGCTCGGGGCATGACCGTCGATGGCGCCGTACTCCAGCTCTGCCCGCTCCTGCCGTCACTGGAGTCCGCGCTCCGCGCCCACCACCACACCGTGCGGTTGTCCGACCAGCCCGATCCCACCGCCTACCTGGCCGCGCACGGGCAGGAGTTCGCCGCGGCCATCACCAGCGCGCGGATCGGGGTGCCGGACGAGGTGATGGACGCGCTCCCCCGCCTCGGCGCGATCGTCCACTTCGGAGTCGGGTACGAGACCACGGACGTGGCACGGGCCAGGGCGCGCGGGATCGACGTGAGCAACACCCCGGACGTGCTCACCGACTGCGTGGCGGACCTGGCCGTCGGCGGCCTGATCGACGTGATGCGCGGGCTGGCCGCCGCCGACCGCCACGTCCGCCGCGGCGCCTGGCCGGGCGCCGGGTTCCCGCTCGCCACCAAGGTCAGCGGCAAGCGGATCGGCATCCTCGGCCTGGGCCGGATCGGCCAGGCGATCGCCACCCGCCTGACCGGGTTCGGCGTCGACCTCGCCTACCACTCCCGGAACCCGGTCGACGGGGTGCCGTACCGCTACTTCGACTCCCCCGTCGCGCTCGCCGCCGAAGTCGACGCACTGGTGGTCGCCGTGGCAGGCGGCGACAGCACCCGCGAGCTGGTCTCGGCCGACGTGCTCGACGCGCTCGGCCCGGAAGGCTTCCTGGTCAACGTGTCCCGCGGTTCGGTCGTCGACGAACCCGCGCTCGTGAAGGCGCTCGTCGACGGGAAACTGGCCGGTGCCGCGCTCGACGTGTTCGTCGACGAGCCGCACGTTCCCTCGCCACTGCTCGACCTCGACAACGTGCTGCTCCTGCCGCACATCGCCAGCGCCACGCGGGAAACCCGGGAAGCCATGGGGGCACTGGCTTTCCAGAACCTGCACCAGTTCCTCACCGAAGGCACGCTGCGCACCCCGGTGCCGTGATCAGTGGACGTAGGGCCAGCCCGCCGAGTCGAAGCTGAGCCAGTTGAGCCCGAGCAGGGCCGCGCCGTTGTTCGCGTAGTAGTGGTAGGCCAGGATGTCGTGGTCGGTGTCGGTGAACGGACCGGTGGAGCTGCTCGACCGGCCCGCCATCGCGGCGACCGTGGACCCCGGCGCCACGTACGTGCCGGTGAACAGGCACAGCGGCAAGGCGCTCGACGTCTACGACCTGGCCACCACCGTCGGGCGACCGAACGGCTGCTGCAACCTGTGGGCGCCGGAGTTCCACCTGCTCGTCAGCGCGATGGACGGCACGCAAAGCCTGACCATCACCCCACTGTCCAATCCGTACACCATCAGGGGAACACGGCGGACTACAAGCTGGGCCTGCTCACCTTCACCGGCACCGACCCGCTCAACCGGGCGCACTGGACCAAGGCGCCGAACCCGGTGTTTCAGCGCAACGACGCCCACGGGGTGTTCGCGCCAGGGCACAACGGTTTCTTCAAGTCACCGGACGGCAAGGAGGACTGGATCGTCTACCACGCCGACGGCACGCCGAACTTCGGCACGCCGGTCCCGCTGGGCGTCCAACTCCCCGCGCCTTCCGGCGAACCGGGCTGACCCCGGTCAGGTGCCGCCGAGGCGCCACAGCCGGACACCGTGGTCCGCGCTCGCGGTGACCAGGAGTTGTTTGCCCGGGCCGGGCAAGGCGAAGTCGGCGCGGTCGCCCGGGACATCGGCACGACCCGCCAAGCCGAGTTCGACCGGCTTGGCGGGATCGGCCACGTCCCACAGTTCGACGCCCTCGGCGGTGTTGGTCACGGTCAGCACGTCACCGTCCGGGCCGAAGCGCAGCGGTTCGGTCAGGATGCCGCCGTACAACGGCGTCGTGGAGAAGCTCGCCGGCGGCTCGGTCAGGTCGGAGATCCGCCACAGGTTCACCTTGTCGTCGGCGCCGACGGTGGCGACCGTGTCCCCGGCGGGACTCAGCACGGCCTGGTTGATCCGGATGCCACTGCGGTCGGCCAGTGACTCGAGCATCGGCAGGATCCGCGCGGGATAGGTGAGGTCCCAGGACTGCACCTCGTCGGTGACGGTGACGGTCACCAGCGACTGGCCGTCCTCGCTGAACACCATCGACTCCGGCGCTTCCGCCAGCACGATCGCCTCGGCCACCGGCGCCACGGGCGCGGCCGGGTCCCACAACCGGAGCCGCCCGGCGGAGTCCGCCGTGGCCAGCAGCCGGCCGTCCGCGCTCAGGGCCACCGCCCCGATTCCCTCACCCGCGATGGGCGAGCCGATCGGCGTGGCGGGTACCCCGAAAGCGGAGTTCCACAACTGCACCGAATCCCCACCGGCCACGGCCAGCGTCCGCCCGTCACGGGAAAAGGCCGCCGAATACCGGCCCGCCGCGGTGGCCAGTGGCTCGCCGAGCACCACGGGATCGGCCGGATCGCTTATGTCCCACAGCCGCACGGGTCCTTCCGCGCCGATCGTGACCAGCGTCCGGCCGTCGGGAGCGAGCACGATGGCCCGCGTGCCGGTCGTCCCCTCCAGCACCTCACCGACCGGCTTCACCGCGACGGTGGCCGGGGCGGCACCCGGCGTGGCCGGACCCCAGTCCATCGCGAGCGCGCTGAGCGCGAGCACGCAGACCAAGCCGATCGCCGCGATGGCCCAGTAAAGCCGGCGGGGGCTCTCCTTCACCGTGGTGTGCGGGATCGTCGGCGCGACGGCGGGCGAGAGCAGTTCGAGCGCCTTCCCGGCGGACACCCGCTTCCCCGCGTCACGGGTCAGCAGCCCGGAAACCACGTTCGCCAGCGAGGGCGAGCAGTTCAGCGGAGGCAGGGCGTCGTAGAGGATCGCGTGCACGGTGGCCGCGGTCGACTCACGGCTGAACGGCGGCCGCCCGGTGATCGCGTGACAGAGCGTCGCCCCGGCGGACCAGAGATCCGAGGCCGGTGCCGGCTCCTCGCCCTGGAACAACTCCGGTGCCATGTACGCGGTCGAGCCCATGATGCCGTCGCGGGTCAGCCGGGTGTCGTCCGTGGTGTGCGCGATGCCGAAGTCGATCAGCTTCACCTGGTCGCCGGGCAGCACCATGATGTTGCCGGGCTTGACATCGCGGTGGACCACGCCGAGCCGGTGCGCGGCGTCCAGCGCGGCGAGGATCCGCTGGGCGAGCACGCGCACCCTGGCTTCCGGCAGCGCGCCGCGCTCCAGCAGGTCCGCGAGCGTCGGCGCGTCGACCAGTTCCATGACGATGTAGATCGCGTCGTCGTCGGCGGTCGCGGGCAGGATGTCGTGGATGGCGATCACGCCGGGGTGGTCGATCCGGCCCGCGGTGCGGACCTCGCGCAACGCCCGCCGGTTGAGCAGGGCGCGTTCCTCGGCGTCGAGCCCGCCCGGCGGCCGCAGTTCCTTGACCGCCACCGCCCGCCCGATCAGCTCGTCGGTGGCCCGCCAGACCGCGCCCATGCCGCCGCGCCCCGACAGGCGGTCCAGCCGATACCGGTTCGCCACCAGCCGGGACTCCTGCATGGTCGGTCACAGTAGCGGAAAACCGGCCTAGAACAGGCGTTCCCGGGTACGGGCCGGGGCGGTCGCCGGGATCCCGGCGAGGATGTCGGCGAGGGTGACCCCGGCCAGGCTCTCCCGCCACGCCTGGTGCGCCTCGGCCATCTTCACCGCGAGGATGCAGGTGTCACGGCAGTCCTCGGCGGGCAGGGCGCCCCGGCCCTGCTGGCGGATCTCGCGGCACTCGTAGGGCGCCGACGTGCCGTCGATGGCTTCGACGATCTGCAGCAGCGAGATCTCCCCGGCCTGGCGCGCGAGCCGGAAGCCGCCGCGCGGTCCGGTGGTCGCGGTGAGCACCCCCGCGCGGACGAGGGCCTGCAACTGCTTGGCGAGGTACGGCGCCGGGAGGTCGAAGTACTGCGCCAGCTGGGCCGTCGAAGCCGAGGTCCCCGGTTCCAACTGCGCCAGCGTCGTCGCGCAGTGCAGCACCCATTCGGTGCTCGCGGGCAGTTTCACCACCCCAGTCTATCGAAGATATTGCGGATCTGTTTAGTCTCTAATAGCTTGGAGACACCCCCAGAGAGGAAGATCGTCATGCGGATCGCCATCGCCGGCGCGACCGGCAACATCGGCGCGCTCACCAGCGCCGCCCTCACCCGGGCCGGGCACGAGGTGGTGCCCATCAGCCGCTCGCTCGGCGTCGACCTGGCCACCGGTACGGGCCTCGACGGCGTGCTGGCCGGGGTCGCCGCGGTCGTCGACGTCACCAACGCGCCCCCTGCCGACGAGGCCGAGACCGTCGCCTACTTCGGCGCCACCACGCGGAACCTGCTCGCCGCGGAGGAAAGAGCGGGCGTGCGGCACCACGTCCTGCTCTCGATCGTGGGCATCGACCGGATCGGCGGCAACGCGCACTACGCCGGGAAACGCGAGCAGGAACGGCTCGTCACCGAGAGCCCGGTGCCGTGGACGATCGTGCCGGCCACCCAGTTCCACGACTTCGCCGCGATGGTGACGGGCTGGACCGAGCAGGACGGGGTAGCCACCATCGCCCCGCTGCTGGTGCAGCCGATCGCGGCCGCGGACGTGGCCGGGGTGCTCGCCGAGATCGCCGCGGGCGAGCCCCGCGGCCGCTACGCCGATCTCGCGGGCCCCGAACCGCAGGACCTCGTCGACATGGCGCGGCGCACCCACGAAGCGCGGGGCCGCACGGTCAAACTGGTGCCGACGTGGTCCGGCCCGTTCGGCACGACCATGGCAGGCGACGCGCTACTCCCCGGCGACGGCGCCCACCTGGCCCCGACCACCTTCGACGAGTGGCTCGCGACCCAGCGCTAGGTGTCGTTCTCGGTGTCGCGGGGGTGGGCACGCAGTGAACCCGGGTGCGCCTTGGCGCTCGGGTCACGCCTGGTCTTCAGCAGGCTGGCCACGGTGACCACCACCAGGATGCCGATGATCACGCCGAGGCTCAGCGGGGTCGGGATCTCCGGCACGGCCGGGTCGAGGTCCACGTGCGCCCAGTGCAGGATCAGCTTGACCCCGATGAGCGCCAGGATCAGCGCCAGCCCGGCCGAGAGGTACACCAGGCGGTCCAGCAGGCCCTTCACCAGGAAGAACAACGCGCGCAGGCCGAGCAGGGCGAAGGCGTTCGCGGCGAAGACGATGTAGGCCTCCTCGGTCACGCCGAACACCGCCGGGATCGAGTCGAGCGCGAACAGCAGGTCGACGCCGCCGATGGCCACCAGCACCACGAACAGCGGGGTGACCATCCGGCGGCCGTCCACCCTGGTGACCAGCCTGCCGCCGACGTAGTCCTCGGTGGTCGGCAGCACCCGGCGCGCGGCCTTGACCACGACGTTGTTCTCCACGTCGGGGTCCTCGTCGCGGTGGCGGAACAACTGCACCGCGGTGAAGATCAGGATCAGCCCGAAGACCAGGAACATGAAGGAGAACAACGACAGCAGCGTCGCGCCGACGGCGATGAACAACGCCCGCATCAGCAGCGCCAGCACGATGCCGAAGGTGAGCACCTTGTGCTGGTGTTCTTCGGGGACCGCGAACGTGGTCATGATGATGACGAACACGAACAGGTTGTCGACCGAGAGGCTCTTCTCGACGATGTACCCGGCGAAGTACTCGGTCCCGGCCTCTCCCCCGTAGGCGAGCATGAACCAGACGCCGAAGCCGATCGCGACCAGCACGTAGAACACCGACCACGCCGTGGCTTCGGCGAACCCGACCCGGTGCGGCCGCACCGCGGCCAGCACGAGGTCCACCGCCAGCAGGGCGATCACCAGGCCGATCGTCACCAGCCAGGTGAGGACGCCGATCTCGAGCATGGGCACTCCGGGGTTGGCGGAACGTCGTTCACCACCTTACGGACGCGCGCGCCATCCGCCACCGGAGTCCACTCAGGACACTTCAGGCGCCGTGCCGGTGTTCCAGGGCACGGCCGATGACCCGGGCGCCGTCGGGGAAGCGGCCGGGGTCCGGGCCGGTGTAGTTCAGCCGCACGTACGGGCCGGACGGCTCGGCGGGGAACCACTCCGCGCCGGGTGCGATCAGCACGCCGTCGGTTTCGCAGTCGCGGGCGAGCCGGTCCAGGTCCGTCCCGTCCGGCAGTCGGGCCCACAGGTGCAGGCCGCCGCGGGGCACGTGCTCGAGGTGCGCCTGCGGCACGTGCTCGGCCAGGCTGCCGACGAGCAGGTCCCGCCGGGTCCGGAGTTGCTGCCGCAGCGCCCGAAGATGGGTGCGCCACCCCGGCTGGGTGACCACGTCGAGCGCGGCGGCCTGCAGCAAACCGCTGACGTACATGGATTCCGCGCCCCGGTCGGCGAGGATCCGATCGCGCGTGGGGCCGCGGGCGATGACGGCGGCCACGCGCACGGACGGCGACACGCTCTTGGTCAGCGACCGCAGGTAGATGACGTGACCGGCGTCGTCGTGCACCGCCAGCGGCCGGGCGGTGGTCTCGATGCCGAAGTCGTGCGCCCAGTCGTCCTCGATGAGGAAGGCACCCCGGGCACGCACGATCTCGAGGATTTCCTCGCCGCGCTCGCCGGTCCACTGCGCGCCGGTGGGATTGGCGTAGTTGGGCTGGGCGTAGAAGACCCGCGCGCCCGTCTCGTCGAACGCGCGCGCGAGTTCGTCCGGATCGGGACCGGCGGGCCCGCTGGGCACAGGGACGACGTGCACCCCGGCCTGCGCGGCGGCGAGGATCGCGCCCCAGTAGGTCGGTGATTCCAGCAGCAACGGCTGCCCGAACCCGACCAGTGCCCGGAAGAGTGAACTCAGCCCGCTCTGGCTGCCCGGCAGGATCACCACGTCGCGGGCGGTCGGCGGGGTGAGCCCGGCCGGGGTGGCTTCGGCGAGTTCGGTGGCGAACCAGGCGCGCAACGCGGGCAGGCCGGCGGCGTCCGGCCGGGACAGGGCCGACTCCCCGCGGGCCGCGCGCGCGAACGCCGCCCGCACCAGGCGTTCGGGCAGCAGTGTCCGATCGGGATAGCCCGCGTGCAGGCCGATCGCGTCGGGCGAACTGCTGCGCAACGGCGTCGACAAAGCGGGAATGCGGGCTTGCGGTGAGCGCAGCGCGCCGGTCTGCCAGCCGAAGTCGAGCGGACGGGCGGTCCGCACGGCACGCACGAACGTGCCCACGCCCGGACGGCTCTCGATGAGCCCGAGCGCGCCCAACGCGCGCATCGCCTTCTGCACGGTGATCGGGCTGGCGCCGTACTCGGCCACCAGCGCCCGGTTGGACGGCACGCGGGCGCCCGGCGGTGCCTGCGCGATCCACGCGCGCAGCCCGTCGACAATGCGAGCAGTGCTATCGTTGGCCATGGCAGCACAGAGTAGCGTTATCCGAAATCCGGCGGCAACGTTATCGCCGTCGCGGGCCGGATTGGCGTGGGGACTGCTCGGCGTTTCGGCGTTCTCGTTCACCGTGCCCTTCACCCGCGTGGCCGTCGGCAGCCTGTCGCCGCTGTTCATCGGCTCGGCGCGGGCGGCCGTGGCGGCGCTGCTGGCCGTGGCCGCGCTCGCCTTCACCCGGCAGCGGCTGCCGAACGGACGTCAGTGGGCACGGCTGGCCGTGGTCGCGGGCGGGGTGGTGGTCGGGTTCCCGCTGCTCACCTCGTACGCGCTGACCACCGCCCCGGCCAGTCACGGCGCCGTGGTGATCGCGCTACTCCCGGCGGCGACAGCCGTGCTGGCCGTGGTACGCGGCAAGGAACGCCCGCCGCGGTCGTTCTGGGTCATGGCGGGGATCGGCGCGGTGGCCGCGCTGGCGTTCGCTTCCCTGCAGGGCGGCGGTTTCGGCCGGTTGCACTGGTCGGACCTGCTGTTGTTCGGGGCCGTGCTCGCCGCCGCGGCGGGGTACGCCGAGGGCGGGCTGCTCGCCCGCGAACTGGGGTCGTGGCAGACGGTGTCCTGGGCGCTCGTGCTGGCCGCGCCGCTGATGTGCGCGCTGACGGTGATTTCGCTGACCCAGCAGGCGCAGGTGGGCACGATGAAGGAATGGGCGGCGTTCGCCTACCTGGCGGTGGTGAGCATGTTCCTCGGGTTCTTCGCCTGGTACCGCGGCCTGGCGATCGGCCCGATGGCGCAGGTCAGCCAGGTGCAGCTGGTCCAGCCGGTGCTGACCATCCTCTGGGCGGCGCTGCTGCTCGGCGAAGAACTGACCTGGCCCACCGTGCTCGGCGGGCTGGCCGTCCTAGGCTGCGCCGGTGTCGCCGTGCGCATCCGCCTCGACCGCACTGCTTAGGAGAGAAACCCTTGTTCACCGGACTCAGCGCGTTCCCGCTCACGCCCGTCACCGACGACGGCATCGACGAGGCCGCCTACGAACGCTTGGTCGGCAGGCTCGCCGAGGCGGGCGTCGACTCCATCTGCGCGCTCGGCTCGACCGGCAGTTACGCCTACCTGGACCGGGAGGAGCGGGCGCGGGCCGCCCGGCTGGCGGTGCGCGGCGCCGGTTCGGTGCCGGTGATCGTCGGCGTGGGCGCCCTGCGCACGCGTGAGGTGCTCGGGCACGTCGAGGATGCCCAGGAAGCCGGCGCCGCCGCGGTACTGGTGCCCACGATGACCTACCAGCCCCTCACCGACGACGAGGTGTTCGGGCTGTACGAGGAGGTCACCGCCCAGCTGTCGGTGCCGTTGATCGTCTACGACAACCCGGGCACCACGCACGTCGAGTTCACCGACGAGCTGCACACGCGGATCGCCCGGCTGCCCCGCGTCACCTCGATCAAGATCCCGCCCGGCGCGCGTGACCGCATCGCCGGCCTGCGCTCGCTCATCCCGGACACCGTCAACCTCGGCATCAGCGGCGACGCTGTCGCGGTCGAAGGCCTGCTGGCCGGTTGCGAGGTCTGGTACAGCGTCCTGGGCGGCCTGTTCCCGCAGACCGCCCTCGCCCTCACCCGCGCCGCCACCGCCGGTGACGCCGAGCGGGCCCGCGCGCTGACCGCGGAACTGGACCCGCTGTGGGAGCTGTACGCGCGCTACGGCAGCTACAGGGTCATGTCCGCCATGGCTGTCGAGCTGGGCCTGCTGGCCGAGCCGAACCTGCCGAGGCCGGTCCGTCCGCTCGGGCAGGAAGGCCGCGAGGCCGTCGTCCGGGTGCTCAAGACGATCGACTGGCTCGACGACCCGGCAAACCGGTCACGGTGAGCCTGTCGTATCGATGAGCGTCGATTGACGCAAGCATCGAATTCCGTCGATACTGGGTGGCATGACGCTCGCTCCCGACCTGCCGGTGCTGGCCGCGACCGACGCCGCCACCTACGCCGAGTGGTTCGCCTGCCTGGCCGAACCCACGCGTGTGCGGCTGCTGCACACGGTGGCCACCGCCCCCGGCGGCGTCACCGTGGGCGAACTGACCGAAGCACTCGGCATCAGCCAATCCACCTGCTCACACCACGTCCGCAAACTCGCCGACGTCGGCTTCGTGCGGCTCCGCCGGGAAAAGACCGCCACCATCGTCACCATCAACGCCGCCTGCTGCACCGGCTTCCCCCAAGCCGCCGACGCCGTCATGGGTCTGCTCGCACCCCGCCCCTGCTGCCCCAGCGGCCTGCCCGCCGACGTCACCGTCCGCGCGATGACCGACGAGGACTGGGACGACGTCCTGCGCGTCTACGGCGAAGGCATCGACACCGGCATCGCCACCTTCGACACCACCACGCCCAGCCGCGACACCCTCGACACCCTCGACACCCACTGGCTACCCGGACACCGCTGGGTCGCACTACTCGACGATGGAGTGGTCGGCTGGGCCGCCGCCGCCCCAGTGTCCACCAAGGACCACTACGCCGGAGTCGCCGAAACCTCCGTCTACGTCGACGCCCAATATCGCGGCCGCGGCGTCGGCAAAGCCCTTCTGCACAAACAAGTCACCGCCGCCGACCGCGACGGACTCTGGACCCTGCAAACCACTGTGTTCACCGAAAACCGCCCCGGCATCGCCCTGCACCACGCCGCCGGATACCGCACCGTCGGCGTCCGCGAACGCATCGCCGAACGCGACGGCACCTGGCACGACACCGTCCTCCTCGAACGCCGCACCGAAAGGTCGTGACCCGGAAATGCTGACCGGCTCCCGGATCGAAGCCCGCATCCCCGCGCAGGACCTCGGCCGCGCCCGTCGCTGGTACGCCGAGAAGCTCGGACTCGAACCGGCCGAGGAACGCGAAGGCGGCCTGCGGTACGTCGGCGCGTCGGGGGTCTTCTGCCTGTTCGCCTCCGCGGGCGCGTCGAACGGCTCCTTCACGCAGATGAGCTTCTACGTCGACGACCTCGAAGCGACCGTGGCCGAGCTGCGTGCCCGCGGCGTGAAGTTCGAGGACTACGAAGGCGCCGTGAACGGCATCATGGAAATCGACGGCAACTACCCCAGCAAGGGCCGCGGCGAACGAGCCGCCTGGTTCCGCGACAGCGAAGGCAACATGCTCGGCGTCGGCCAGATCGTCCCCTGACCCCGCCGCCGGCGAGTCCCGTGGTGTAGCTGGCTACACCCCCGGTTCGGGGTTCCGCGCCACTGTGCCCCGCCTCGTGCGTGCCTAGCGTTCCTTCCGACAGAGAATCCGGAAGGAAAAACGACGATGACGACAGTCGCGGACGGCCTCACCAGTGCGGTGCGGTTGGAATCGGTCAGCAAGACCTACGGTAGCGGGGAAGCCGCCGTGCGGGCGCTGGACGGGGTGAGCATCAGCCTGCGGCAGGGCAGCTTCACCGCGCTGATGGGACCTTCCGGTTCGGGCAAGAGCACCTTCCTGCACTGCGCGGCCGGGCTGGACCGGCCGACCTCGGGCCGGGTGCTGCTCGGCGGCACGGAACTGACCGGGCAGCGGGAGGCCGCGCTCACCGAGCTGCGCCGCTCGCGGATCGGGTTCGTCTTCCAGGCCTACAACCTGCTCGACGCGCTGACCGTCGAGGACAACATCCTGCTGCCGCTGCGGCTCGCCGGGCGGCCCGCCGACCCCGGTTTCCTCGCCGAGGTGGTGCGCTCGGTAGAACTGGACGTGCCGCTGGACCGGCGGCCCAGCAAGCTTTCCGGCGGTCAGCAGCAGCGGGTGGCGATCGCCCGCGCGCTGGTCACCCGGCCCGACGTGATGTTCCTCGACGAGCCGACCGGCGCGCTCGACACCCGTACCGCCCGCCAGGTGCTCACCACCCTGCGCCACGCGGTGGACCGCTGGGGCCAGACCGCGCTGATGGTCACCCACGACCCGGTGGCGGCCTCGTACGCCGACTCCGTGGTCTTCCTGGCCGACGGCCGCATCGCGGGCGAGCTGGCGCACACCACGCCGGACCGCATCGCCGAGCGCATGACCCACCTCGGGGAGTGGTGACCGCGATGTTCTCCCTTGCGTGGCAATCCATCCGCAACCGCCGCGGAGCCTTCGCCGCCGCGTTCGTCGCGGTGTTCTTCGGCTCCGCGCTGATCACCGCGAGCGGTGTCCTGCTCGAATCGGGGTTGCGGGCGGGGATGCCGCCCCAGCGCTACGCCACCGCGCCGGTCGTGGTGACCGCGATCCAGTCGGTGCCCACGCCGGACGGCCTGAGCCAGCGGTTCGGTGAGCGCGTCCCGCTCCGGGCCGGGCTCACCGAGGAAATCGCCCGCGTGCCCGGCGTCCAGGCGGCCATCGGTGATGTCAGCGTGGACGTCGCCCTCCGCCACGGTGGCGGCACGGTGCCGTTGAGCGCGCACGGGTGGTCGTCCACGAAGCTGGGTCCGGCCACTGTGGACAGTGGCAGGGCGCCCGCCGCCGCGGACGAAGTGGTGCTCGACGGCGGTGCCGCCGCGCAGGCCGGTCTTCGCGTCGGAGACCACACCGAACTGGAGATCGGCGCGGTCGCCACGACCTACCGCGTGGTCGGCACCACCGCTCCCGGGCAGGCCGCCGCGTTCCTCACCGACGAGCAGGCGCGGGTGCTTTCCGGTCGCCCGGACCAGGTCGACGCGGTGGCGGTCCTCGCGGACCCCGGCACCGACGCGGACGCACTGGCGGACCGCGTCCAGCAGGCGGTGCCCGAGGTGACCACCGCCGTCGGTGACGACCGCGCGGAAGCGGAGTTCCTCGACGTCGGCGCCGCGCGGCAGTTCCTGGTGGTCATGTCGACCGCGTTCGGCGGCACCATGCTGATGATCGTGCTGCTGGTGGTGGCGAGCACGCTCGGCCTGGCGATCCAGCAGCGCCGCCGGGAGTTCGCCTTGCTGCGAGCCGTCGCGGCCACCCCGCGGCAGGTCTACCGGCTGATCGCCACCGAATCTCTGGTGCTGGCCGCGGTGGCATCGGTACTCGGCGCGGTGCCCGGCATCGGGCTCAGCCTGCTGCTTCGGGACGCGCTCGCCGGGTACGGCGCCGTGCCCGCCGAATTCCGGTTCGCCATCGGAGGGCTTCCGGTCCTCGCCTCGGTACTCCTGTGCCTGCTGGGGGCGTTGGGGGCGGGCCTGATCGCGGGACGGCGGGCCGCGCGGATCAGCCCGGCGGCGGCGCTCGGTGAGGCCGCGGTGGAACCGCCGCGCCTGGGCCGGGTCCGCCTGATCAGCGGCTGGGTGCTCGCCGCGCTGGGCGCGACGACCGGGATCGGCCTGCCGATGGTGCTTTCCGGGAACACGGCGGTCGCGGGAGCCGCCAGTTCCGCGTTGCTGCTGGTGATCGCCGTGGCCCTGCTCGGACCGCGGTTGCTCACCGCCACCGCCGGGCTGCTCGAAAAGCTCGGGGTGCTGCGCTCGACCGCCGGTTACCTCGCCGGTGCCAACACCCGGGCGCGCTCCCGGCGGCTCGGATCGGCGGCCACGCCGCTGATCATGGGCGTGGCGCTGGCGTCCGTGCAGGTCTTCACCGCGACCACCACGAACGCCGCCGCCCAGGACCAGGCGGTGAACGGCATCCGGGCCGACCACGTGATCGTCGCCGACGGCGGTATCGCCCCCAGCGTGGTCGACAGCGTCCGGCAGCTTCCCGGAGTCGATTCGGCGACTCCGGTGGCGCGCACTTCGGTGCTGGTCACCCACCAGGAACTCGGCGAGCCCGCCACGAACTCCTACCCCGCCCAGGGCGTCACCCCGGACCGGCTCGGCGACGTGCTGGACCTCGACCCCCGGCAGGGCGATCTGTCCGCGCTCACCGGGGAAACGGTGGCACTGAGCGAACTCGCCGCGGACAGCTTCGGCGTCGAGATCGGGTCACCGCTGAGCATGCGACTCGGCGACGGCACCCCGCACACCGCCGAGGTGGTGGCCATCTACGGCAACGGACTCGGGTTCGGTGACGTGACCCTGCCGAACGACGTGGTGCTCGCGCACACCGGCAGCCGCCTGAACGACGAACTCCTGCTCGCCACCGCGCCGGGCACGGATCCGGCCGCGCTGCGCGAGGCGTTGCCGCCGGGGTTGCGGCTCACCGACCGGGCCTCGTTCACCGCCGCCCAGAACACCGAAGCGACCGCGCAGTCGGCGGTCAACCTCCTGCTGAACCTGCTGCTGCTCGGCTTCATCGCCATCGCGGTGGTGAACATCCTGGTGCTGGCCACCGCGGCCAGGGTCCGCGAGTTCGCCCTGCTGCGGCTGATCGGCGCCAAGCCGCGGCAGGTGCGGTCGATGATGCGCGGTGAGGCGGCGGTGGTCGTGGTGGCCGCCGTGGTGCTCGGTTCCCTGGCCGCGCTGCCGCCGCTGATCGGGGTCAGCCTCAGCCTGACCGCGTCGCCGTTGCCCACCGTGCCGCCGCTGGTCTACCTGGGCATCGTCGGCGCCGCGGCGGCGTTCGGCTGGGGATCGATCGCCATCCCCGCCCGGATCGCCCTGCGACCGGCACCGGTGGCGGCCATGCGCGTGTCCGGCTGAGCCTGCCCCGCGACCCATCGCGGGCCCCCTCTCCCTGCCCGCGATGGGAACTTCATCTCAGTTGATGAAGTGCGGGCAATCATAAACAGCAGTGAAACGAAGGTCAATCGGTAGACTCCCCGCCATGTCCGGAGACGGGGGCGCCCTGGCGGCGAAGGTGGACCACCTCTTCCGCACGGTGCGCCCCCGCGACGGCGGTGAGTACACCTTCGAAGAGGTCGCCGAAGCCCTGCGCGGCCGCGGTGGCCCCACCATTTCGGCGACCTACCTGTGGCAACTGCGCAAGGGCGTCCGCGACAACCCGACCAAGCGCCACCTCGAAGCGCTCGCCGGCTTCTTCGGCGTCCCGGCCGCGTACTTCTTCGACGAGGAGGAGGCCCGGCGCATCGACGCCGAACTCGCGCTCCTCACCGCGCTGCGGGACGCGCCGGTGCGCCAGATCGCCCTGCGCGCCAGCGGACTTTCGCCGAAGAGCCTGGAAGCCATCGCGGACATGGTCGACCGGGTGCGGGAGCTGGAGGGGCTGCCCCAGCCGGACGCACCGGCCGACGAGCCGTGAGCCGGACGCGGCGGCGGCACGCGGCCCTGCTGCGCGAACTGCCGCTCCCGGTCCCGTTCGACGTCCACGCCTTGTGCGATCAGGTGGCCGCGCGCCGCGGCAGGCCGATCCGGTTGCTGCCGATGAGCGGGCTGACCGGGGTCTGCGGCCTCTGGATCGCCACCGACCACACCGATCTCATCTTCCACGAAAGCGAAACCACGCCACCGCACCGGGAACACATCATCCTGCACGAACTGGCCCACGTGCTCTGCGATCACTACCCGGCCTCGCTGGACCCGGCCGAGCAGGCCGCGATGCTGCTGCCCGGCCTGGATCCGGCGATGGTGCGCCGGGTGCTGGGCCGCGCCGGTTACTCCTCCGCCGAGGAACGCGAAGCCGAACTGCTCGCCTCGCTGATCCGGCAGCGGGCCACGCCGGGCCGTACCGTCACCGGCCGCCTGCGCAACGCACTGGACGACGACTTTGCTTAGCGCGTTGCGCGAAGGGGGGCCGGCGTTGCTGGCCTGGGTGGTGCTGCTCAGCCGCGGGCGGGGTGGCGGCCTCGCCCGGCGGCGTGCCCGCTGGGTGCTGCTCGGGCTCGCCTGCTCGCTGACCGCGCAGATCCCGGTCGTCTACGCCGCGATCGGTGACCTCGCAGGCGTTTCGCACGCGGCTCGCCTGGTCAGCCACGCGGGCATGGTGTTCACCGCGTGGGCCGGGCAGGAGTTCATGGCCGGGCTCACCGGGCGAGCGCGGGGAACCCGGGGGCAGGCGTGGTGGGCCGGTGGGGCGTTCGCGGTGATGTGCCTGCTGTTCGTTTCCCTCGCCGACATCCGCCCGGAGACGCCGCGGGTGATGGAGTACTGCCTCGTCTACGCCGCCGCGCAACTGCCCGCGTTGCTCGCCGTGATCGCCTCCGGTGCGCGCTACGCCCGCGAAACGCACGACGCCGTCCTCCGGACCGGGCTGCGGCTGATCGTCGCCGGTACCGCGCTTTCCCTGCTGTACCTGCTGAACAAGTCGATCCTGGCGGTGACGCCACGCCTGGACTCCGCCTTCCCCTTCGGCCGGACCGTCCTGCCGAGCAAGGTGCTGCCCACCACGGCCTACCTGCTGGTGTTGCTCGGCGCGGCACTGCCCGCGGTCACCGGCTGGCTGCACCGCCACCGGCTGTACCGCCGCCTCGGTCCACTGTGGACCGCCCTGTACCGCGCCGAGCCGTCGATCGCGCTGGACCCGCCGCGGACGCCCGACGCGCTGGTCGTCCGCGGGCTGCGCCTGCGGTTGTACCGCCGGGTGATCGAGATCCGCGACGGCCTGCTGGCCCTGCAGCCCTACCGCTGCCCCGAGGTCGCCGCGCGCACGCGGCACGCCGGTGCCGCGGCGACCGAAGCCGCGGTGGTCGCCGCGGCGCTGGAAGCACGGGCGGGTGGTGCCACCCCGCTCGCCCGGCCCGCCGGGGTCGCCGGTGGCACGGATCTGGCCGAGGACACCGAATTCCTCGCCCAGGTGTCCGACGCCTATCGGAAGCTCAGCACGAGTTGCTCGTGTACTTGAACAACGCGCCGCTGAGGTACTTGGCGTCGTAGTGCCGGATCCACCGGCCCTGGTGGAAGGTGGAGCCGGTGAAGATCATGAAGAAGCTCATGTTCCGCCCGGTGTCCCGGATGGTGTCGGTCGGACCGCAGTAGCTCTCCACCGTCGAGTCCACCTGGACCGCCACCGGGGTCGCGGCGACGGCGGGGCCGGCCAGTCCGGCCAGCGCCGCCGCGCCGAGCAGTCCCGCTATCGAGTAACCGATTCTCTTGTTCATGCGCCGCAGCCTAAATCCGGTCTCCGCCCGGCCACAGCCCCTTCAAGCCGCGCTGAAAGCTCAGCCGAAGCGCTCGACCAGGTCGGTGATCAGCAGGAACAGGAACAACGCCGAAGCCGCGCCGAGCAGCGAGTTCGACAGCCAGCCCGACCGGCCGTCGCGCTCCACGCGGGTGGAGTTCAGCAGCAGCATCAGCGTGATCGCCAGGAACGGCATGAACACCGAGCCCAGCACGCCGTAGACCAGCGTGAGCCCGAACGGCTTGTCCAGGAACAGCAGGAACATCGGCGGGAAGGTCAGCCAGAGCAGATAACCGCGGAACGGCAGGGACTTCTCCACCGAGGTGGCGCGGTAGGCGGCGGTGTCACCGGCCTTCTCCTCACCGGGCACCACCGCGGTGACCAGTTCGGCGCGGCGCCCGTGCGGCAGCCGGATGGCGCGGGTCCAGTCGGCGAACAGCAGGCTCACCCCGTTCCACACGCCGAGCAGCGAGGTCGTGGTGACCGCGAGGAAGCCGACCAGGAACAGGATGCGGGCCCACTGCCCGTACCGCTCCCCCAGTTCGTTGCCCAGGATCAGCAGGCCGCTGTCGGACTGGGTGAGCTTCTGTCCGAAGAGGATGGTCGAGCCGACGATCAGCATGGCCACCACGAAGATGCCGGTCATGAGGTACCCGACCGCGTTGTCCAGCCGCATCATCGACAGCCAGCCGGTGCCTTTCCAGCCCTTGGCGAACATCCAGTAGCCGTACGCCGCCATGGTGATCGTGCCGCCGACGCCGCCGATCAGGCCGAGCACGTACACCGTGGACCCGGCGGGCAGCTGGAAGGTCAGGCCCTTCGCCAGTTCGCCGAGGTCGGGGGTGACCAGGACGGCCACCGACACCACCGCGGCGAACTTGATCAGCACCAGCACGGTCATGAACTTCTCGAAGAAGTGGTAGCGCTGCGCCCAGACCAGTGCCAGCCCGAGCACCCCGGCGATCATCGCCCAGCCGCGCACCGGCAAGCCGCCGAACAACGCGTTGAGCGGCAGGCCGACCGCCGACATCGCGGTGGCGCCGTAGACGAAGCCCCAGATGACGATGTAGACGCCGAAGAAGCCGGTGGCCCAGCGGCCGAGCCGCCGCCAGCCGTCGAGCAGCGTGGTGCCCGAGGCCAGGTGCCAGCGGCCGACACCCTCGCCGAGTGCCAGTTTGAGCACGGTCCCGATGAGCGCCGCCCACAGCAGCAGCGTGCCGTACTGGGCGCCGGCGACCATGGTGGCGACCAGGTCCCCCGCCCCGACTCCGGTGGCCGCGGCCAGCAGGCCCGGTCCCAGTCCCCGGAAGCGCGCCTTGCCCGTCGGCGGTGTCAGCTGCGGTTCCGTCCCGGTGGCGGAAGTGTTCATGGCTCCTGCTCCTCGTTGCGCCGGAGATGTGTGCCGACGACCGTAGGAACGCGGGGCGCCCCCGGCCGCCCGTCTTCACCGTTTCTTAGGACGATGACCGGTAACGAATCGGACTCGCCTCACCCAGCCGGTAGCCGAAGCCGCGCACGGTGGCCAGCAGGCCGGGCCGGTCCAGCTTGCCACGCAGGGTCACCACGTGCGCGTCGAGCGCGCGGGACCCCGGCGCCTCGCCCCACACCTGCTCGATCAGCGCCTGCCTGCTCACCGCGGTGCCCGCCGCCCTGGCGAGCACCGCGAGGATGTCGAACTCCTTGCCGGTCAGGGCCACTTCGGCGGCACCGGCGGTGACCCGGCCCGCCGCGAGTTCGATGCGCACGTCCCCGACTTCGACGACCTCCGGCGCGGGCCGCGACCGCGGCCGCCGCCGGGCGACGGCTTCGATGCGGGCCAGCAGTTCGGGCAGGCGGACCGGCTTGACCAGGTAGTCGTCGGCACCCAGGCGCAGCGTGCGCACCACGTCGCGTTCCGCCGAGCGGGCGGTCATCACCAGCACCGGGAGTTCGCTGGCCCGCCGGAGTTCCCGCAGCACGTCCAGTCCGTCGGCGTCGGGCAGGCCGAGGTCGAGCAGCACCAGATCGGCGTCCTGCCGCAGGGCGGCGACTTCGGCGGCCACGCGGGCGCGGACCGCGCCGTGCCCGGCGGAGACCAGCGCGTCGACCACCGCCGCCGCCACGCCGTCGTCGTCCTCGACCACCAGGATCCGCACTACGAGTCCTCGATTCGCCCGGGCACCGCGGCTGAGCTTAAGTGTGTGTAGTCATCCCGCTCCCTGGGCACCCCGGGGCGGTCTGTCGAGTGTGGAGGTTCGCCGGTGGCACGTGCCACGTCGCTCGATTTCGCCCGTGCCGAACTCGACGCCGCCGGGATCACCGGCTCCGGACTGCGCCGCGCGTACGGCCGGTGCCGCGAACTGAACGCCCGCCACGGGCGCACCTACTTCCTCGCCACCCGCCTGCTCCGCCCGGCGCAGCGCCCGGCGGTGCACGCGCTCTACGGGTTCGCCCGCTGGGTCGACGACCTCGTCGACGAGCCCGCCCCCGGGGCGACGACCGCGGACCTGGCCGCCCGCCTGGACGAGGTGGAACGGGCGCTGAAGAACGCCTTCGACGGCCTCCCGCCCGAGGAGCCGGTGCTGGTCGCCGTGGCCGACGCGGTCCGGCGGCTGGCACTGGACCCGGCGCTGTTCAGCGCCTTCCTCCGGTCGATGCGGATGGACCTGACCGTGAGCGGCTACGCCACCCGCGAGGACCTCTACGACTACGTCCACGGTTCCGCGGAGGTGATCGGCCTGCAGATGCTGCCGGTGCTGGGCACGGTGACCGGCCGCGCCGAGGCCGCCGGGCCCGCGGCCGCGCTCGGCCGGGCGTTCCAGCTCACCAACTTCCTGCGTGACGTCGCCGAGGACCTCGAACGTGGCCGCGTGTACCTGCCCGCCGACGAACTCGCCGCGGCCGGGGTGGACCGCGACCGGCTGCAGCGGTGCCTGCGTGACCGGCGCGCCGACGCCGCGGTCCGTCGCGCGCTGGCCGAGCAGGTCGCGCTCACCAGGGCGGTCTACCGCGAGGCCGAGCCGGGGGTGGCCATGCTGCAACCGGCTTCGCGGCCCTGCGTCGCCACCGCCTTCGACCTCTACTCCCGCATCCTCGACCGGATCGAAGCCGCGGACCACGACGTGTTCGCCGGGCGCGCCACCGTTTCGCGCCCGCGGCGCGCGGCCGTGGCGGGGGTGGCGCTGGCCAGGGTCGCGCGGGTACGGGTGCGGGAAGCGCTGCCGGGAGCCCGGCGATGAACCGGTTCGAATACCTCGCGGTGCTCGGCGCCTGCCTGCTGGTGACCCTGCCGCTGGAGTGGCTCGGCCGCCCGGTCTACCGGCAGCCGCGGCGGCTGGCCGGCGCGGTGCTGCCGGTGGCCGCGGTATTCCTGGTGTGGGACGTCATCGCCATCGCCGGCGGGGTGTGGGGCTTCAACCCCGAGTTCGTCACCGGCCTGCTGCTGCCGTTCTCGCTGCCCGTCGAGGAACTGCTGTTCTTCCTGGTGATCCCGCTGTGCGGGCTGCTCACCTTCGAAGCGGTCACGGCCACCCTGGCCTGGGCACGGCGCCGGTCACGCGGGGGCGCCCGGTGATCGGCTACACCGTGCCCGCCGTGCTGTCGGTCCCCGTGGTGGTGGCGCTGGAACTGCTGGTGCTGCGGACCGGGCTGTTCCGGCAGCCGGCCTACTGGCTGACCATGGCCGTGGTGACCGCGTTCCAGATCCCGGTGGACGGCTGGCTGACCAAGCTCAGCGCACCGATCGTGACCTACGCGCCCGAGCACTTCAGCGGGGTGCGGTTCCCGTGGGACATCCCGGTGGAGGACTTCCTCTTCGGCTTCTCCCTGGTGACCGCCGTGCTGTTGCTCTGGGTGCGTCAGCAGCGGAAGGAGACAACGTGAAGCTCGGTCCTCGCGGGCTCGCCCGTGCCAAGGTGCCCGCCGCGTTCGACGGCGCGGCGGCGGCGTACGACCGCCTGGTCGGGGCCAATCCCGGCTACCACGAGCACCTGAGGCTGTCCGCGCGGCGGATGCGGTTGCCCGGCGGTGGTGCCGGGCTCACCCTGCTGGACGCCGGGTGCGGCACCGGCGCGTCGACCGCCGCGCTGCTTTCGGCGGCTCCCAAGGCGAACATCGTGGCCATCGACGCCTCCGGCGAGATGCTGCGGCAGGCGCGGGCGAAGTCGTGGCCGGACACGGTGAGGTTCGTGCACACGCGTGTGGAGGACCTCGACGAAGGCCCGTTCGACGGCATCCTCGCCGCGTACCTGCTGCGCAACCTCGACGATCCGGACGCGCAGTTGCGGCGGTTCGCCGACCTGCTGCGGCCGGGCGCACCGCTGGCCGTGCACGAGTACTCGGTGGCGGATTCACCGCGGGCGCGGCTGGTCTGGGACGCCGTGTGCTGGTCGATCATCATCCCCGCCGGGCGGCTGACCACCGGGGACGCCACGCTGTACCGGCACCTGTGGCACAGCGTCCGCACCTTCGACGGTGCGACGGCGTTCGAGGACCGCTTGCGCCGCAACGGTTTCGCCCGGGTGCACCGGGAGACCATGCCCGGCTGGCAGCACGGCGTGGTGCACACCTTCCTCGGCGACGCACCGGGAACCCGGGAATGACCGACCGTCGGCGGGTCGAGTACCCCGCGCCTCCAGGTCTCGCCCACGCCGACGCGTTGCAGCGCCGCCCGCGCGTGGCGGTCGTCGGTGGCGGCATCGCCGGGCTGACCGCCGCGACCGCGCTCGCCGAACGCGGTGTCGAAGTCGACCTCTACGAGCGCGAGTCCTACCTCGGCGGCCGGGCGGGCGGCTGGGAGACGACACTGGCGGACGGCACGCCCGTCACGATGAGCCGCGGTTTCCACGCGTTCTTCCGGCAGTACTACAACCTGCGCGCGCTGCTGCGGCGGACCGATCCGGCGCTCGTCCGGCTCACTCCGGTCGCCGACTACCCGCTGCTCGATGCCCAGGGCCGCACCGATTCCTTCCGCGGTCTGCCCAAGACGCCGCCGTGGAACGCACTCGTGTTCGCGCTGCGCAGCCCGACCTTCCGCCTGCGCGACCTCGCCCGGATCAAGGCGGCGGCCGCGTTGCCGCTGGCCACCGTCCGGGTGCCCGACATCTACCACCGTCTCGACGAAATCGACGCGGCCACCTACCTCGACCAGCTCAACTTCCCGGCCGACGCCCGGCACCTGGCGTTCGAAGTGTTCTCCCGCAGCTTCTTCGCTTCACCTTCGGACCTTTCGGCCGCCGAGCTGGTGACGATGTTCCACCTGTACTTCCTGGGCTCCTCGGAAGGACTGGTGTTCGACGTCCCGACCGACAGCTTCCCGGCCGCGTTGTGGGACCCGCTCGCCGCGTACCTCGGTGCCCTGGGCGTGCGCCTCCACCTGGGCACGCCGGTCGAAGCGATCGAACCATCGCGGACGGGTTTCGCGATCAATGGCTCCACAGTGGACGGTGTGGTGCTCGCCGCCGACGTGACCGGCCTGCGGTCCCTGCTCCAGGCTTCGCCGGGCCTCGGGACGCCGTCGTGGCGGGAACGGGTGCTCGGCCTGCGCGTGGCACCGCCGTTCTACGTCCGCCGCCTCTGGCTGGACCGGCCGGTCCGAGCCGACCGCCCGGCGTTCCTCGGCACCGGCAGCCTGCCGCCGCTGGACAACATCAGCGTGCTCGACCGGTTCGAATCCGAAGCCCGCAGCTGGGCCACGAAGACCGGCGGCTCGGTGGTGGAACTGCACGCCTACGCCGTCGAGCAGGACGCCGAAACCCTGCCGAAGCGGCTGCTCGCCCGGCTCCACGAGCTCTACCCGGAGACCGCGAACGCCCGGGTAGTCGGCGAACTGGCCGAATGGCGGCAGGACTGCCCGTTGTTCGGCCTCGGCGACTTCGCCCGGCGCCCCGCGGTCGAGACGCCGGTGCCGGGCCTGGTGCTGGCCGGCGACGGCATCCGCGTGGACCTGCCGGTGGCGCTGATGGAACGCGCGGCCACCACCGGCTGGCACGCGGCGAACCGGCTGCTCGCGGGCTGGGGACTGCGTGGGCACCCAACCTGGTCCGTGCCGAACGAAGGCCGTCTCGCGGTGTTGCGCGCGCTGGCCACCCGATCCGACAACGCAGGAAGGACGTGACGCCGTGCGCGTGAGCTGGCCGAGCGACTGGCCGATCCAGCCCATCCCACCCGAGCGCTGGGCCGCCCAGCGCCCCACCTTCGCCGACGCGAGGGCGACGGTGATCGAGTCGGCGCTGAGCCGCGCGCTGGACCGCCCGTCCGGCAACTGGTTCGTGCTGGCGGCGAGCCGGTCGATCCGCGCCGACCGGCCGTTCGGCTCCATGGTGGCCGGGCGGGAACTGGTGGCGTGGCGGGACGAGGACGGCGAAGTGCGCATCGGCCCCGGCGCCTGCCCGCACCTGGGCGCGCCGCTGAGCGACGCGCGATTGGACTGCGGGGCGCTGGTGTGCCGGTGGCACGGGCTGAAACTGTCCGGGAAGGGCGGCTACGGCTGGCGGCCGCTGCCCGCCTTCGACGACGGCGTGCTGACCTGGGTCCGGCTCGACGACATTGGCGGTGAGCCGCCGCTCGACCGGCCCGTGGTGCCCGCCCGGCCGGAGGCCGCGGCCAGCGTCGAAGCGGTGGCCACGCTGGAAGGCGTGTGCGAGCCGGAGGACGTGGTGGCCAACCGCCTCGACCCGTGGCACGGCGCGTGGTTCCACCCGTACTCGTTCGCCAGGCTCACCGTGGTCGAGGTCCCGCGGGACGACGACGACCGGTTCGTGGTGGAGGTGACCTTCCGCGTCGCCGGACGGCTCGGCGTGCCGGTGCGCGCGGAGTTCACCTGCCCCGAGCCGCGCACCGTGGTGATGCGCATCATCGAGGGCGAAGGGGAAGGCAGCGTGGTGGAAACCCACGCCACCCCGCGCGGCCCCGGCCCGGACGGACGGCCACGCACAGCCGTCATCGAAGCCACCGTGGCCGGTTCGTCACGCCCGGGCTTCGCCGTCGCGCGCAAAGCCGCGCCAGTCGTACGGCCCCTGATGAAGTGGACCGCGGCCCGCCTGTGGCGAGACGACCTGGCCTACGCCGAACGCCGCTACGCCCTACGCACCAAACCCTAACCCCACACTCGCGCACCCGAACCCCACATTCGCGCACCCGAGTTGCACACTCAGGCAGCCGAACCCCACATTCACGCAGCCGAGTTCCACGTTCGCGCACCCGAGTCACACATTCGCGGCTTCCGACCAGCCCAGTGGGGAATGCTATGAGTGGGGCATTACTAGCATTCAACGCAAGTAATGCCCCACTCATAGCATTCAGGCCGGTCAATCAGGCCAGGAGTAGTTGCGGCAGCACCATGGTGAGGATGGTGAAAGCCGGGCCGATCAGCACCATGGCGAAGCCCCAGGCGGTGAGCCGTTTCGACAGCAGGGGCCGCTCCGGTTCGGCCGCCGAGGCGACGATCGTGGCGCCGGTGGTGGAGAAGGGCGCGCAGTCCACCAGCGAAGCCGAGATGGCCAGCGCGTAGATGAACCCGGTCATCTCCAGCCCGCCGCCCGCCACCAGCAGCGGTACAGCCAGCGGGATCAGCGCGCCGAGGATGCCGATGGTGGAAGCGAACGCGGACACCAGACCGGCGATCACGCAGATCACCAGCGCCGCGACCAATGGCACGTTCACCGAGCGGGCCAGCTCCCCGAGCTGGTCGATCGCGCCCAGCCGGGTCAGCACGCCGACGTAGGTGAGGATGCCGCCGAGCAGCAGGATCGTGCCCCAGTCGACCTTCGACACCGCACGGCGGCCGACGTCGGGCACCAGCAGCGACAGGAACACCGCGAGCGTCAGCGCGACCACGCCGAGGTTGACGTCCACGTCGAGCACGGTCAGCGTGAAGAAACCCGCCACCAGCAGGAAAAGCGTCACCAGCACGGTCACCTGCGTGCGGTTGATCGGCGGCGCGGGCGTGGTGAGCACCGCGGTACCGCCGCCGCCACCCGCCTCCGGAGTCTCCTCGCGTGACCGGCGGAGCAGTTCCGGCCCGCCGAACATCAGGAACGCGACCAGCACCACCAGCGCGTTCACCCCGACCGACAGCCCGAACATCAGCCCCGCGTGGTACGGCAGCCCGGCGTCCTCGGCGATGGTGGCCACGGTGATGCCGTTGATGCTGGTCGGCGCCAGCGCGCCACCGACGATCGCCGAGCTCATCGCGATGCCCATCAGCGTCGGGCTGATCCGGTGCGTGGTCGCCAGCGACATCGCGATCGGCACCACGGCGAAGGCGGCGTGCGAGGTACCGAGGCAGGCCACCGCGGTGCCGATCAGCCACATCGCCCACGGCAGCAGCGCCACCCGCGGGCCGACGAGCCGGATCGACCGGTCCACCAGCCAGTCGATCGTGCCGGTTTCCCTGGCCATGCCGAACAGGTAGGTGATGCCGAGCAGGATCAGCAGCGCGTCCACCGGGAACGCGTCGAGGATCTCGTCGAGTCCCTCACCGACCACGCCGATGCCCACGATGAACGCGGCGACCAGCGCCAGCGCTCCCATGTGGACGTTGCGGATGGCGGAAATGGCGAACACGGCCGCAAAGACGACCAGCGCGACGATCTCGGCGCTCATGCTCCCGGCTCCTTCCGGCTCTGGTGCCCAAATTCGAGGTCGGTGAGGCGCACGAGTCCACCCGCCGCGACGGCCCGGCGCAGCCGCGCGCCACCGAGCCGGTAGTACGGCGCGACACCGTCCTCGGGCGCGACCATCACCGGGGCGACGTCGTTGATCTCGTGGTGGTGACCGGTCACCTGGAACGAGGTGCCGGGTTCGAGCGCGGTCACCGCCCGCGCGGCCAGCAGCGTGGTGGGCTGCGGGCGAGGCGTGACACCGGCCCCGCTGACGGCGGCGTGGATGGTGAGCGGTGTTTCCACGCCCATCGCGTGGTACGGCCAGTAGAAGCAGGCGTACCTGCCGTCGCGGCTGACCACGTGTCCCTTGCCGCGCAGCAGTTCCCAGGTCACCGGATCGCCGGTGCGGACCACCGCGAACACCCCGCCGGCGAAGCTGGCCTCACCCGGCAGGCGCAGGGCGGAGAACACGTCGACCACGCCGTCACGGCCGAGGATGCCGCCGTCTTCGCGGGCGGCGTAGATGTCGGCGAGTTCGGCGATGCGGGCCACCGGGTAGTGCAGGTCTTCCCGGTCGGGCACGGCACCGGTGCGCATGGCGACCACGGTCATCTCGCACAGGTCGGCGGCGGCCGAGCGCTTGAGCCCATCGACGAGCGCGGCCCGGCGGCTCAGCGTCTCCCGCGGCTCCGGGCCCAGGTCCAGCAGATCGGCCATCCCCGGCGCGTCGATGCTCACCCCGGCCTGCGTCACCGTGCCGGTGGCCGGGTCGAAGACCAGGTCGTACTCCCCGGACTTGCCGATGGCGACGATCTCCAGGCCGGTGGCCGAAACCCAGTCGACGAGGCGCAGCAGGTTCGCCGGCTGGTCGCCGTCGCCGGGCAGGTAGCGCAGCCCGGCCGCGGCCGCCTTGTCCGCCAGGTCGACGCCCGCGACGGTGTCGACCTCCTTGCTGACCATCACCACGTGCACGCCGTGGTCCAGCGCGGCCTCGGCGTAGGCGGTGCCCACCCCGACCTGGCCGGTCGCTTCGACCAGCACGTCGATGCCGGACCAGTCGAGCGCGGCGCCGTCGGCGACCACCGCGGCTTCGAGGCCGAGTTCGGCCAGTGTGCGCCGCATGCCGGCCGGGTCGGGCTCGACGAGTGCGGCGGGGATCAGCTCGGGCGTGCGGCGCAACTGCGCCAGCAGTGTGCGGCCGTAACCGCCGTTCGCCCCGGTCAGCGCGATCCGGACCGGCTCGTGGCCCCGCGCGGCATGGGAGTGGATCACCGTTGCTCCAATCTGAGGGCCGTACTGTGACGCACGATCTAGATTTTTACAAACTTGCACCAAATCTTCACATGAGGTGTGATGGGCACATGCTAGGAGCCATCGCCGACGACTTCACCGGCGCCACTGATCTGGCGATCACTGTGCGCCGCAACGGGTACCGGGTCGCGGTCGCGATCGAGGACCACGACCCGGGTGCGCAGGCCCGCGCGGGCCTCGACGCCCTGGTCATCGCGCTCAAGACCCGGACCGCGCCGGTCGACGAGGCGGTGCGCACCTCGCGGGCGGCGCTCGAGCGCCTGCGGCAGTGGGGTGCCCGCCAGGTCTACGTGAAGTACTGCTCGACCTTCGATTCCACCGATCAGGGCAACATCGGGCCGGTGCTGGACGCGGTCGCGGACGAGCTGGGCGCCGAGCGGGTGGTCGTCGCGCCGTCACTGCCCGCCAACGGCCGCACGGTCTACCACGGGCACCTGTTCGTCGGCGGTGACCTGCTCGAACACTCGTCGATGCGGCACCACCCGCTCACCCCGATGACCCGCTCCCGAATCGCCGACCTGCTCCGGCCGCAGACCCCGCACGCCGTCGCGGAACTCCACCACGAAACAGTGCGCCAGGGCCCGGAGGCGGTGCGCGCGGCCCTCGCCGCCGAGTCCGCCCGGTATGTCGTCGTCGACACGATCGACGACGAGGACCTGCGCGTGCTCGGTGCGGCGGTCTCCGACAACCCGCTGCTCAGCGGCGGCTCCGGCCTCGCCTGCGGCCTGCCCGCCCGGGAAAGCCCGGCCGACGACTGGCAGTCCATTCCGGACACCGGCCGGGTGGTGCTGTGCGGCAGCGCGTCGGCGACCACCGGACGGCAGATCGCCACGGCCGCCCGTTCCCAGCCGGTGCGGCGGGTCGATCCACGAGCGGCCGTGCACGAACCGGACGCCGAGGTCGAGCGCATCGTCGACTGGGTCCGCGCCCAGGGATCCGGCCGTGTGCCGGTCGTCTACGCCGCCGGTGAGCCAGCCGACGTGCTGTCCGAAGTAGACGGACAGCCGGTCGCGCCCGCGGTCGAGAAGGTGCTCGCCCTTACCGCACAAAGGCTCGTCAGCGAAGCCGGAGTCACCCGGCTGCTCGCCGCCGGCGGGGAAACCAGCGGGGCGATCGTGCGCGCGCTCGGTGTCGGACTGCTGCGCATCGGCCCCGAGATCGCTCCCGGCATCTGCTGGAGTGGCGCGGTCACCGACGGCGGGCAGGAAGTCGCGCTGGCGCTCAAAAGCGGCAACTTCGGGCCCGACGACCTGTTCACCTCCGCCTGGGACCGGCTCGCGTGAGCGCGCTCGAAGACCTGCTCGCGGCCGGTGTCCGCGTGGTCGGCGAAGGGCTCAGCCCGGGGACCAGCGGCAACCTCAGCGTCCGGGACGGGGACCGGATCCTGCTCAGCGGCACCGGTGTGTCCCTCGGGCGGATGCGGCCGGAGCAGGTCGCGGTGCTCGACCTGCAAGGCCGTCACCTCGAAGGCGCGAAGCCGTCGAAGGAGTGGCCGCTGCACGTCGCCTTCTACCAGCGCGATCCCGGGCACCGGGCGGTGGTCCACGTGCACTCGCCGTCGACCGTGGCGGTGTCCTGCCTGCGGCCGTGGTCCGACCACAGCGCGGTCCCGCCGCTCACCCCGTACTTCGTCATGCGCGTGGGCCAGACGCCGCTGCTCCCCTACCGCCCGCCCGGTGATCCCGGGCTGGGCGAGGATCTGCGCGACTGCCCCTGGGAACTGCGCGCGGCGTTGCTGTCCAACCACGGTTCGGTACTCGCCGGCGCGAAGCTCGACGAAGCCGTCGACCGGGCCGTCGAACTCGAGGAAGCCTGCCGGATCACGCTGCTCACCGACGGGCTCGCGCGCCGGGAACTCGACGCCGACGCGATCACGGCGCTGGCGCGGCAGTGGTCCAGTCCCTGGGGCACGCGAACTACACTCGGCACCCCGAGGAGGTAGTCCATGGCGAGCCCGCCGCTCATCCCCGAGCAGCGACGGCAGGAGATCCTGCGTCACCTGCGGCACGCGCAGGTCCTGAGCTACCACCAGCTCACCGAACTGCTGGGGGTCAGCCACATGACCATCCGGCGCGACATCGCGGCGCTGGAGAAGCAGGGCAGCGTGGAGGCCACCCCGGGCGGCGCGAAGATCGCCACCCGGCTGCTGCGCGAGCCCGACCGCGCCGACAAGGCGGCCGCCGACCGGGCCGAGAAGACCGCGATGGCCAGGGCCGCGGCCACCCTGGTGACCGACTCGATGACCATCTACCTCGACGCGGGAACCACCATCCAGGCCATCCGCCCGTTCCTCGACGGCGTGCGCGACCTGACCGTGGTCAGCAACGACCTGGCCACCGTGGCCGACTTCTGCGACCACCCGAGCGTCGACCTGATCTGCGTGGGCGGGCGGGTGGAGACCGCGAACCGGTCCACCGCGGGCAGGCTCGCCACGCTCGCCCTGCGTGAGCTGTCGCTGGACCTCGCCTTCCTCTCGTCGAGTTCGTGGGACGTCGGGCACGGTGTGACCACGCCCGTCGAGGCGAAGGTCGAGGTCAAGCGCGCGGCACTGGCCGCGGCCACGACCTCCGTGCTCGTCGCGGGCAGCGCGAAGTTCGGCCGGTTCGCGCGGTACCGGGTGCTGCGGCTGGACGAGATCGACCGGATCATCACCGACGGCGAACTCGACGACGAAGCCGCCGCGCGGATCGCCGAGACGGGAACTCCGTTGGTGCGCGCCGGAATCGACAGCTCAGACGACGGCGTCGCCTGACATCACCGCGCTCAGCGCCGCGGCGGCGTCGAGCAGGGCCTGCGAGCGGGTCGTGATCGACGCTTCCCTCGCGGCGAGCGCGGTCGCGAGGTCCTCACCTCGATTTCCCAGGCGCACCTGGGGCATCAGGGCTTGCAGCGGCCCGATCCGGTAGCCCGCGGCGCGCAACTGGTGCACGATCCGGGCATCCCGGACCTGCGCCGGGGAGTACCGGCGGCGTGCTCCCCGGCTCTCATCGCGATCCGGCACGACCAGGCCTTCCGTGTCCCAGTGCCGCAGGGTCGACGGGCGGACGCCCAGCGCGGTGGCCAGCTCCGACACGCTCATCGAATCCGCCGGGCTGACGTCGTGGATGGGCTCGGCGGAAATCGCCTCGGCCGCCTTCTCCGCGAGCCGCAGATCCGTGCGTTCGGTGTGGAGGCGCGCGTGGGCGGCGTCGAGCATCGCGAATGCCTCGCGCGGATTCCCGTTGACCGCCCGCATGATCCGCTTGGCTTCGACCGGACCGGTTCCGGCGGCGAGCGCCCGATACGCCAGCGCGCACCGCACGTGCACCTCGCGGTAGACGCGGTAGCCCGACTCTGTGCGCGCCGCCGGTGGCAGCACGCCGTCGCGCTCGAGGTTGCGCACCTGCTGCACCGAATACCCGGCCCGCCGGGCGACCTCGGCCGTCCGCAGATCCGGCGAGTGGAGGGTTGGCACGCACTCACCTTATGATTTCCGGTTCGAAGTCTCCACAAGCACCTTAATGAAACGCTGGAACACATGAAGCCAGACGAGATCATCGGTTACGTGGACGGCCTCGACGGGGTGCTGACCGTGCGGCCCGGGCCCGGCGACGACTCCCCGGAGCTCGCCTGGGGCGACACGTTCTTCTTCTACGCGCCCGACGGGGTCATGCCGGCCAACACGCAGCCGTTCGCCACCATCGTGACCAAGAACTACCCGGGGGACGAGGAGTCCCGGTTGGACCGCCCGGACACCTTCCGCGTGAACGTCAACGCGGGCAAGGACAACTTCCGAGAGTGGACCGGCCACGAACACCGCGAGGAACCGGCTGAAGACGTCGACCACAGCGTCACCGACACCCTGTTCGCGCATCCCGTCTACGGCTCGGTCGGCTGGCTCGCCGTGGTGAACCCGGGGCCGCGGACCGAAGCGCCGACCCGTGAACTGCTGCGCACCGCGTACGAACTGGCGAAGGCCCGGTACCAGCGGCGCGCCGGCTGATACAGCGCCCGCCATTCGGGGTAGCCGTGAAGCATGAACCTTCCCGCACCGACAGCAGCCGACACCGCCGAACCCCGCACCGCGATCGTCACCGGCTCGGACTCCGGCATCGGCCGGGCCGTGGCGGTCGCGCTGGCGGGCGGCGGTCTCGACGTCGGCATCACCTACCACACCGACGCCGAAGGAGCCGGGGAAACCGCCCGCGAAGTCCGCTCCCACGGCGTATCCGCGCACGTCCGCCAACTGGATCTGACGCGCCTGCCCGGCGAGGCCGACGTCATCGACGCGCTGGCCGAGGACCTCGGTGGCGTCGACGTGCTGGTCAACTGCTCGGGCACGGGCAGTGCGGAACTCGCCATCGACATGGACTTCGACACCTGGCGCGAGGTGGTCGCGGTCGACCTGGACGGGCCGTTCGCCTGCTCCCAGCGCGCGGCCAGGCACATGGTCGCCGCCGGGCGCGGCGGGCGGATCATCACGATCACGAGCGTGCACGAGCACGCCCCGCGGGTTGGCGCGGCCCCGTACTGCGCGGCGAAAGCGGGTGCCGGTGCGCTGACCAAGGTGCTCGCCATCGAACTCGCGCGGCACGGCATCACGGTCAATTCGGTGGCACCGGGCGAAATCTCCACGCCGATGACCGGGCAGACCGACGCCGACCCGCGTTCGCAGGAGCGCCCCGGCGTGCCGCTCGGCCGCACCGGCGACGCCAGGGAAGTCGCCGCCGCGGTGGCTTTCCTGGCGACCCCGGCCGCCGCGTACATCACCGGCGCGTCGCTCGTGGTGGACGGCGGCATGCTGCTGATGGGCCCGCAGGCGTCGAGTGAACTGGGCGGGCACGACTGGCGCACGATCGAGTGAGCCGGGCTTTCGTGGCCGGTGCGCGGGTAGTTCCCCGGGGTGACCCGAGGAGGCTTCTTGTTGCCCGAGCACACTGGCCGGCGGGTTCCGCCGGCGTTGCGTTATTCCGCCGCGATCGCCGGGTGCCTGCTGCTGGTCGCGGGCGGCCTGTACGTCCTCGGCGTGGTCGCCGCCTATCTCGCCCCGGTGCTGGTACCGGTGGCGATCGCGCTGCTGCTGGCCGCGCTGCTCGCCCCCGCCGTCCAAGTGCTGCTGCGCCGCCGCGTGCCACGGCTAGCAGCGGTAGCGCTAGTGCTGCTAGGAGGTCTAGCAGTGCTAGGTGGCTTGCTCACGTTCGTCATCACCGCGCTCGTGCAGGGCCTGCCCGCGCTGCGGGAGGAGCTCGTCCGCGGGGTCGACGCGGTCGTGCGCTGGCTGTCGACTGGGCCGCTGCACCTGGACGAGGCGCGGGTGCGGGGCTCGTTCGACCGGTTGCTCAGCACCGTGACCGGTACCGGCGGGGACATGACGACCGGGGCGCTGAACACCGCCATGACCGCCGGGGAGGTGCTGGGGCAGGCGGTGCTG
This sequence comes from Amycolatopsis magusensis, assembly GCF_017875555.1. GTDB lineage: Bacteria > Actinomycetota > Actinomycetes > Mycobacteriales > Pseudonocardiaceae > Amycolatopsis > Amycolatopsis magusensis. The sequence goes on along the minus strand of NZ_JAGGMS010000001.1, from coordinate 5,438,241 downwards.
GTGCTGTTCGTGCTGGTCTTCCTGCTCACCGGCGGGCCGGGGATCTGGGCGTTCCTGCTGCGGCCGGTGCCCTCTTCGCTGCGCGACCACGTCGACGTCGCCGGGCGGCGGGCGTTGTCGGCGCTGGTCAGCTACACGCGGGCGACCATCGCGGTGGCGGCGGTCGACGCGGTCGCCATCGGCATCGGGATCGCGGTGCTCGGCGTGCCACTGGCCGTGCCGCTCGCCGCGGTGGTGTTCCTGTGCGCGTTCATCCCGGTTTTCGGCGCGTTCATGGCGGGCGGGCTCGCGGTGCTGGTGGCCTTCGTGGCGAACGGGCCGGTGACCGGGCTGGTGCTGCTGGGCATCGTGATCGCGGTCGAGCAGGTGGAGGGGCACGTGCTGCAGCCGCTGTTCCTCGGCCGGGCGGTCCGGCTGCACCCGCTGGCGGTGGTCCTGTCGATCGCCGTCGGGTGGGTGGTGGCCGGGATCGCCGGGGCGCTGCTGGCCGTGCCGCTGCTGGCGGTGCTCAACGCGGGGGTGCGTTCCCTGTTGAGCACCGCGTCCCGGCCCGCGGGGTTCACCGGCGGAACTTGCGCACCACCTCCCCCACGGAGTCCGGCACCCTCGTCTTCAGTCGGCTGACCGCCTTGCGCACCATGGAGTCCTGCTCGGGCACGGCCTGTTCGGGACTGACCGCCGGGGCAGGAATGTCCACGTCGGCTGTCTCGTCCAGCCGATGCCGCCCCTCGCTGCGGTCGCGGGTGTAGGGCTCCGCCGGCGCCTGCATCCAGGTCTGCGCCGCCGCGTCGACCGGCGTCGGCGCGTGGGCTTCGCGTTGCTGGGGTGTCTCTTGTTCCAGCTGGACTTCGCGCGCCTGGTGAGCCTCGTGCTCCAGATGGGCTTCGCGTCCCTCGTAGGTCATGCGTGCCTGGCGGGCCGCGTGCTCCTGGGGCACCTCGCGTGCCTCCTGTTCCAGGTGGGCCTGGCGCCCCTCGTGAGTCTCGCGCGCCTGGTAGGGCTCGCGTGCCTGCTGGGTCCCGTGCTCCTGGGGTACCTCGCGTACCTCGTGTTCCAGGTGGGCCTCGCGCCCCTCGTGAGTCTCGCGCGCCTGGTAGGGCTCGCGTGCCTGATGTGCCTCGTGTGCCTCCATCCGGCTACGCAGTTCCGCAGGCTGCGCCCACCCAGCTTGGTGCGCCTCGTCCCGCTCGTGCGCCTGGGCACTCTCGGCCTGCACCGGCGGCCCCACCAGCCGATGCTCCTCCGCTGGTTCGGACCACATGCCCCGCTCTTGCGCCGTCTCCGCTCCATCCCGCCACGGTTCCGGCCCCGACACCTCAACCCGCTCCGCCTGCCTGGGCGCGTCAAGCCACTCGCCCCCTGGACCATCCACAGGGGACTCATACCCAGCCTGCGGGGACACATCCGCTCCCCGCGCCCCCTCAGCCGCACCCCTCCCCGACCCCCCGGGCAATCCACTCCCACCTTGCCCGGTTGATTCACTCGACTCCGGAGCCACAGCCCGTCCAGCCGAATCAACCTGCCCCGGCGCTTCAGCCTGCCCGGCTACATCGGGCCGCCCCAGCGACCCGGACTGCGCGGACGATTCACTCCACTTCGGAGCGCCACCCTGCCCAGCCGAGTCAGAACGCCCCGACGCCTTACCTTGCACCGGTGCATCAAACCGCTCCGGCGACCCGAACTGCCCAGGCGACTCGCTCCAAGTCGGAGCCAGCCCGGCCGAATCGAACCGCTCCGGCACTCCAGCCTGCCCGGCTACATCGGGCCGCCCCAACGACCCAGCCTGCACGGCCGATTCACTCCAGTTCGGAGCGCCACCTTGCCCAGCCGAGTCCAAACGCTCCGGCGCCTCAGCCTGCGCCGGTGCGTCAAACCGCTCCGGCGACCCGAACTGCCCAGGCGACTCGCTCCAAGTCGGAGCCTGCCCGGCCGAATCGAACCGCTCCGGCACTCCAGCCTGCGCGGCTACATCGGACCGCCCCAGCGACCCGGACTGCGCGGACGATTCACTCCAGTCCGGAGCGTCAGCCTGCCCAGCCGAGTCAAACCGCTCGGGCACCTCAGCCTGGGCTGGCGGAATAGATTCCTCCGGCGCTCCGGCCTGTACCGGCGATTCAGTCCAGTCCGGAGTCTCAGCCCGCCCGGCCGAATCAAACCGGCCTGGTGCCTCAGCCTGCGCGGCTGGTTCGAACCGCTCCGCATCCGCGTAGGACTCGGGCGGTGGTGGCGCCTGCATGGGCGCGTAGTCGGAATCCGGCGTCTCAGACTCGATGAGCGCATCGATGCGCCTGGAAGCCTCCGGCTCCAACGGTGCCTCCTCGGCCGGAGTCTCGCTCCACATCGGAGCGTCAGCCCATCCCGGTCCCTCGGCTGGGGTCTGGGCGTACGCATCCGTACGGCCCGGTATCTCCCCGCCTACCTGAGCCGGTCCCTGTTCCGGCATCTGGGCATGGCCGAACTCGTCCACCCGACTCGGCGCCTCCGGCGCTGCAGCCCGCTCCGCAAGCTCGGCGTAAACAGGCTCGGCTGCCCGCTCCGGCACCTCGGCGTAGGCGGGTTCGTCGAATCGGCTCGGGGCTTCGGGCTCTGCTGTTCCAGGCAGGTCGAGCCGACCCGTCGAAGCGGTGGTCCACTCCGGAGCTTCGTCGTAGGTGGACTCGGCAAACTGGTCCGGGAACTGAGCGCGAGCAGGCGTATCGACATAAGCGGGTTCGTCGAATTGGCGTGAAGGCTCGGGCTCCGCAGCGGTATGCGCTGGGGCTTCGGGCTCCATCGGCGCCGACGTCTCGGCGTGCATGGGAGCGTCGAACCGTCCGGGCGCCTCGACCGGCTCGGCAGACCACGCAGGCGCCTCTGCCTCCATTGGCGCGGCTGAGCGCGTGGGTGCCTCGGTCTCCACCGGTGCGGCGGGCCCTGCGGGAACGTTGGCTTCCAAAGGCGCTTCAGCGGCCAAAGGCGCTCCGGCGGGAGACTCCACCAAAGGCGTCTCCAGCCGGTGCCTGCCTTCCGTGGTTTCCGAGGGGGATAGCAGAGTCTCCGGGTGCTGCGCCGCCGCGCTTACGGGGACGTCCATTTCGGGGATCGGCTCGGTGGGGATGAGCTTGCCTGCGGCCGGATCGGGATTCACCCGTTCGGGGCTGGGTACCGGGGTGGGGACGTCCGGTTCCGCTGGGGCGCGGAGGCCTTCGGGCATGTCCACCTGACGCAGCGGCTCGGTCTCGCTGGGATGCCCGCCCAGGCTGCCTTCGAAGACCCCCGCCACCGGTGGCGTCTTCTCCGCGGGCGGCCTCGTCAACCCCGCCTGTTCCGGCGTGATCTTGGGCAGCATCAGCGGCGTATGCGCGTTGTCCGCGTTGGGCGTGCAGCGTTCCTTCGCGAACGGGTAGTCCGCCAGCGGGTCACCTTGATGCCGTCGCGGGCGTTCCTTGCGGCGGGCCAATCCGGCCAGTCCCACCAGTCCGAGCAGGCCGCCGAGTCCGGCGAGTCCCCACCACAGCACGTTCATCTCGACCACTCTCCCTCGTCATCGGCCACGGGTGGCGTACCCGGACACGGGTGGACTACCGGATCTGCCCCCGATCGGGTGGTGCCCCAACCGGGGTTTTCGCACCCCGTCCACGCATGGATCGCGCCGAGCGGGGAAGTCCGTCTCCACCGACCACCCGAAGGAGCGCGCCGTGACCCGTGAGCGGAAGAACGAGGACGAGGACAAGGAAAAAGAAGTCATCCGCGGCGAGCAGGGCACCTCGGACGACCCGCACGACGACACCGACCCGCAGTCCGGGGAATGAGGAGGCCACCGTGACCCAGCCCGACCACCACGCGCTCTGGCAGATCGAGCAGAGCCTCAGCGAGGACGACCCCCAGCTCGCCGCGAAGCTCCGCGCCGGTCACGCCACCCAGGCGAAGCGGTGGCGGCTGATCCTCGCCCTCACCGACCTCACCGTGGTGCTGATGCTGGTCGTCGGCGTGGTGGGCGGCAGTGCGGCCCTGCTGCTGTGGGGCCTCTTCGGCCTCGCGGGCCTCGGCTGGATCCACTGGACGAGGCGCGTTTTCCCGCCGACCCCGCGGGGTAGTCAGCGTCCGTGATCAGAACGTGGTTGCTCAACCGGCTCAAGCCCCAGCGGGACGAATCCGCCGTCACCATGGAACTCGCGTGCGGCGGCCGCATCCGCCTCCGGGCGCGTGACGACGGTTCCAGCATCGAGTTGACCAGCCCGCCGGACGGTCAGCGCGGCCCGTGCACCACCCGGCTGGAGCTCTCCGTGGCCGAGATCACCGAACTGCGCGCCGCGCTCGACGCCGCCAACCGGGAGAACTCGGTCACCGCCTGAAACCGTCAGCAGGCGGTGGGCAGCGACTCCGGCGGGGTGAACGACGCGCCCATAGCTTTGGCCAGCATCGGCAGAGACCGGTGCAGTTCCCGTTCCCAGTACGGCCACGTGTGCGTCCCCGGCCCGTACAGGCAGGTCGTCACCTTCGCCCCGACCTGCTTCAACCGCGCCGCCGTCGCGACCGACTGCGCGCCCAGTACCTGCTCGGTGGGGTCGAACGCGGTACCCGGCGGATCGAGCGGGCCCGGCTGACCATTGCCCGAGGCGATGAAGACCGGCAGCCCACGCAGGCGCCGTGCGAGGTCGTACGGGTTGTGTGCGGCCCAGACCCGCGCCTGGGCGACGGGATCGCCCCACAACTTGAGCGGGTCCTCGCCGTAGGAGGCGATCAGCGCCTGGATACCGGACGTGGTCGGCTCACCCTCGTGGGTGGTGTGCACCAGGCCGCTGTAGGACGCCGCCGCCTTGAACATGCCGGGATGCCGTCCCGCGTAGGACAACGCGCCGAAGCCCCCCATGGACAACCCCGCCACCGCGCGGTCGTGCCCGGACCGGTAGCGCTGCTCCAGCAGCCGTCGCAGTTCGGTGAGGTGGAAGGTCTCCCACGCCGGGCCGGACAGCCAGTCCGAGTAGAAGCCGACGTCACCGGCCTCCGGCATGACGATCAGCGCGCCGAGGTCCTCGGTGTATTCGGCCACGTCGCTGTACGTGGTCCACTCGACGTGCCCTTCGGCGGCCGAGCAGCAGCCGTGCAGCAGGTAGAGCGCCGGCCAGCGCTTGCCCGGTTGGGCCTCGAAGTTCTTCGGCAACAGCAGGCGGACGCCGACGTCGGCGTCCAGCGCCGGGGACCGGACGACCAGCTCGACCAGCCGGTCACCGAGCAGGCGCTCCTCGAGCACCGTGGCCCGCCCGGAGTCGGCCACGGCCGGGGTGGCGACCGCGAAGCCGGCCAGCGTCAACACCAGGACGAGCGCTTTCCTCACCATGGCTCTCAACACGGCGGCCCTCGCTGTCGGTGGCCCGTCGGACACGCTCAGCTTTCCGGGCGGGACCGGCGCGGTCAAGGACCGAGCTGACTCCCCTGTTGCGCGAGCGGTCCGGTGGTCCAACCCCGTTCACCCCGGGACGGGCGCACCATCGCGGCCGCGCTGCCCCTCATCGAGCAGGACCTCGCCGATGTGATCAGCTTCGGCATGCTCTTCCTGGCCAATCCCGACCTGCCCGCGCGGCTGGCCGGCAGCGGCCCCTTCGACACCCCGGACCGCGCCACCTTCTACGGTGGCGGCGACCGCGGTGACACCGACTACCCCGCACTCACCGAGGAGACAGCACGATGAGCGACTTCAACACGCAGGTGATCGAGGAGTTCCGCGAGAACGAAGGCCGCGTCGGCGGTCCGTTCGCGGGCGCTCCGCTCCTGCTGCTGCACCACGTCGGCGCCCGCAGCGGCCGCGCGCAGATCAGCCCGCTGATGTACCTGGCGGACGACGACCGCTACCTGGTGTTCGCCTCGAACGGCGGCGCCGACCAGCACCCCGCCTGGTACCACAACCTCAGGGCGAAGCCGGACACCGAAATCGAGGTCGGCACGGACAGGTTCGCCGTGCACGCCGAGGAAATCACCGGCGCCGAGCGCGATGAGCTGTATGCCCGCCAAGCGGAGCTGTACCCCGGGTTCGCCAAGTACCAGGAGGGCACCAGCCGCGTCATCCCGGTGGTCGCCCTGTCCCCGGCGAAAACCTCGGGCGCCTGAGCGGCCGTCAGTCCAAACAGAACTCGTTGCCCTCGATGTCCTGCATGACGATGCAGGACTCGTTCTCCTCGTCGGCGTACAGCACGCGCTGCTGGACGGCGCCGAGCGCGGTCAGCCGGGCGGACTCGGCCTCGAGGGCGGCGAGCCGCTCGGCACCCACGAGGCCGGTGCCCGCCCGCACGCACAGGTGCACCCGGTTCTTGACCACCTTGCCTTCGGGCACGCGCTGGAAGTACAGCCGCGGGCCCACGCCCGACGGGTCGGCGCAGGCCGACGCCGGACCCTCCGACGGCGGTAGCTCGTACCCGAGCACCTCGCACCAGAACCGGGCGAGGCGGTCGGGATCCGCGCAGTCGAAGGTGACCTGGAACTGTTTGATCGACCCCATGGCCACACCCTACTAAGCGCGGGCAACCGGTTTCCGGGTCAGGGCGCGGGTTCCAGGTGCACCACCTTCATCTGGGTCATCTCGTCGAGCAGTTCCGGGCCGTAGCCGAATCCGGAGCCGCTGACGCCCCTCGGCTCGGCCGCGCCACCCGGGGCACCGCCGAACACCGAGTTCACCTTCACCGTGCCCGCGGGCAGTTCCCGCCACGCCCGCTGCGCGTTCGCCATCGAGCGGGTCAGCACCGTGGCCGCGAGCCCGTACTCGCCGGTGGCCGCCTCCGCCATGCCCTCGTCGAAGTCGCGGACCACCTGCACCGGCGCGACCGGGCCGAAGGTCTCCTCCCGCATCACCAGCAGGTCGGCGGTGCAGCCGGTGAGCACGGTCGCCGGGTACTGCGGTCCGGCTGGTGCGTCCCCGCCGACGAGCAGCTGGGCGCCGTGGGCCACCGCGTCGCGGACGTGCGCGTCGACCTTGTCCCGCTGCCGGTTGTCCACCAGCGGCAGCAGGCCGCGCGTGCGGGCCTCCACCGCCAGCGCCGCCACGAACTCCTCGGCCACCGCCTGGTGCACGTAGATCCGTTCCACCGACACGCAGATCTGGCCCGAGTTCGCGAACGCGCCCAGTGCGGCCTGCCCGGCCGCCCAGGCCGGGTCCACGTCCCCGTCGACGACCAGCGGGTCGTTGCCGCCGTTCTCCAGCAGTGCCTTGGCCCCGGTGCGGGCGCAGGCCAGCGCGATCGCCCGGCCCGCCTCCACGCTGCCGACGTGCGCGACCAGGTCCACCCCGCGGTGCCCGGCCAGTTCCGCCCCGACCAGGCCGTCGCCGGACACGGTCTGCAGCACGCCGTCCGGCAGGCATTCGGCCAGGATCTCGCCGAGCAGCGCGCCGGTCAGCGGCGACCGCTCGCTCGGCTTGTGCACCACCGCGTTCCCGGTGACCAGCGCCGCGCCGAGCAGCCCGCAGGCGACCGCGACCGGGTCGTTCCACGGCGTCAGCGCGACCACCACGCCGCGGGGTTCGGGCACCATGAAGTCGGTCGCCGAAATGTCCCCGCGCAGGGTGGCACCCCGGTGCACCGGGCCGAGTTCGGCGTACTGCTCGAGCGTGCCCGCGCCCGCGAGCACGCCCTCCGCGGCCTCGGCTTCGAGGCGCCCGGTGTCGCTTTCGTTGGCCTTGGCGAGTTCGCCAACCCGCGCGCGCAGCGCGGCACCCGCCTGCCGGAGCGCCGCGCCGCGTTCGGCGGCGGGCGTCGCGGCCCAGGCTCGCTGCGCCTGCCTGGCGGTGGCGATCGTCGCGGCGGTTTCGGGCATGGGGTGCCTCCTCATCGGGTGGGGATGCCGATACCCCGGCACGTGAACCCGTGCCGGGCCAGTGCGTCGGCGTCGAGCAGGTTGCGGGTGTCCACCACGGCGGCCCGGTCGGCGAGCTGGGCCAGCTGCGCCCAGTCGAGGTCCCGGAAGTCGGGCCATTCGGTGAGCACCACCAGTACCGCGGCGTCCTTGGCGACCAGCAGCGGGTCGTCGACCACGTGCAAGTCCGGGATCGAGCCGCCCTTGGCCGCGGGCACCGCGGGGTCGTAGCCGGTGAGCACCGCGCCGCGCGCGGCGAGCCGGGCGGCGATGGCCAGCGCGGGTGAGTCGCGCAGGTCGTCGGTGCCCGCCTTGAAGGTCAGGCCGAGCAGGCCGATCCGCTGGCCGGCGGGTGAGCCGTAGGGCGAGCCGGTCAGCACCTCCTGGATCTTGTGGACCACGCGCTCGTGCTGCACGGCGTTCGTGCGCTCGGCCGCGTTCAGCAGGCCGAACCGCATACCGCGATCACGCGCGGACCGGCGCAGCGCGGCGACGTCCTTGGGCAGGCAGGAACCACCCCAGCCGGGGCCGGGGCGCAGGAACGCCGGGCCGATCCGGTCGTCCAGGCCCATCGTCCTGGTCACCTGCCGCACGTCGGCGCCGACCTGCTCGCACAGCTCGGCGAGTTCGTTGGCGTAGGACAACTTCACCGCGAGGAAGGCGTTGCTGGCGTACTTGCCCAGTTCCGCGCTCGCCGGGTCGGTGCGCAGGACCGGCGCGTCGAACGCCGAGTACAGCGCCTCCACCCGGTCCGCGCCCGCGTCCCCGCCGATCACGATCCGGTCCGGCTCCAGGAAGTCCCGCACGGCGAAGCCCTCGCGGAGGAACTCCGGATTGCTCACCGCCGGGAGGTCGTCGCGCCCGGTCAGCTCGGGCACCCGGGCCGTGGTGCCCACCGGGACCGTCGACTTCAGCACCAGCACGGTGCCCGGGCGCAGCAAGCCGCCGAGTTCGCGCAGCACCGACTCCAGTGCCCGCAGATCGGCCCGGCCGCGCTCCCCCATCGGGGTCGCCACGCAGACGAAGACCACGTCGGCGTCCCGGAGTTCGGCGATCTCGGTGGTGAACCGCAGCCGCTCGGTCCGCAGCCCTTCGGCGAGCAGTTCCGGCAGCCGCGGTTCGCTGATCGGCACCTCGCCGCGGCGCAGCGCGTCCACTTTGGACTTGTCGATGTCGGCGCAGCGCACCCGGTGCCCGAGGTGCGCCAGGCAGACGGCGGTGGTCAGGCCGACGTAGCCGGCACCGACCACCCCGAGCGAAAGCTCAGCCATCGCGTTCCCCTCCCAGTGCCTGCCGCGTCGCGGACAGCACATCGGGTACCTCGATCTTCAGCAGCCCGGGGTCCGGCCGGTCGGCGAACGGGTCCCCGGTGGTGCCCGCCCACAGCACGATGTGCCGGCCCTGGTCGGGCGGTCCCCAGCGCGCGGGCGCGGTCGGGCCGAACAACAGCACCGAGGCGGTCCCGCAGGCGGACGCCAGGTGCGCCACGCCGGTGTCCCCGCAGACCACCAGTGCCGCGTCGGCGATCAGCGCGGTGAGCGCGCGCAGCCCGGTCCGCCCGGCGAAGACGGCGCCCTCGCCGAGCCCGGCGCCGGCGGCCACCTCGCGGGCGAGTTCCCGTTCGGCGGCCGAACCGGTGATCACCACCCGGTGCCCGGCGGCCGCCAGCTCCCTGGCCACGGTGGAAAAGCGCGTCGGCGGCCAGCGGCGGGCCGGGAAGGCCGCGCCGGGGTGCACCACCACCGCGCCGGGTACCGGACTCGATTCGGCCGGGCGGCCGATCCGCAGCTCGCCCGGATCGGCGTCGATCCCGTAGTAGGACAGCAACCGGCACCAGCGCTCCCGTTCCGGCAGTTCTTCGGTCCACTGTGGACCTCGGTACTGCGGGAAGTCGGCGTGCGCGTGGGACATCACCGGCGCTTCACCGGCCACCGCGGCGAGGTCGGCCAGGCTCTCCGGGCCGCTGCCGTGCAGGTTGACCAGCAGCGTCGGCCGTTCTTCCGGCGCCTTCAGGGCACCGAGGCCGGGGACCGGGACCAGGTCGTCCACCGCGTCGAGCAGCGGGACCAGTTCGCGGAGCGGCTCGGGCGCGGCCAGCGTGATCCGCTCGTCCGGGAACGCCCGGCGCAGCCCGCGCAGCGCGGGCACGGCGACCAGCAGGTCACCGAGCCCGAGCGCGCGCAGGACGAGGATTCCGCTCATGGCCAGGAGGACTCTTCGTCCGAGCAGACCACGAGTTCCCGCACCTGCGAACCGGCGGGCTGGCTGAGCGCGAACACCACGGTCCGCGCCACGTCCTCCGGCCGGTTCAGCTTGGCGTCGGCCGGTGGCTTGTACCGGTCCTCGCGGGTGTCGAAGAAGGCGGTGTGCATGCCGCCCGGCACCAGCAGGGTCACCCCGACCCGGCCGGCCAGTTCCGCGGCCAGCGCCCTGGTGAAGCCGACCACGCCGAACTTCGCCGCGCAGTAGGCCGTGGCGTCGCTGACCGCCTTGATGCCCAGCGTCGAGGCGACGGTGACCACCGTGCCGCCGGACCGCTCCAGGTGCGGCAGCGCCGCCCGCACCACCGCGGCGGTGCCGAACAGGTTGACCCGGACCACGTTCTCCCAGGTCTCCGCGGGCACCGAGTCCAGCGTGCCGGGGATGTCCATGCCCGCCGCGGTGAACACCGCGTCGAGCCCGCCTGCCTCCTCGGCCAGCTGCCGCACCGCGCGTGTGGTGGCTTCGGTGTCGGTGACGTCGACCTGGACGTGCGGCACGTCGGCGGCGGGGGCGTCGCGGTCGAGCACGAGCGGCCTGCCGCCCGCCTCCTGCACGGCCGCCACGGTGGCGGCGCCGAGCCCGGACGCACCGCCGGAGATCAGCACGTTGCCCAGTTCTGTCATGGTCCTCCTCCTCATCGGGTGACCAGTCGCGTGGTCGAGTAGCCGTCGAGCACCGGGACCAGCACGACCTCACCGCCGTGCCGCCGGACCACCGCGGCTTCGGGCAGTTCCGCTTCGGCGTAGTCCCCGCCCTTGACCCACACGTCCGGCGCGAGCCGGTCGAGCAGCTGTTCCGGGGTCTGTTCGTCGAACACCACCACCGCGTCGACCGCGGCCAGCCCGTTCAGCAGCCGGGCCCGGTCGGGCGCGGACAGGATCGGCCGGGTCTCGCCCTTGAGCCGCCGGACGGATTCGTCGGAATTGAGGCAGACGACGAGCGCGTCGCCCATCGCGCGGGCCTGCTCCAGCAGGGTCAGGTGACCCGGGTGCAACAGGTCGAAGCAGCCGCCGGTGGCCACGAGCCTGCCGCCTCGTGCCTTGACCTTCGCCGCCAGCGCGAAGGCCGACGGCTCGCCCGCCCTCGGCGCCGGGAGCGCGGGCGGGGTCTCCGAGAGCGAGCTGGCCGCGCCCGCCGCCACGAACCGGGCCGCGGCTTCGACCGCCAGGTCCACGGCTTCGGCGGTGCTCGCGCCGTCGTAGAGCGCCGCCGCGGCCGCGCTGGAGAACCGGTCTCCCGCACCGCAGGTGTCGGGGCGCACCGCGGCGGACACGCGGCACCCGTCGGGCACCACGGCCATCCGGGTCTGCTGGCCGTCGGCCAGCACCGCGCCGTCCGCGCCGAGCGTCACCGCGACGGACTCGGCGGCCCACGCCACGCGCAGGGTCCGCGCCAGCTCGTCCGGCGGCCGCTTCTCACCGGCGAACCGCACCGCTTCGCTGTCGTTGGGCGTGGCCAGCCGGCACCCGCGCACGGGCTGCGAGCCTCGCGGGTGCGGATCCCACACCACCGGCACCCGGCGCGCGGCTTCGGCGAGCTGACGACGGATGAAGCCGTTGCTCGCGACCCCGCGGCCGTAGTCGGCGACCAGCACGCCCGAGGCGCTGCGCAGCAGGTCGGCGAGCCCGCGGTGCGAGCGGAGATCGATCAGCCGTCCGTCGCCCTCGTCGAGCCGGGTGATCGGCTGACCGCCCGCGCGGATCCGCTTCTTGCTCGGCGTACCACCGTCGAGCGGCAGCGCGAGCACCTCGACCTCGTTGCGCAGCAACGCTTGCAGCCGCTCCCCCGCTTCGTCGTCGCCGAGCGCGGTCAGCAGCACGACCTCCGAAGTGGACCGTGCGGCGAGCTTGGCGGCCAGGCCGGCGCCGCCGGCGCGGTGCCATTCACGCACCACGTCCACCACCGGCACCGGGGCTTCCGGGCACAGCCGGTCGGCGGTGCCGTCCACGTCGATGTCGAGCAGGGTGTCGCCGACGACGACCAGTGGGCCGCGGGTCACGCGACCATGCCTTCCACGCCGATGGCCCGGTCGAAGGCGGCGCACAGCGTGTGCACGATCGCCAGGTGGGCTTCCTGCACGGTCGCGGTGGATTCGGCCTCCACCGCGATGGCGTCGTCGCACAATGCGGCGAGGCTGTTGGGCAGCGGGCCGGTCAGCGCCCAGGTGGTCAGGCCCTCGTCGTGCGCGGTCTTGGCCGCGGCGCAGACGTTCTGGCTGCGGCCGCTGGTGGACAGCAGCACCAGCACGTCGCCGGGGCGGCCGTGTGCCTGCACCTGCCGGGCGAACAGCTCCTGCTCGCCGTAGTCGTTGACGATCGCCGTGCCCGCCGAGGTGTCGGCGTGCAGTGCGATGGCCGAGAACGGCCGCCGGTCGTGCAGGTACTTGCCGACCAGCTCACCGGTGAGGTGCTGGGCCTCCGCCGCGCTGCCGCCGTTGCCCGCGGCCAGCAGCCTGCCGCCGGAGCCGAGCACCGTGGCGAGGTGCCGTCCCCACCGGTCGATCTTCGGGGCCGCCGCGTTCAGCCGCCCCAGCGCTTCACTGAGCGCCGTGAAATGTTCCGTGATCACGCTGCACCTCCCGAGTGCTCCAGCTCGATAGATTCCGTCGCCCGCAACCGCCGCACCGCGTCGAGCACCTCTTCCGCGTCCACCCGGTTCAGGCACGGGTGCCCGTCGATCGGGCAGTGCCGCGCCCGGCTGCCCCGGCAGGCCGCCGCCTGGTCGCCGAGCAGCACCACCGGCACGCCGTAGGGCGCCCACCGCGCGGCGGGCACGACCGGGGCGAACAGCGAGACCACCGGCGTGCGGACCGCGGCGGCGAGGTGGGCGGGCCCGGTGTTGGGCGCGACCACCACCGCGGCGCCGGCGAGCACGGCGGCGAGGCCGCGCAGATCGGTCCGCCCGGTCAGGTCCAGCGCGCCGGGGCAGGTGATGCGCCGCGTCAGTTCGGCGTCCGCGGGCCCTCCGGTGACCACCACCCGGTAGCCGTGGTCGACCAGCAACCGCACGGCGGCGGCGTACTGGTCCACGCCCCATTCGCGGGCGGGCGCCGTCGCGGCCGGGTGGACCACGACGTATCCGGGTCCGCCGGTCAGGCCGGACACGTCGGGCAGCGGACCGGTGATCGCGAGTTTGCCGTCGTCACCGGGCGGCAGGCGGAAACCGGCGGCCTCGGCCAGTGACCGGGCACGCTCGGGCTCCGGGATGTCACCGTCACCCTCGATCCGGTGGCGAAGGTCGAGCAGGGCGCCCGGGTAGTCCTCGCTGATCGCGCCGATCCACCCGACCCCGGCCTCCCGCAACGCCAGCGCCATCGGCAACGGCGACTGGTGGAACGAGGTGAAGATCAGGGCCCGGTCCGCGCGCACCTCACGGATGCGGTCACGGAAGGCCGTCATGTCCGCCGCGGTGATCGCGGGTGGTTCCGGGTCGATCCACGGCGCGCACCACTCGAGCACGCGGTCCACCCCGGGCAGCAACTCGGCGGCGGCGCGACCACGCGGCCCGGCCAGGAAGGTCACCTCGTCGGCCCCGGCGGCCACGGCACGGACGGCTGGCCCGGCGAGCAGCACGTCGCCGAGGTTGTCCGACCGGACCACGAGCACGCGCCCGCTCACGGACGACTCCCCGCGAAGGCCAGCGCGACGGCGTCGTCCACCGTGTCCGCGACCCGGGCGTACCGGCGCGCGTGCTCGATCTCCTCGGGCTTGGTCTTCTCGGTGGGCACGAGGATCGCCTGCGCTCCGGCGGCGAGCGCGGCCTGCACGTCGGAGCCGATGTCGCCGATCACCACGCACTGCCCCACCGGCACGCCCAGGTCCTGCGCGGCCTGTTCCACCAGGCCCGGCTGGGGTTTGCGGCAGGAGCAGCTGTCCGCGTCGCGGTGCACGCAGACCTGCCAGGTGTCGAACGGGCCGAGCAGTTCGTCCACCTTGGCGTTCACCTCGGCCAGCTGCTCCGGGGTGATCAGCCCGTGTGCCACACCGGACTGGTTGCTGACCACGCCCACCCGCACCCCGCGGGACCGCAGGCGCCGCAACGCTTCTTCGACCCCCGGCATGGGCTTGACCTGGTCGGCATCGGCCAGGTAAGGCACGTCGGTGATCAGCGTGTCGTCGCGGTCGAACAACACCGCGGCGGGTCCGCGGTCCGCGCGGACGCGAGCCTCCCCGGCGAGCCGGTGCGCGCAGGCGACCGGCGGGATGAGCACGCTGGTCACCAGCATTCGCGCGATCTCGCCGGGGGTGCGCGGACCCGGCATGATCCGGCGCAGGGCGAATTCCGCGGTCAGGCCCAGCCAGGCACCGGCGGTGAACCTGGCCCACCGCCCCCGCCCGGTCCCGGCGAGGCCGAGCGTCGCGGCGGCGAGCGCGGTGGTCAGCGCGTGCTTGCCCAGCCTGCCGGGGCCCTCCCCGGTGTCCTTGCGCCAGTCACGGCCGAACTTGGCGCGCATCAAGGCGTTGTCGGCGTTCCCACGCTGCGCGCGGACGCTGGCGAAGAAGTCGGCCTGGCGGGCGGGGTGGATGGTGACGCGCTGGCCGCGCTCCAGCCGGTAACCCGCTTGCTCGGCCCGCAGGGCGAGGTCGGCGTCCTCACGGAACGCACGCGGGAACCGTTCGTCGAAGCCGCCGATGGCGATCAGCACCTCACGGCGGTACGCCATGTCCGCGGTGATCCACCGGGCCGTGGCGAGGCCCGCGGTGCCGCGCTCGTCGTCGGTGGGACGGCGATCCGGCGGCAACGGCACCTGGATCCGGCCCTGCGAGGCGTCGATGTCCGGGCGCAGGTCTTCGACGAGCAGACGGCGCCAGTCGGCGGGCACGCGCACGTCGTCGTCGAGGAAGGCGACCCACTCGGTGCTCGCGGCCTGCCAGCCCAGGTTCCGCGCCCCCGCCGGGCCACGCCCGCCGCTGCGCAGCACCCGGACGGGCAACCGCAGGCCGGGCAGGTCGAGTTCCTCGCCCTCGCGCCGGTCGTCGACCACGATGATCTCCGCGGGCGGCTGGCCGTCGCCGTGGTCGAGTCCACTGAGGAGGGTTCGCAGCGCGGGGCGCCCGACGGTCGGGATCACCACGGTGTAGGCGGTCATACCGGCCTCCGCACCACGAACGGGCCGATGGCGAGCAGGTCCACCGGACTGGAACCGAAGCACTCCAGCGCGTCCCGCGGATCGTCGACCATCGGCCGTCCCGCGGTGTTCAGGCTCGTGTTGACCACCACCGGCAGCCCGGTCCGCTCGGCGAAGGAGGCCAGCATCCTGGCCAGCAACGGCTTCTCCGCCGCGTCGACGGTCTGGATGCGGGCCGTGCCGTCCACGTGGGTCACCGCGGGCAGCCGCTCCGCCCACTCCGGCGCGACCTGGTGCACGAAGAGCATGTACGGGCTCGGCAGCGGGCCACCGCTGAAGATCTCGCCGGCGCGCTCGGCCAGCACCATCGGGGCGACCGGGCGGAACTGCTCGCGTCCCTTGACGTCGTTGAGCCGTTCGAGGTTCGCCTTGTGCCCGGGGTGCGCCATCAGCGACCGGTGGCCCAGCGCCCGCGGCCCGAACTCGGCCCGGCCCTGGAACCACGCGACGATCCGGTCGTCGGCCAGTGCTTCGGCGACCGCCTCGGCCACGTCGTCCGGGCGCTCGTACTTGACCCCGGCGCGATCGAGCCAGTCCTGCAGTTCGCTGTCGCTCCAGCCGCGGCCGAGATCCGCGCCGGACATGGGTTCCAGCCGCTCCCCCGCCTCCGCGGCCAGGTGCAGGGCCGCGCCGAGCGCGGTGCCCGAGTCACCGGAGGCCGGTTGCACCCAGATGTCCTCGAACGGGCTTTCGGTGTACAGGCGGCTGTTCGCCACGCAGTTGAGCGCGATACCGCCCGCCAGCGTGAGCCGGGTCTGCCCGGTCTGGTCGTGCAGCCAGGCCGCCAGCTCCAGCAGTACGTCTTCGAGTCGCTTTTGGACGGTGGAGGCCAGGTCGGCGTGCACCTGCTCGAACCCGCCGGTACGCCGGGGGGCGAACGACTCCCAGTCCACCGGCTCGGTGCGGAAGCCGCCGTCACCGGTGGTGTGCACCAGTTTCCGGAACTCCGGCTCGAAGCGCGGGGTGCCGTAGGAGGCCAGCGCCATCACCTTGTACTCGTCGCTGGACCGGGCGAAGCCGAGGTGTTCGGTCAGGTCTTCGTAGAGCAGGCCGAGCGAGTGCGGCAGTTCCTGGGTGGCCCATTCCACCAGTTTGCCGTCGCGGTATTCACCGGCCAGGTAGGAAAGGTTCTCCCCGCGGCCGTCGGCGACCAGCACCGCCGAATCCCCGAACGGCGCGGCCAATCCGGTCGAGGCCGCGTGGGCGACGTGGTGCCGCACGAAGCGGACGATGTCCGGATCCAGGCCCGGCAGCACGGTTTTGAGGAACTTGGGGGCCCGCTGCGCATAGGTGGTGCGCAGTTCCTCCCACGCGGGGTCGAGCCCGCCCAGGCTGTGGTCCACCATCGAGGGGTCGTAGGAGTAGCCGACCGCGTCCAGTTCGGACTCGTCGATCCCGGCCTGCTCCAGGCACCAGCGCGCGGCCTGTTCCGGTAGTTCCCACGCGGCGAAGGGCACCGGCCGCTTGCCGTGCTTGCGACGGCTGAACCGTTCCTCCTCCGCCGCGGCCACCACCTTGCCATCGACCACGAGTGCCGCCGCGGGGTCGTGGAACACGGCGTTGATCCCGAGGATTCGCACCCGGTCACCTCCAGTGAATCGCTGGCATCTCTCTCTGTATCGCTACCCGCTGAAGCGACTCTCAAACGATTTCCTGCGCCTTCTCGCTGTCCGGGCGGTCAGTCGGCTACTGCTCGAAGCGACTCTCCCGGGAAACGCGAGGCAGGGCCGGTCCGCGGTGGCGGACCGGCCCTGCTGGGTGAACGCGGCAAATCAGCTGTCCGAACCCGCCAGCATGGCGGCGGGGGCGCTCGCGGAGAGCACGTTCGAGTACACCCGGAACGTGTCCGCGGCGATGCGGTCCCACGAGTACCGGGCGGACGCCCGATCGGTGCCCGCGGCGCCGTAGGCCTCCCGGGTCACCGGATCGGCCAGCAGTTCACGGATCTTGGCGGCCAGCGGTCCTGGCTGCCGTGGTGGCACCAGCGCACCGGTGAACCCGTCGACCACCGTGTCGGTCAGCCCGCCGACCGCGGAGGCCACCACCGGCACCCCGCAGGCCATGGCTTCGAGCGGCACGATGCCGAACGGTTCGTACCACGGCGTGCAGAGCACCAGGTCCGCCGAGCGCATCAGGGCGGGCATCTCGTCACGGGAAACCGCGCCGCGCAGGTGGACCCGGTCGGCCACGCCCATGCGCTTGGCGAACCAGCGCAGGCGGTTGGCTTCCTCGTCGTGGTCGTCCGAACCACCGGCGATCACCAGTTCGGTGTCCGGGACGGCACGCAGCGCGGCGATCGCGGTGGAGAAACCCTTGCGGGGCACCAATCTGCCCACCGCGACCAGCCGGTGCGGCGCGCCCTTGGCCTCCGCCGGCCCGGTGGGGGTGAACCGTTCCAGGTCCACTCCGCACGGCACCACCGAGATCGCCGAGCGCGGCACGCCCATCCGGATCAGCTCGAAGACCTCGTCCGAACAGGTCGCGGCGATCCGCGCGGCGTGCTTGCCCACCATTCGCTCGATGCGCACGCGGTCGGGCGGGCTGGTGTCCGCCTCACCCTGGTGCCGCCGCTTCACCACGCCCAGCGCGTGGAAGGTCTGGACCACTGGCACCCCGGCGGACTTGGCCGCCAGCACCGAAGCCAGCCCGGACATCCAGAAGTGCGCGTGCACCACCTCCGGCGGTTGGGCCAGCCAGTCCTGCTCCAGGCGCAGCGCGAAGTCGTTCATGTACGGCAGCAGGTCGTCCTTCGGCACCGGCTTGCGGGGTCCGGCGGTGATGTGGCGCACCGCGACCCCGCTCGGGGTGACCACTTCGTCCGGCTGGTCCGGATCGTCGCGCCGCGTGTAGACCGTCACCCGATGGCCCGCTCTGGCCAGCGCCGCCGAAAGCTCGGCCACGTGCAGGTTCTGCCCGCCGGCGTCCACCCCGCCCAGTGCCGCCAACGGGTTGGCGTGCTCCGAGACCATCGCGATCCTCATCGGCTACCTCCAGCGAAATCGTTCATGCCATCACCCGGCCGAAGAGCGTGTCCCAGTTGTGCAGGAACGCTTCGAGGCCGTGCGTCGCCAGCGCGTGCTCGCGCGCGGCCTTCCCGGCCGACCGGGCCAGGTCGGGGTCTTCGATCAACCGGCGGATCATCGTGGTCAGCGCGCCGACGTCGGTGGCCACGAGACCGGCCTCCCGCGGCACGGTCACCGCCGCCTCGGTGGTCGCCAGCGCGACCACCGGCATCCCCAGGTGCATGGCTTCGAGCAAGGACAACCCGAGCGAGGTCCACCGCGCGGTGTGCAGGTAGAGCCGTCGGCTGGCCAGTTCCCGGTGCAGGTCGCCCAGCGGCAGGTCACCGATCGGGCGCAGCCGGTCCCCGGCCACGCCGGTGTGCTCGTTCAGCCCGTCCAGCCCCATGCCGAACACGTCGACCGGCGCCGCGCGGCAGAACGCGGGCAGCAGGTCGGTACCGGTGCGCCTGCCCCGGCGGATCGGCTCGTTGATCACCACGGCCGCGCGTTCCTCGGTGCCGGTGTACAGCTCGCCGGGATCGGGCACGCCGTGCGGGATCACCATCACCGGCGCGTCACCGGTGTCCCACACCAGCTGGTTGAAGTGGGTGACGTGGATGACCGGGATGTCGCTCTGCCCCGCCAGCGGGTGCCTGCTGTCCGGTACGTCCCCGAGCGGGGTGTTGTGCTCCACGAACACCGCGGGCACGTCCCGGCCCGGCCGCCGCCCCAGCAGCTTCTCGGCGCGGTCGATCTCTTCCGGCCGCTGGAGCACCACGATGTCGACCTCGGTGTCGCCGAGTTCGTCGGCGTCCACGTCGAGGACGTTGTCCGGCCACGGACGGCCTGCCCGTCCGAGCCCCCACGGGCCTCCCTCGGCCAGTTTCGGCAGGAGGTAGGTGTGCCGGCCCCGGACGAAGGCGTTCATCCAGGAGCCGTGCACATGCCAGGCGAGCACTTTCATGGTCTAAGTAGTTGCCCGCCGGAAGTCGCCTAAACACGAGATCGCGAACGTGTGTGCGGCGCCCTTCGCGGGGTACTCGTGGCCGGTCAAGATCACCGGTTCAGTGCAGGGAGTGGACGTTTGCTGATCCGAAGCGATGTCCGGGGACCGGGCATCCGGCGGGTCCGGCGGGGACGCGGGTTCAGCTACCTGACCCCGGACGGGGAGAAGCTCGCCGACGCCGAAGCCCTGGCGAGGATCAAGGGCCTGGTCATCCCGCCCGCGTGGCGGGAGGTGTGGATCTGCCCCGACCGCGACGGGCACATCCAGGCCGTCGGCGTCGACGACGCCGGGCGCCGCCAGTACCTGTACCACGAGCAGTGGCGGCGCGAGCGGGACGAGGAGAAGCACGATCGCGTGCTCGACCTGGCCCGGCGGCTGCCGCGCTGGCGGCAGGCGGTCACCGCCGACCTCGGTACCGCCGGACTCGGGCGGGAACGCGTGCTGGGTACCGCGTTGCGCCTGCTCGACCGCGGCATCTTCCGCACCGGCGGTGAGGAGTACGCGGAGGAGAACGGCACGCACGGCGTGGCGACCCTGTTGCGCGAGCACGTCCGGCTCAGCGGTGAGGAACTCCGGTTCAGCTACACCGCGAAAGGCGGCGCCCACCGCGCGGTCTCGGTTCGCGACGCGTTGCTGGCGAAATCGGTGAAAGCACTGCGGCGCAACGACTCCGGCAGTGACCGCCTGCTGGTCTACCGCAACGGCCGGGCGAACTGGCACGAAGTGCGCGCCGAGGACATCAACGAGCGGTTCAAGGAAATGGCGGGCGACGAATTCACCGCCAAGGACCTGCGTACCTGGAATGCCACCGTGCTGGCGGCCGCCGCGTTCGGCCGCAACGCCGATCGGGTTTCGCAGCGCACGGTCACCGCGGTGATGAAGGAAGTCGCCGAAGCGCTCGGCAATACGCCCGCGGTGGCCAAGGCTTCCTATGTCGATCCGCGTTTGGTTCAGGCGTTCGAAGAGGGCGAAACCATTGAACGGGCGGTACGGCGAGCCCGTGACCTCGATCACGAGGCCCGCCGGGAAACGCTGGAACGCGCGGTCGTCCGGCTGCTGAAAAGAAGGGAAAACTCATGACCATCGAACCCGAAGCACGCCGGGTGCGCGTGGTGCCCGGCGGGCCGATGCTGGTCGAAGGCCCCGTGGAGGTGGAACTGCCCGACGGCACCACCGCACGGTCGGACCGGTTCGTGGTCGCGTTGTGCGCCTGCCGCCGCAGCCGCCGGTTCCCGTTCTGCGACACCAGCCACCGCCCCAAGACCCGGCGGAGCTGACCGCCCAGGCATACCCGTTCCCCCGGTTGGGTAAGCACCGGTATGCGTTCCGCACCGAGCATCCGAGCCAGGGCCCTGATCACCGCGATGTGGCTGATGCGCCGCAAGCAGGTCTACGCCGACCCGGAGAAACTCCGCGAAAGCGTGGACAGCGGCCGCCGCCACGACCGCGAGGAACCGCCGTCGCTGATCTACCGCGGCACCCGCGTCACCCGCACCGACGTGGACGGCACGGCCTGCTACACCATCCGCCCCAAGGCGCTGACCAGCGCGAAGCACGTTCTCTACTTCCACGGCGGCGCCTATGTTCACGAGATCCAGCGCGACCACTGGGAGTTCACCCGGCGGCTGGCGCTGGAGACCGGGGGCACGGTGACCGTGCCGGTCTACCCGCTTGCCCCCGGCTCCACCTGCGCCGAAACCGTGCCGCTGGTCCGCCGGATCCACGACCGCCTGCTCGGCGACACCGAGCCGCACAGCCGCATCCTGATGGGTGACTCCGCCGGCGGCGCGCTGTCGCTGGTGCTCGCCGAGCAGCTCCGCGACCACGGCGAGGACCAGCCCAAGGAGATCGTGCTGCTCTCCCCCTGGCTCGACGCCACCATGACCGATCCGGCCGAGCCCGCACTCGACCGGGTGGACCCGTACCTCAGCGTGCCCGGCCTGCTGGAGGCCGCCCACCTGTACGCGGGCGGCCTCCCCCTCGACGATCCCTGGCTGAGCCCGCTCAACGGGAAGCTCACCGGCCTGGGCAGGCTCAGCCTCTTCATCGGTACCCGGGACGTCCTGCTCGCCGACGCCCGGCGGTTCCGTGATGTCACCGCCGAGCGCGGCATCGACCTGGAGTACTGGGAGTACGAGGGCATGTTCCACGCCTGGATGCTCACCACGCTCGCCGAGGCGCGGGACGCCACGCGGCGGCTCGTGCACATCGTGCGGCGCTGAGCTCCGCGGTCACGCCGAGAAGCGGAACTGGAGGGCGTCGACCGCCGCGTCGAACTTCTCCTCCATCTCCTTCTCGCTGGCCGCGCCGATCATCATGTCGGCGAGCTCGAAGCTGTAGCTGTCCTGGGCGGGCAGGTCCGAGAGCCGCTGGCCCTCCTCGACGACCAGCTGGATCTGCACGCCCGGGATCTTGCGCTCGATCTCGGCGATCTCCTCGTCGGTGGGCACCCGCTCGACCACGCCGTCTTCGAACCGGCGGTGGTACCACTTGGCCGCGATCGCCCACTCGCCGCGGCGCGGCGGCCGGGCCGGGTCCTTGCCGAGGCCGAGCTGCACCACGCGGTAGTGGTTCGGCACGCCGTCCACGTCCTCGAAGACCTCGGCGTGGGACTGCGAGTGCCGCGGGTTGATCTCCAGCACGGAGACCTGGCTGCTCTCCGGGTGCACGAAGTACTCGATGCTGAAGGTCCCGTGGTCCAGGCCGACCTGCTTCATCACCCGCTGGGCGATTTCGGTCATCCGCGCCTGCGCCTCGTCGGGCAGCTGCGAGGGGTACTGGTGCCGCAGGAACGAGGTGGTGCCCGGGTAGTTGATCGAGTCGAGCACGCCGTAGACCACGACCTCGCCCTGGTAGACGTAGCCCTCAACGGCCGCCTGCACGCCGGTCAGCGCCGCTTCGGCCAGGCACGCCTCGCCGCCGATCTCCGCGATCTCGGGCGGCAGGTCCAGCTGGTCCATCACGAACTGGAACGGCTTGCCGACCCGGCTGATGCCCTCGCGGATCTCCTTGACCGCCTCGGTGAACTCCTGCTCGTTCCCGACGTGGAAAGCCAGTTCCGAACTGAACGACTTCACCGGTTTGAGCCACAGGGGATAGTCGATCTTCTCCGGCTTCTCCGGGCTGCCCGCCAGGTCCACGATCGCGAACTCGGGGTACTCGTCGATCACCTTGGCCTGTTCGAGCCTGGACCAGTACTTGTGCTCGCACTTGACGATGGCTTCCAGCGGCGCGGACGGCAGGCCGTAGCGCTTGCACAGCATCGGCACCATCGTGCTCACCGGGAAGTCCCAGTAGCCGATGATGGCCCCGATCTCGCCGTCGAACGCGTCCAGCTCCCGCTGCGCCTTCTCCAGCAGGTCCTCGATCGGGATCTCCCCGTGCTGGATGTCCTCGATGGTCAGCACGCCGTGGAAGCGGTAGTTCTCCGCACCCGGGATCCTCCGCAGGGTGCGCTCGTTCGCTTCATCCAGTCCCAGCACAAAAATATCGATCGCCATGAATCAGCGATACCCTGGCACCCGGGAACCAAAACGGGGGGATCACCCAGGCCCGTTCAGCCGACATAACGCCGTGCGACGGAATTGCGCTGCGATTGCTCCAATTCGAGCAGACCGGCTTCCACCATTTCGGGGACGACCCGGCGCGACCGGAGCACCCAGGGCAGGCCGCGCACCGCTTCGGCCACGGCGGCGGCGGTGAACCGGTCCCGCGGCGCGGAGCCGATCACGGTCACCGAACGGCGCCAGGCGCTGCGCACCGGCCGCCGCAGCCACAGCGTCCACAATGTATTCCGGATGCCCAGTTGCCGCCGCCGCCGCGGATCGCGGGCCTTCGACGGAGCGTGGTGCACGACGACGTCCTCGGCCCAGCACATCCACCAGCCGGCCGCCGCGAGGTCCAGTGCGAGCAGTTCCTCCTCGCCGCCGAACCACATCTGCCGCGAGAACCCGCCGACTTCTTCGAAGGCGCTCACCCGGAACATCGACAACCCCGCCATCACACCGAGCAGTGCCGGTCCGGGCAGCCAATCCGGGCCGCGCACGGGTGAGTACCGCAGTTCCGGGGTGATCGGGTCCTCGGTGAGGTGGGGTTCCACCAGGCAGCGGCCGGTCACCGAAGCCAGCCCGGGGTGCGCGTCCAGCAGTTCCGCCGCCCTGGTCAGCGCGCCCGGCTGCCAGCGGGTGTCGTCGTCGCAGAACGCGACGTACGGCGTGGTGACCCGGCTGACGGCGAGGTTGCGGCCGAGCGCGCCGAGGTTGCGTTCGGCGCGAATGAGCTCGACCTCCGGGTGGTGCTCGCGGACCGCGTCGGCGGTGCCGTCGCTGGATCCGTTGTCCACCACGATGATCGGCGCCGCGTCCGGCAGCGCGGTCATCCGGTCCAAAGTGTGCAGCAGTTCCCCGCGGCGATCCCTGGTGATGATCACGACCGTGGTCTTCATGCGCTTCCTTCCAGGAGCCGGACCCGCGCTTCCACCGTTCGTGGCAGGCGCCGTCGTTGCCGCAGCACCCGCGGCAGCCGTCGCACGGCACCGGCCAGCGCCCGGGGTGGCGCCGAGAACGTGGCGGTGACGATGTCCTTCGGCGCGCGCCGGAGCCAGGCGATGAGCAGGTTGTTGCGTGCCTCCAGCCGCTGCCGGTGCGCGGCGGGCAGGCGCACCGGCGACGGGTGGTGGTGCGCCACGATGTCCTCGATGTAGCAGAGCTGCCAGCCGCGGGCGGCGAGGTCGTAGGACAGCAGTTTCTCCTCCGCGCCGAAGTGCAGCAGCGGGTCGAACCCGCCGCAGTCCACATAGGCCTGCTTGCGGACGATCGCCGAGCAGGCGAGGAAGCCGAGCACGGCCGGGCCGGGCGTACCCGCGTCCCGGCCGAGCGGGCTGCCCGCCATCAGCTCGATCACCGGGTCCGGCCGGTTTTCCGGCCCCACCAGGGTCTTCGCGGCGATCAGGCCGAGCCGCGCGTGGCGGTCGAACAGCAACTCGGCCTTGGCCAGCGCGTCCGGCGCCCACCAGGAGTCGTCGTCGCTGAACGCGACATAGGGCGTGCGCGCGGCTTCCACGCCGAGGTTGCGCGCGGCGGCGCCCAGGTTCTCCGGCAGGCTGATCAGCTGGGCACCGCCCGCCTTGGCCACGGCCGCGGTGTGGTCGGTGGAACCGTTGTCCACCACGATCACCGGCGGCTGGGGCCGCAACGCGGACAGCTCCCGCAGTGTGCTCGCCAGTTCGTCGGCCCGGTTGCGGGTCGCGATCACCACCGTCGTCTTCATCGAGCGCCTTTCAACCCGGCGACGAGTTCGGCGAGCATGGGTTCTTCGGGTGGGCGTTCGTGCGTGGCCGCGCGTTCCCGGCCGCTGTCGGAGAGGCACCAGGACCACCAGCGGTCGAAGGCGCCGGGTTCGACCGCGGACGCGGCGTCCACCAGCGCGGGCCAGCCCAGCGCCCTGGCCTGCGCGGAGACCTTCCCGCCGCCCTCGACCGGGTCGACCGCGAGCACCGGGATCCCGGCACGCAGGCCGAACACCAGCCCGTGCAGCCGGGTGGTGACCAGTGCGTCCAACCGGCCCAGCAGCGAGGCGAACTGGTCGGGGGTGGCGCAGTTGCGCCAGTCACGGGTGTCGAGCCGGGTGTCCACCGGCAGCCGGGCGCAGTCGAGCTCGTTGAGCCAGGTCCCGAGCGACTCGTGCACCGCGTCGTGCCGCCGTTTCTCGCCGTATTCGCGCTGGCCGGGGGCCAGCGCCACGCCGATGACCGGGGTGTGGCTGGTGCCCGCGGACCACGCGAGGTCCGGCCGGGCGCCGCCGGGCTCGTCGCGGGCGAGCACCTGGTGGAACCCGGTGACCGCCGGATCGGCCGGGTCGATCACCGAGACCCCGGCGGCGATGCGCCGGCAGTCCGGGAACCGCTCGTGCAGCCGCCGGACCTGCTCGCCGTGCGCGGGCCCGCAGACGAAGACCACGTGCGTGTACCGCGCCGAGTCCGCGTCCTCCAGCCGCAGCGCGCCGGGCTGGAACGCCGGGCTCCACGCCGTCTCGCTGTCGATCCCGGCCGAGGTCAGCGCGGTGCGGACCGAGCGGAGGCTCAGCACGTCCCCCGCGGTCGCTTCGCCGTCGAGGAAACTGGGCCAGCCGGTGAGCAGAACACGCATGGCCCCCGCATACCCGGCTGATCGCCGGGTACACCCCCGGTATGGACTGGAACTTCACCCGGGCACTGGTGACCGGTGGGGCCGGCTTCGTCGGTTCGCACGTCTGCGCGCGCCTGCTGTCGCGCGGCACGCAGGTGGTCTGCGTCGACAACTTCGCCACCGGCGTCCGCGAGAACCTCTGGGAACTCCTGGAGACCCCGGGCTTCAGCCTGGTGGAGGCGGACGTGTCCGCGTCGCCCGCCGAGCCGCCGGGTGAGTTCGACCTGGTCCTGCACCTGGCTTGTCCGGCCTCACCGCGTGACTACCTGCGGTTGCCGTTCGAGACGCTGGCCGTCGGCGCGGCCGGGACCGCGTGGGCGCTGAACGTGGCCCGCCGCCACGACGCGCGCTTCCTGCTCGCCTCGACCAGCGAGGTCTACGGCGACCCCGAACGGCACCCGCAGCGCGAGGACTACTGGGGCAACGTCAACCCGATCGGCCCGCGCAGCGTCTACGACGAGGCCAAGCGCTACGCCGAGGCGTACACGGCGGCCGCGCGGCGGGAGTGGGGAGCCGACACCACGATCGCCCGCATCTTCAACACCTACGGCCCGAACATGCGGGCTGGCGACGGCCGGATGATCCCCGCGTTCGTCACCCAGGCGCTGCGTGGCGAGCCGCTGACCGTGGCCGGTACCGGGCAGCAGACGCGGTCGATCTGCTACGTGGACGACACCGTGACCGGCCTGCTCGCGCTGGCGGCCAGTGGCCACCCGGGACCGGTGAACATCGGCAACCCGCACGAACTGACCGTGCTGGAGATCGCCGAGGAGGTCCTCCGGCTCACCGGCAGCCAGTCGGAGATCGAGTACATCGAGGCCGCCGAGGACGACCCGCGACGGCGCTGCCCGGACATCGGCCTGGCCAAGACGGAACTCGGCTGGGCGCCGGAGACCGCGCCCGCCGAAGGCCTGCGGCACACGATCAAATGGTTCGCGGAAACAAACCAACTGCTCACTTGAACACTGAGCAATATTCGATACGCCCCGGGGCGACTTCGCCCGGTAACGTCGTGATGACATGCGGTCAAGGCGGTGCTGGAGGAGAGCCCCTATGTTGCTAGCGAACAAAAACGCCGTCGTCTACGGGGCAGGCGGAGCCATGGGCCGGGCCGTCGCGCGCGCCTTCGCGGAAGACGGCGCCACGGTCCACCTCGCCGGTCGCACCGCCGCCCCACTCGAAGCCGTCGCGGCCGAGATCACCGCCGCGGGCGGCACCGCGCACGTCGGCGTGGTCGACGCGCTCGACCAGGCCGCAGTGGACGACCACCTCGACGAAATCGGGCACGTGGACATCTCGTTCAACCTCATCTCACACGGCGACGTGCACGGGGTGCCGCTGCTCGACATCGAGATCGAGGACTTCGTGCGGCCGATCCACACCGCGGTGGTGGGGAACTTCAACACCATGCGCTCGGCGGCCCGACGCATGGTCAAGCAGCAGTCCGGGGTGATCCTGACGCTGACCTCGCCGCCCGCGAAGCTCGTCGGCCCGCTGATGGGCGGCACGGCCGTCGCGGAGTCCGCGATCGAGACCTTCACCCGGTGCCTGGCGGCGGAGATCGGCCTGCACGGCGTCCGCGTGCTCGGCCTGCGCTCGGAAGGGATCCCGGGTGCGTGGGCGGAAGACTGGCACACCAACGTGTTCGACACCCCGGTCGAGGCCACCGACGGCCTGGACCCGGAGGGCCACGCGAACGTGCTCGCGGAACGCACCATGCTGCAGCGGACGCCGACGCTGGCCGAAATGACCTCGGTCGCGGTGTTCCTCGCCTCGGACCGGGCGGCCGCCATGACCGGCACCATCACGAACATGACCTGCGGCTCGGTCCCCGACTGAGCTTTCCGGGTGGTCGGACACAAATGTGGCTTTCGGGGCGGAATCCGCTCCGAAAGCCACATTCGTGTCAAGCGTCCACTTTGTGCAGCAGCGCGACCCCGGTCCCGCCGAAGCGGCGGATGCGCGCGGTGGACTTGGTGGCCGACAGGTAGTCGTGCACCGCCCGGCTGCACCCGTCCCAGGCGTCGTAGTCGTCGAGGATGATGATGCCGTCGGCGCGGACGTGCGGGTACAGGTTTTCCAGGCACACCATGGTCGAGTCGTACCAGTCGCCGTCGAGCCGGAGCACGGCGATCGGCTCCCCGTCGTACTGCGGCACGGTGTCGGCGAACCAGCCTTCGTGGACCTGCACCGACGGGAACCCGGCTTCCGCGACCAGCGCCCGGAAATCCTCGGCCTTGGTGCGCAGGTTGTCGAAGTACAGCGGATCGTCGGTGGCCGCCTGCCAGGTCATCGCGTCCTCGCCGTCGGTCGGCGTGGCCTGCGGCAGACCGTCGGAAAACGAGTCGTAGAAGTGGTAACTGCGGTCCGGGCCGCCGAGTTGCATCATCGCCGCGGCCATGCCGCCCTTCCAGGTACCGCATTCCACGACCGCGCCGTCGAGGTCACGCAACCGTTCCCGCACCAGCGCGAGGTTGTCGCAGAACAGCTCCTCGGTGATCAGGCTGTACGCCGAAAACCGGCGGAAGAGTTCGAGGTGCTCGGCGTGCTCGGCGGCCGCGTCCTCCCCGGCGGAGAATCGCCGGAGTTTGCGCAGAAATCGCTGCGATTCATACCATGGTGTCATACCTCCAGATTATCAATTCCTGCCCCCGTTCCTCTTCTCCTGGAATTGCCGACGAGGTCCCCGATCGCTTCGGCGAGCGCGTCGGCGTGCTTCACCTGGAGGTACTGGTGCGGCGCGTCGTCGAGTGTCCGATGTTCGCCGCGTGGCACGGAAGCGGCCATCGCCGCGTGCATCGCGTGCAGGCCTTCGTGCAGTTTCTGATCGAGCTCTTCGGAAGCGAACTGCGCCCAATAGGGGTTGCGGCCCATCGCGGTGAACACGATCAGCGGCACGTCCGGCAACGCTCCCCCGGCCCGCAGTTCGCCGTACAGTTCGCTTTCGAAGTTGGCCGTCTCCGTCAGACCGGTGCGCCAGAGCGCCAGGCGGTTTTCGATCAACGGTTCCAGCACGGCTCGCGGCCATTCGGCGTACAACTCGGCGAGTGCGGTACGTGACTGCTCCAGTTGTTCCGCGGTCAATTCCGGGATGTCCGAGGACATCTCCTCGTTCAGTTCCGCGGCCTCGGCGGGCAGATAGTCGAAAATGTCCTCGTGGCCGGGATCCAGCAGCAGCAAGCCGGCCACCTCGCCGGGGAACAACTGCGCGTACCGGCGGGCGTAGAAGGCACCCAGCGAGTGACCGGCCAGCACGTACGGCGCCGGGATTTCGGCCGTGCGCAACAGGTCCCGCAGTTCGGTCGCGACCTCTTCCGCACTGCGCGGCAACTCCACCGCCTCGCTCCAGCCGGTGCCACCGCGGTCGTAGAGCACGCTCGTGGTCAGTTCCGCGGCGCGCTCGTGCACGTTGAGGAACTCCAGCCCGACCAGTCCCGCTCCCGGCAGGAACACCACCGCGGGCCCGCCCTCCCCCGAGCGGTACACGGCGAGCTTCCGCCCGCCGACCTCGTGGTGCCGCCCGAGCGGCGGTCTTCCGGTTTCACAGGTCACGACTCCACCTTTCGCATGGTTTGAGAACGGTAGCACGGTATGAGATCGTTCCGGCGTGGATACCTTGGAACTGCTGGTGCACCCGGTGCGGTTGCGGATCGTGCACGCCCTGACCGGGGACCGGGCGCTGACCACGGCCGAGCTGTGCGACCGCACCCCCGACGTGTCGAAGGCGACCGTCTACCGGCACGTCAGCCTCCTGGCCGACGCCGGGGTGCTCGAGGTGGACGGTGAGACGCGCGTGCGCGGCGCGGTCGAACGGCGGTACCGGCTCAGCCGCGAGCGAGCGGTGATCGACGCCGTGGTCGAGCCGGAGGAGCACCGGCGGGGGTTCGCCGTCGCGATGACGATCCTGATCGCCGAGTTCAACGCCTACCTCGATCGCGAGCACGCCGATCCGGCGGCCGACTCGGTCGGCTACCGCCAGCACGCGATCTGGCTCAACCCGGCCGAACTCGCCGAGCTCATCACCGGCCTGCGGCAGGCGATCGTGCCGCACCTGAACCACGATCCCGCGCCGGACCGAACGCAGTACCTGCTCAGCCCGATCCTCTTCCCCATCGAGGACGCCGCCGATGAACGCTGACGAGTTCACCGCGCTGGCCGGACAGCACCGCCGCGAGCTGCGCGTGCACTGCTACCGGATGCTCGGCTCCTTCGACGAGGCCGAAGACCTGGTGCAGGAGACGTTCCTGCGCGCGTGGCGGGGTATCGACGGTTTCGAAGGCCGCTCGACCGCGCGGGCATGGCTGTACAAGATCGCCACGAACGCCTGCCTCGACGTGCTCGCGGGCCGGTCTCGCCGGGTGCTCCCCCACCACCGCACCGGCCCGTCGGATCCGCGGGTCTCGTTCGACGAGCGCCACGACATCCCTTGGCTGCAACCGTTTCCCGACCGGTTGTGGGAACCCGCCGCGCCGGTCGACGACGAACCGGACGCGGCGGTCGTCGCCGGGGAGACCATCGAACTGGCGTTCCTGGCCGCGCTGCAGCACCTGCCACCCCGCCAGCGCGCCGCCTTGCTCCTGCGCGACCTGCTCGGCTGGCCCGCCAAGCAGGTCGCGTCCCAGTTGGACACCGGGGTGACCGCGGTCAACAGCGCGCTGCAACGGGCGCGGGCCACGCTGCGGGAGCACCTGCCCGAGCGGCGGTCGGAGTGGCCGCGGCCGACCGAGCGCGAACGGGCCGTGCTGCGCAAGTACGTCGACGCGGTCGAGCGCGCCGACCTGGCCGCCGTCGCCGAAATGCTGGCCGAGGACGTGCGGACCACCATGCCGCCGTGGCCGATGTGGCTGCTCGGACGCGACGCGGTGCTCGCCGCGCTGACCGAGAGCTGGGACCCCGCCTCGCCCGAATACATCGGCCGGTTCCGGATGCTGCTCATCGGCGCCAACCACCAGCCCGCCGTCGCTGGCTACCTCCGACGTCCTGGTGCGCCCGACTTCCGGCCGTTCGCGATCTCCGTGCTGCGGATCGAGGGCGACCTGGTGACCGAGGCCGACGCCTTCCACGACGCCGGCCTCTTCCCGGCGTTCGGCCTGCCGGAGAAATTGCCAGCGGACCGATGAGTCCGGGGCGCCGCCGTCGTCTCAACGCGGGTCAGCCCACCAACGAGGAGGCAACTCGTGAGCAAGCTCCTGTATTCGGCCACCATGTCGCTCGACGGGTTCATCGCCGGCCCCGGCGGCGACCTGTCGTGGCTGACCGCGTACACCGGGCCGGATCCCACGGTCGACGCCCTGATCCCTCAGGTCGGCGCGTTGCTGGTGGGGAATCGGACCTACCGCGGTGACGACCCGCACCACGACGACCCGGAGAAGGCGGGCGAGGCCTTCGGCGGCGGGTGGTCGGGTCCGCAGGTCGTGCTGACCCACCACCTTCCGGCGGCCCCGGTCCCCGACGTCACCTTCGCCGACGACCTCGGCAAGGCCGTCGCACTGGCGAAAGCGGCCGCGGACGGCAAGTACGTCAACGTGCTCGGCGCCGACGTGGCCCGGCAATGCCTCGCCGCCGGTGAACTCGACGAGGTGCTGGTGTTCGTCGCGCCGGTGCTGCTCGGCGACGGGGTCCGCCTGTTCGACCACCCCGGCGCCACGCTCGTCCGGCTGGAGCACATCGGCCCGGCGCCCCTGTGGTTCCGCGTGGTCCGCTAACGGAACTCGGCGTGCCTCCGGAACGACCTGACCGGCATGGGACCGACGCGCAGTTACCCGTTCCGCGACCCGCACCGGCTCGACCTCGAACCGGAGTACGCCGAACTCCGTGAGCACGAACCGCTGAGTCGCGTCCGCCTGCCCCACGGCGGGAACGCGTGGCTGGCCGTGCGCGACGAGCACGTGCGTGTGGTGCTCGCCGACCCGCGGTTCAGCCGCGCGGCCCTGCTGGGGCGGGACGTGCCGCGCACTTCGCCGCGCCGGCTGACCGATCCGACCCTGCACACCATGGACCCGCCCGAGCACAACCGGCTGCGGCGGCTGGTCGCGGCCGCGTTCACCCCGCGCCGGCTCGAGCTGCTCACCGCGCAGGCGCAGCGGGTCACCGACGAGCTGATCGACCGGCTGGAAGCGGCGGGACCGCCCGCCGACCTGGTCAGCGGGCTGGCGGTGCCGTTGCCGGTCACGATGATCTGCCACCTGCTCGGCGTGCCGCTGGCCGACCGCGACCGGTTCACCGGCTGGATCGACGTCGCACTGGCCACCACGGCGTTCAGCCCGGAGGAGATCCACGAGGCGTTCGCGCGGTTGAAGGAGTACCTGGCGACGCTGGTCGAGCTGCGCCGCGAGGAACCGGCGGACGACCTGCTCAGCGCGCTGGTCAAAGGCCCGCTCAGCCACGATGAACTGGTGGTGCTCGGGGTGACGCTGCTCTACGCGGGTCTCGAGACGACGTCCAACCACATCGGGAACTTCGCGTACACGCTGCTCACCCATCCGCGGCAGCTCGCCGCGCTGGTGGCCGAGCCCGGGCTGCTCGACTCCGCGATCGAGGAACTGCTGCGGTTCACCCCCACGGTGACCTCCGGCGGCTTCACCCGCATCGCCACCGAGGACGTCGCGCTCGGCGACGTGGTGGTCCGGGCTGGTGAGGCGGTGATGGTGCAGATCGACGCGGCGAACCGGGATCCGCGGCGGCACCCGTGCCCCGAAGACCTGGACCTGACGCGGAAACCCAACCCGCACCTGGCGTTCGGGCACGGGCCGCACTTCTGCGTGGCCGCGCAACTGGCGAAGGCGGAGTTGCGCGTGGCGATCGGCACGCTGCTGCGGCGGCTGCCCGGGCTGCGCCTGGCCGCGGACCCGGCGGAGCTGCCGTGGCGGCGGGGCCGGATGGTGCGCGGGCTCGAGCGGTTTCCCGTCACGTGGTGAGCGGGGCGGGGTGATCGCGGCTCGCCTACATTGGTGCCATGGCAGGTGAGGTCCCGCTGTCGGCGGCGGACAAGACGCTGGGCGTGCTCGAGGCGCTGGCCGACCACTCGCGCATCGCCGACATCGCCGTGGCCGCCGGGTTGCCGAAGCCGACCGTGCACCGGATCCTGCAAACCCTCGTGCGCCACGGTTTCGCGCGCTCGGACGGGCACGGCAGCTACCTCGGCGGGCCGCGGATCCTCAGCCTGGCCGGGCGGTTCCTGCAACGCCTGGACCTCGCCGAACAGGTTCGGCCGACGTTGCGTGAACTCCAGGAACGCACCGGGTGGACCGTGCACCTGGCCCTCCTGTCCGGCGACGAAGCGGTGTACGTGGCGAAACTGGAGGGCGCGAAGCCGTACCACCTGGCGTCGCGGGTCGGCATGAGCCTGCAACTGCACTGCACTTCGATCGGCAAGGCCATCCTGGCCACTCTGCCGGACGACGAGGTCCGCTCCCTCGTCCGGCGCACCGGCCTGCCCGCGCGGACCGCGCACACCCTCACCTCGGAGGACGCCCTACTCGCGGAACTCACCCAGGTACGCGCGCAGGGCTACGCCGAAGACCACGAGGAAAACGAGCCCGGCGTACGTGCCGTCGGCGCCGCCTTCCGCGACCACACCGGCCAGGTGCTCGGCGCCCTCTCCGCCGCCACCCTCACCCACCCCGCCGACCCGGACACCCACATCCCCGCCCTGGTAACCCAAGCCGCCACCCAAACCTCCACCGCCCTAGGCGCCCCCTAACCCACCCACCCTCGAACCCCACGTTCAGGCAGCCCAGTTGCACGTTCAGGCACCCAAACCCCACACTCCCGCAGCCGAACCCCACGTTCAGGCACCCGAACCCCACATTCGGGCGGGCGACCCCACGTTGCGCAGCTGAACGCCACACATTCGCGTAGCCGAAATCCACATTCAGGCAGGCGAGTCCCACGTTGCCGCAGCCGAACCCCACGTTCGGGCACGCGAGTCTCACGTTCGCGTAGCCCAGATCCACGTTCGCGTGCTGAGGTGCACGCTCCTGCAGCCCGAACCACACATTCGCGTAGCCGAGTTCCACACTCGTGCGGCCGAAGCCTGCGTTCGGGCAGCCGAGTTCGACGTTCGGATCGTTGGGGCCCGCGCAGTCGGAGTCCGAGCAGGCGTCCGGGCACAGGCCCCGCGCCGAGTCCCGACGGCGATGCCGACCGGATCCAGCAGCCGATCTCGCGGGTGGCCGATGCCCGCCCCGCGAGAAAGCCGAAGTCGACCGCGCCAACGTAGGATTCGCCTGCCTGAACGTGGAACTCGGCTGCGGGAGTGTGGCACTCGTCTGCCTGAGTGTGAGGTTCGGCTTGAACGTGGTATTCGCGTGCCCAACGAGGAACTCGGCTGTCTGAACGTGGAATTCAGCTGCCTGAACGCGGAGTTCGGGCTTGAAATGGCACTCGGTGCGCGAACGTGGGTTCGCCTGCCTGAACGCGGGGTTCGCCTGCCTGAACGCGGGGTTCGCCTGCCTGAACGCGGGGTTCGCCTGCCTGAACGCGGGGTTCGCCTGCCTGAACGCGGGGTTCGCCTGCCTGAACGCGGGGTTCGCCTGCCTGAACGCGGGGTTCGCCTGCCTGAACGCGGGGTTCGCCTGCCTGAACGCGGGGTTCGCCTGCCTGAACGCGGGGTTCGCCTGGCTGGACGTGGGTTTCGGTGCGCGAATGTGGAGTTCGGGTGCCTGAACGTGCGGTTCGGGTGCGGGAGCGTGCGGTTCGGGGGTGGGAGCGTGCGGTTCGGGGGTGGGGGCGGGGGGTGGAGGGGGTGTGAGGTGGTTCACAGGGAGGGGTGGGGGTGGCAGGATGGGGGGATGGTGGTGAAACGGCGTTCCGTGGGGTGGAACGGATGAGGGTGGAGCGGGGAGAGCTGCACGCGCTGGCCCATCGCGTACTGGTGAGAGCCGGGGCGAGGGAGGAGGCGGCGGAGGGGGTGGCGCGGTCTCTCGTGCTGTCCAACCTGCTCGGCCATGATTCGCACGGGGTGCGCAGGTTGCCCCAGTACCTCCGCCAGATCCAAGCCGGACAGATAGACCCCCGAGCCGAACCGCGCACCGAGTTCGTGCGGCTCGGGGCGGTGACGATCCACGGTCACCGTGCCTTCGGGCAGCTCGCCGCGGCTCATGCGACGAAGGAACTCCAGACGCTCGCCAGGAAACAGGGCTCCGGAGTGGCGACCATCCGGGACTGCAACCACATCGGCAGGCTCGGCGAGTACGTGGCCACCCTCGCCGAGCACGACCTCGTCGGCATCGCCTTCGGCAACGCCGATCCGACCGTCGCGCCCCACGGCGGTGCCGAGCGCAGGCTCGGCACCAATCCACTCGCCTGGGCTGTCCCCCGCCAGGCAGGCAAGCCGCCGGTGGTGATGGACTGGGCGACTTCCGGGGTGGCCGAAGGAAAACTCGCCGTAGCGCGCGATCGCGGTGAAAGCGTGCCCGAGGGGCTCGTGCTCGACGGTGAAGGCCGCGCCACGACCAACCCCGCGGATTTCTACGAAGGCGGCGTCCTCCTCCCCTTCGGCGGGCACAAGGGTTACGGCCTCAGCGTGCTGATCGAGATCGTCGGTGGCCTCGTTTCCGGCACCGGTATCGGTAGCATGCCCGGCTACCAAGGCGGGTTCGGCACCGTCCTGCTCGCCTTCGACATCGCGGCTTTCCTGCCACCACAACAGTTCCGCGAGCAAACCGAGGAATTCTGCGCCGCGCTGCACCGAACCAGGCGAGCCGAAGGGCACACCGAAGTGCTCGTCCCCGGCGAACCCGAGGAACGCGTCCGGCAGGAACGCGAACGTGACGGCATCCCGCTCACCGACGCCGTCTGGCAGGAACTGCACGCTCTACTGAGGGAGTAGGTCATGTCCGAGTTGCGCCGGGTGGTCAGCGCCTCCGTGGTCGGCACCGCGCTCGAATGGTACGACTTCTTCATCTACGGCTTCGCCGTCACACTGGTGTTCAACGAACTGTTCTTCCGCACCGCCGACCCGGCCATGGGCACCATCGTCGGGTTCGCCACCTTCGGCGTCGGCTTCGCGGTGCGCCCGCTCGGCGGCTTCGTCTTCGGCCACCTCGGCGACCGCATCGGCAGGCGGTCCACCCTGGTCGTCACCACGCTGGTGATGGGCGTCTCCACCGGCCTGATCGGCCTCCTGCCGACCTACGAGAGCATCGGCATCGCCGCGCCGATCCTGCTCACCGTGCTGCGGATGTGCCAGGGCCTGGGCGCCGGCGCCGAATTCGGTGGCGCCTCCACACTGCTGGCCGAGCACGCACCGCCGAAGCGCCGCGGCTTCTTCACCTCGTTCGCGCAGACCGGTGTCCAAATCGGACTGCTCGCCGGCACGGTGGTGTTCCTGCTCGTCGAACAACTCGGCCGCGAGACCGTGCTCGCCTGGGCCTGGCGCGTCCCGTTCCTGTTCAGCTTCGTGCTCATCGGCGTCGCGCTCTACGTCCGCCTCCGAGTCGCCGAATCCCCGGTGTTCAAGGAGATGTCGGCCAAGCAGGCCACCGTCTCCCTGCCGGTGTTCGACGCGCTGCGGCGGTACCCGCGCAACTTCGTCATCGGCATCGGCGCGCACATCTGCGACACCGCGGTGGTCTACCTCTACGCCACCTACACCGTCACCTACCTGACCAGGACGCTGGGCCTCGACCGCTGGGTCGGGCTCACCGGCGTGATCGTGTTCAGCGTCTTCGTGATCGCGCTCCAGCCGGTGTACGGCGCCCTGTCCGACCGCATCGGGCGCCGCCCGCTGAACCTGTTCAGCGTGGTGTTCACCGCCGCCTTCGCCTTCCCGTACTTCCTGCTGCTCGACACCAGGGAGCCGCTGCTGATTTGGCTCGCGCTCGTGCTGGCGACCACGCTCGGCTTCGCGCCGATGATCGCCGTGCAGCCGGCCTTCTACGCGGAACTGTTCGGCGCGCGCGTTCGCTACACCGGTTTCGCCGCCTCACGCGAGATCGGCGCGGCGCTCGGCGGTTTCTCCCCACTCATCGCCGCCGCGCTGGTCGCCCAGGCCGACGGCAAGGGCTGGCTGGTGGCGGGCTGGATGATCTTCACCGCCGCCGTCTCGTTCGTCGCCTTCTACCTCTCCAAGGAAAGCAAGGACGTCGACATCACTCAGGGGCAGCTCTCGCCCTGAGCCTGGACGCCGTCGATCGCGGCGGTCAGCGCGGCCACCCTGGCACGCAGGTCCTTCAGCTCGGCCACCGGCATCCCGGTGGCATCGGCGATCTGCCGCGGCACGTCCAGCGCGCGCTCCCGCAACGCCTCCCCTGCCGCGGAAAGGTGGATCTCCACCGAGCGCTCGTCCTGCTCACTGCGCAGCCGCCGGATGAGCCCGGCCGCTTCCAGCCGCTTGAGCAACGGCGAAAGCGTGCCGGAGTCCAGCCGCAGCCGCGCGCCGATCTCCTTGACCGGGACGCCGTCGGACTCCCACAGCACCAGCATCACCAGGTACTGCGGATAGGTCAGCTCGAGCTCGCGCAACGCGGTTCGGTACACGCCGCTGAAGGCGCGGGAGGCCGCGTGCAGGGCGAAGCAGATCTGGCTGTCCAGGCGCAGGAGCTCCTCCGCCCGCGTGGGCGGTGCCTGGTCGTGGCTCGCGGTCATGCCGCCAGCGTACATTAGGTTGTGCACAATTCAATTGTGTGCCACAGTTGCCGGGCAGACACCGACGGAAGGAACCCCATGGCGCTCTACACCGCGGCAGCCACCGCCAACGGCCGGGACGGACGGGCGGTCAGCTCGGACGGCCAGCTCGACCTCGCGCTGGCCATGCCGCCCGCGCTCGGCGGCAACGGCAAGGGCACCAACCCCGAGCAGCTCTTCGCCGCCGGGTACGCGGCCTGCTTCGCCAGCGCGCTGGGCGCGGTCGGCAGGCAGGCGAAGGTGGACACCAAGGACATCTCGGTGACCGCCGAGGTCGGCATCGACAAGGACGACACCGGTTTCGCGCTCGCGGTCACCCTGCGGGTCGAACTGCCGGCCGAGATCGCCGAGGAGACCGGCAAGGAGCTCGTCGAGCAGGCGCACCAGATGTGCCCGTACTCGAAGGCGACCCGCGGCAACATCCCGGTCGAACTGGTCGTCGAGTAGCAGCGGTCCCCGGGCGCTGCGCTCACCCCGGCTCGCGCAGCGCCCGCGCCACCGCACTGCTCAGGATGCGGATGCCGCGGACCGAGCCGGGGTCGACCCCGGTCAGTTCGCGGACGCGCCCGAGCCGGTAGTCCAGGGTGCGCGGGTGGATGTGCAGGGCCAGCGCGGTGGTGAGCCGGTTCATGTCGTTGCGGTAGTAGAGGTCCAGGGTGGCCACGAGGTCCGGGCCGTTCGCCAGCCGCCGCACCAGGTCGCCGAGCCACTCGTCGACCTCCGGCACGTGGGCCACACCCAGTTCCACGAACACCTCGGGAATCCCGTAGACGGCACGGGGAACCCGTTCGCGCGGCGCCACCTGGGCCACCCGCGTGGCCACCGCCACCGCCTCGGCGAGCGCGGTGGACCGGCCGGGCGCGGCGCCGACCGCACACGGCCCGCCCGCCAGTTCGACGATCGCCCGGACCACGGTCAGCGGCTCGTCCCGGCCCGCCGGGAGCAGCGCGACCAGTTCCCCAGGCTCCCGCCACAGCGCCGGGACGGCGTGCTGCTTGAACGCCAGTTCCACGATTTCGTCGGCCAGCTCGCCGGGTTTCTCCGGGCACCGGACCACCACCGC
Organism: Amycolatopsis magusensis; assembly: GCF_017875555.1. Lineage (GTDB taxonomy): Bacteria > Actinomycetota > Actinomycetes > Mycobacteriales > Pseudonocardiaceae > Amycolatopsis > Amycolatopsis magusensis. Next base: position 5,400,143 of record NZ_JAGGMS010000001.1, on the reverse strand, counting down.
CACGTATTCCTCGTGCACGGTGACCCCGAGGCTGCGGGCGATTTCCGCGGCCGTCGCCGCATTCGCCAGCAGCGATTCCGCCAAATTGCGTATCCGCTGCGCCAATTTGACGCGCAACGCCTGTTCGTCCAGATAGCCGCGCATGTAGGCGGCCGTGCCGCGCAACCCCTGCGCGCCGAACCACGCGGTCAACTGGAGCAGCTGGTTCAGGTCCTCACCGTCGCCTGCCGCGTCGTGGATCTCGTGCAGCATCAGGTTCGCGTGCAGCACCAGCACCGATTCCGCGGCCCTGGTGCTGAACCCGTTGCTCGCCCGCTCCCGGCCGATCTCGCCGATGAACGCCAACGCCGATTCACCCAGCGGATCGTCCCCGCGCGTCATTTCGACGGTGTGGCGGCGCATCCAGATGGCGTAGTCGAGCATCGCCGCGTGCCCTCGTGGATCGGCGGCTTCACGCCGGTAGTCCGGGATTTCCCTGGCGTAGGCGACCACCTCGGCCCGCGCATTCGCTTCCGCACGTTTTTCCAGTAGCCCGAACAGATCGCTCACACCGGCTCCCCTCGAATTGAGGTACCGCCGGATCGTAGTGAACCGGCGGGGTGAGGCGGAAGGCTCGGTTCCGCTCGTCAGCAACGACGGGCGGGGAAATCCGGTTCCCGGGCCGGGCCCCGGTGTGGTCGGATGGGCCGGTGGATCTTTCCGTACTGCTGGCCTTCGTCGCCGCCGCGCTGGTGATCAGCCTGGTGCCGGGCCCGGACATGCTGTTCATCGTCGCCAACGGCATCGCCAAGGGGCGCCGCGCCGGGGTGGTGGCCGCGCTCGGCATGTCCACCGGGCTCGCCGTGCACACCGTGGCCGCCGCGCTCGGCCTCGGCACCCTGCTGCAGGCGGCCCCGGCCGTGCTGGACGCCGTCCGCATCGCCGGCGCGGCCTTCCTGGTCTACCTGGCGGTGACCACGCTGCGCTCCTCGAAGCAGGCGCTGGCGAACACCGATCCCGAGCCGGTGCCGGACCGCAGCCTGCGGCGCACCTACGTGCTCGCGGTGCTGACCAACCTGGCCAACCCGAAGGTGATCCTGTTCTTCCTGGCCTTCTTCCCGCAGTTCCTGCACCCCGAGGCGAGCTGGCCGCTGGGCGTGCAGTTCCTGGTCCTGGGCGCGGTGTTCATCGCGGTGGGCCTGTCGGTGGACGGTTCGGTCGGCCTGACCGCGGGCGCGCTCGCGGCGCTGCTCCTGCGGCGGCCCTCGATCCGGCGCTGGCTCGACCGGGTGTCCGCGGCCATCTTCGGGGCGCTGGCCGTGCGCCTGGTCGCCGACCGCGGCGCCTAGGGCACGCACAGCGCCAAGCGCGGTCCAGCGGAGGAACTGGCGGGCCGCCCGCGGGTGCCCCTCCCGCGGGCGGCCCGCCACCTGGCGGCACGGGATTCAGTGGCGGCATGGCCGACCTGACCCCGACCGATGATCAGCGGCCGGGACACCTTCAGCAACGGAGACACCGTCTTCGAAGACAGCATGCTGCTGAAGGTGACCCGGCAGGCGGACGGCTATCTCGGCGCCATCCCGATCAGCTCACGTAGATGTTCGAGTTGCCGCTGCTCTGGTAGCCCTCGGTGGCCATGATCATGTAGTAGTTGAAGTTGCCGAGGTTCATGCCCTTGCTCCGCCAGGCGTCGAAGTGGGTGCCGGTGTTGATCGTGCCACCGACCTTCTTCTGCTGGCGCGTGCTCCAGAACTGCGGGAAGGTCTTGTTGTTGCCTTCGATCGACGGCGCGTTGTACCGCATGGTCTGGTAGATGTCGTAGGTGCCGCCGTCGCTGTTGACCGTGCCCCGGTGCGTGCCGGTCGGGCGGTAGTTGCCCCAGCTCTCGACGATGTAGTACTCGACGAGCGGGTTCGACGTCCAGCCGTAGAGGCACAGGTAGCCGTTGCCGGAGGGGTTGAAGCTGCCCGAGTAGTTGACCGTTCTGCGCGAGCCGTTGCTCCAGCCCTTGCCGCAGACGAAGTTGCCGGTGTTGCTCCAGTTGGTCCGGTAGTTGCCGCCGTTGCTCAGGGTCATCGAAACCGAACCGCCGCCGTCGGTCCAGAACGAGAAGTAGTACCCGTTGTGCGTACCGGTCTGGTTGGTGGTGATGGTGGTGTCCGCGCCCGCGGTTCCGGGAAGCACCAAGGCGGACGTGGTGGCCAGCGCCAGCGCGCCGGTGCCGCCGAGGAACAACCGGCGGTTGATCGGGTGGGGCTGGACGTGGTCCATCGACATGTTTCCTCCTCGTTGAGGCCGGCGGGAGACCACTCCGAGTGTTCGTCCAGCCACCGGAGACTGTCAACAAGTTTCGAACAGTTTTCGGAAACATACCGAAACGCATCGAGCCTGGCCCGGGCCGACTGCCGGGAGGATCGACCCGCGGTTTGACCCTCTCGAAACCCCGGCCAGGGCCAGGCTCGTCGAAACTTTCGACTACGAGGTACCGCGCCGTTCCCAGCCCTCCTTGAACAAGTCGAAGAAGGCGCCGGTCGACGGGTGCTCGTTGATGAAGTCGGGATCCAGTTCCACGCCGAGGCCCGGCGCGTCCGGCAGCGCGAAGTAGCCGTCGACCACCTCCGGCAGGCCGGGCGCGGCCTGCTTCACGTGTTCGTCGGCGAAGTCGTTGAAGTGCTCCTGGATCTTGAAGTTCGGTGTGCACGCCGCCAGGTGCAGGTTCGCCGCGGTGAGCACCGGCCCGCCGACGTTGTGCGGCGCGATCAGCGTGTAGTGCGCCTCGGCCGTGGCCGCCAGCTTGCGGGTCTCGGCGATGCCGCCGAGGTGCCCGATGTCGGGCTGGATCACGTCCACCGCACCGGATTCGAACAGTTCGCGGAACTCGACCCGGTCGTGGATGCGCTCGCCGGTGGCCACCGGGATGGTCACCTTGCCCGCCACCGTCGCCAGCGCCTTGAGGTTGGCCGGTGGCACCGGTTCCTCGATCCACGCGGGGTCGTACGGCTCGAGCATCCGCGCGATCCGGATGGCTTCGGCGGGCGCGAACCGCCCGTGCATCTCCACCAGCAGCTCGACGTCCGGGCCGACGGCGTCGCGCACCGCCTCGACCAGCGACACGCACCGCCGCCGCTCGGCCGGTTCCAGTTCCCACTGCCCGGGGCCGAACGGGTCGAACTTCATCGCGAGGTACCCGCGCTCGACGACTTTCTTCGCCGCCGCCGCGAATTCCTCCGGCGTGCGCTCCACTGTGTACCAGCCGTTGGCGTAGGCCTTGACGCTGTCACGGACCTTGCCGCCCAGGAGCCGCCACACCGGCTGGCCCAGCGCCTTGCCGATGATGTCCCAGCAGGCCATCTCGACGCACGCGATGCCGGACATGACGATCTCGCCCGCGCGCCCGTAGTCGCCGTACTTCATCCGCTGCACCAGGGCCTCGGTGTCGAACGGGTCGTGCCCGACCACGTGCCGCGGTGCCGCTTCGGCGAGGTACCCCAGCAGCGCCCTGGTGTGCCCGAGCATGCGGGTCTCGCCGACCCCGGTCAGCCCGTCGTCGGTGGTGACGCGGACGAAGGTGAGGTCACGCCACGGCGTGCCGAGCACGAAGGTGTCGACCGCGGTGATCTTCATCGGGCAGCTCCCTGGTTCAGCGGTTCCGGCAGTGCGATTCCTTCGGCACCCAGCTCGGACATCACCGCGTCCGGCATCTCCTCGGCCAGCAACGCCAGGCCGATTTCCGCGCGCCGCACCCGTTCGCGGGCCAGCCGGATGGCCACGTCGGTCAGGTGCGTACCGCTGGGGTAGATGTTCGGCGAGTTCCGCAGGCCGAACTTGAGGTAGACGGGTGCGGCCACCCGGACGATCTCGGCGATCTCGAAGTGCCGGACGAACCCGCCCTGGTCGTCCGGTGCCTCGATGTAGATGTCCAGCGGCAGGTCGACCGCGGCGCGCACGGCCGCCAACTGGCCGAGGCCGAGGTCGGTGGGCACGTTGTAGGTGTCCGCGCCGACCCGCTCCGCCAGCCGGATGGAGACCGGGTTGGACAGTCCCATCTGGACGCTGATCTTGAACTGCAGGCTCGCCGGGAGCAGGCCGCGCTCGCGGGCGGCGGCGGCCACCTCCAGCGTGCCCAGGTCGGTGATCAGCACGCTGCGGATGCCCGCGGCCGCGGACCGGGCGATGTCGGCCAGGTTGTGCACGACCTGCTCGGTGCCCCTGGCCTGCGCGGCGAGCGCGCCCGCGCCGGAGGCCAGCGCGGCGGCGCCGGTCGACCAGCCCGCGAGCGGCCGCGCGAACAGGCTGACCTCGGTCCGGGCGCCCACGCCGATCTCCGTCATCCGCGCCAGTTCGTCCCCGGTCAGCAGCATTCCGCCGCTGCCCTGGGAAACCCGGTGCACCGGCACCCCGCGCGCGGCCGCCTCGGCGAGCACGGCGTCGAACACCTCGGGTCCCTCGACGCTGGGGAGCTCCACCCGGTACTGGGCGCCGTCCGGGAAGCGTTTGGTGCTGTCGGGCAGGGCGTGGTCGGACTCGGCGAACCCGAGTTCGCCGAGCAACTCGCGGAATCTCTGCACGTGGCGCGCCTTTCTGGGGAGTGTCAGCCGGCGAAGGTGAGCGCGGGCAGTCCCGCGACACCGGGGTCCACGGCGAACACGGCCCCGGCCCGGTGGTCGGGCGCCGCGTCCTGCTGGGAGGTGGTGACGTAGAGCCGGGTCAGCCCGGGGCCGCCGAAGGTGCACGCGGTCACCTGGGTCACCGGCAGTTCGACGACCGCGTCGAGCACCCCGTCCGGGTCGTAGCGGCGCACCGCCGAACCACCCCAGAGCGCCACCCACACGCCGCCCTCGGCGTCCACGGTGAGGCCGTCGGGCTCGCCGGGCGGCTCGACCTGCGCGAACACCCGGCGGCCGGTGAGCCCGCCGGGGCCGTAGTCGAACGCGTCGATGCGGCGGGTCGGGGTGTCCACGTAGTACGCCGTGGTGCCGTCGGGGCTGAACGCGAAACCGTTGGAGATGGTGACATCGGCGAGCACCCGCTCGACGCTGTGGTCCGTATCGAGCCGGAACAACGCGCCCGCGCCCGTCCTGGTGTCGTAGGCCATCGAGCCGCAGTAGAACCGGCCGTCGGGGTCGCAGCCCCCGTCGTTCATCCGGATGCCCTCGTCGATCCACAGTGGACCGAGCGCGGTGACCGGCCCGGTCAGGTCCTCGGCGAGGGCGAACCCGCGTTCGGTGGCCAGCACCCAGCCACCGGACCGGCGCGGCCGCAGTGCCGCCGCGACCGAACCGACGTGCGCGCGCGTCACCTGCCCGGAGGGAGCGAGACTCAGCACGTCTCCGGCGAGCATGTCCACCCACACCAGGTGGTCCTCCCACCACACCGGCCCTTCCCCGTGCCAGGCCAGCGCTTCGGTCACCGCCTCAGCCATGGTCGTGGTCCCGCAACGGCGGCGGCAGCAACTCGCCGGGCAGGTTCTGGTAGGCGACCGGGCGCAGGAACCGCCGGATCGCCGCGGTGCCCACCGAGGTGAAGGTGCCGGTGGCGGCTGGGGCCGGTCCGCCGTGGTGCTGGGCGTGGGTGACCGCGACACCGGTCGGCCAGCCGTTCCACACCACCCGCCCGGCGAACTCGGCGAGCCTGCGCACCAGCGGCCGGGCCACCTGCTCCCCCGCTTCGCCGTGCACGGTCGCGGTCAGCTCACCGGTGAACAACCGCGCCGCGGCGAGGAGTTCGTGTTCGCCGTCATAGGCGACGAGCAGCGAGGTCGGGCCGAAGCACTCGGCCAGCAGCACCTCACCGGCCGCCCGGAGCTCCGGCAGGGTGGTGGCGAGCAGGGCCGCCCGCGTGCCGTCCGGGGTGTCCGTGCCGGGCGCGACGACGCGGACCGCCGGGTGCGCGACGAGTTCCGCGCGCCGGTGCGAATGCGCCTGGGCGATCCGGTCGTTGAGCAGGGTCGCGGCGGCCTGCCCGCGGACCCGGTCGGCCACGGCCGCTTCGAACTCGGGCAGCGCGGCCGCGGGGTAGAACAGGATGCCGGGCTTGGTGCAGAACTGGCCCGCGCCGAGCAGGTAGGAATCGGTGTACCCGGCGGCGATTTCCGCGTGCCGCGCGGCTGCCGCGCCCGGCGTCACGAAGACCGGGTTCACGCTGCCCATCTCGGCGTAGAACGGGATCGGGTCCGGCCGCGAGGCGGCGAGGGCGTACAGCGCCCGGCCCCCGGCGGGCGAACCGGTGAACGCGGCGGCCTTCACCTCGGGTGCCTGCAGCGCCGATCGGGCCGCTTCTTCCCCGCGCAGCAAGGAGAACGTGCCCTCCGGTGCGCCGGCGCGGCCCAGCGCGGCGGAGACCACCGCGGCCGTCGCTTCGGCGAGTTCCGGGTGGCCGGGGTGTCCTTTGTGGATCACCGGGCACCCGGCGGCCAGCGCCGAGGCGGTGTCCCCGCCCGCGACGCTGAACGCGAACGGGAAGTTGCTCGCGCCGAACACCAGCACCGGGCCGATCGGCCGCAGCAGGCGGCGCAGGTCCGGGCGGCCACCGGCGGGCCAGTCGGGATCCGCCCGGTCGACCACCGGCTCGCGGTACCGCTCACCGGTCACCTCCCCGGCGAGCAACCGGAGCTGGAACACCGTGCGCCCGAGTTCGCCCTCCAGCCGCGGCACCGGCAGATTGCTCTCCCTGGCCGCGATCGGCACCAGTTTGTCCCCGGCGGCGGCCAGCGCGTCGGCAACCAGGTGCAGCGCCTTGGCCAGCCGATCCGGCGGCCAGTCGGCCAGTTCCCTGGCGGCCACCGTGGCGGCGCGGAGCGTGTCGGCGGGCATTCCGCCTCCTGTTCGATATTTCGGATGCTGTTCGAAACTCTAGACAGCGGTCGTCGCGCCCGTCAACACACGCCCGAGCCGCCGGGCACCGGCGGCCACCCGGGCGTCCCACTGCGGCGCCGGAACCCGGAGCCAGCAGTCGCGCGGGACCCGCAGGCCGAGCGCCGCCACCGGTCCCCACGCACCCGGCACCCCGGCGGCCAGGTGCACCGCTTCCTCGGCGATTTCCCGCTCCACCCCGGCACTTCCGGCCAGCACGCGGCCGAGCACCCCGACCTCGGTGGCCGGCGGGCCGGAGCAGGCGACCACCCGCACCCGCTCCCCGGCGGGCACCGCGATCGCCACCTCGTGGCCGTACCAGGCCGCCAGTGCCTTGGCGAGCGGCTCGCCCTCGCTTTCCAGCCGCCGCCGGACGGCCCACGACTCCCCCAGCTTGCCGACTCCGGGGCCGAGCGTGTACGCGGCGCGTTTGGCGGGCCGGGCGAGATAACCGCGCTCGGCCAGCGTGGCGAGCAGTTCGTGCGCGGTGGTTCTGGGCACGCCCAGCCGCGCGGTCACTTCGCCCGCGCTCACCCGGCCCTCGGCGAGGGCGTACTCCAGCACGTCGAGCGCGCGTGCCACGGCGGGAATCTCACGGACCACAGCCGTCTCCCTTTGACCCGGCGGGGCGGTGCCGGATAGCGTTCGGACATCGAAATACCGGCACCTGTTCGAAATACCACAAGGAGTCCCGATGCCCGTTGTTTCGCCCGACGCCGCCGGAGAGCTCGCCGAGATCGGCTGGGGCGAGGACCGGGCCGTGATCGGCGCGGTGGCGGCCACCCTGCTGTCGTGGCGGACCGGTGACACGGAACTGCTGCTCACCCACGACCCGGCCGAACTCGGCGACAGCCACCAGGGCAAGGCCATCGCGCCGTGGCCCAACCGGATCGCGGCGGGGCGCTACACCTTCGAGGGGCACGAGTACCAGGTCGCCCTCACCGAACCGGCGCGCGACGCCGCCCTGCACGGCCTGCTCACCTGGGTCGAATGGGACATCACCGAGCGGCACGAGCACGCGGTCACCCTCGAGCACCACCTGCGCCCGCAGTACGGCTACCCGTTCAGCCTCCACTTGCGACTGACCTACGCGCTCGGTGACGGCGGCCTGCGCTGCACGCTCCAGGCGACGAACACCGGCACCGGGCCCGCTCCCTTCGGCGCCGCCTACCACCCGTACGTCCGGCTCACCGACACTGTGGACGAACTGATCGTCGACCTGCCCGCGGACACCTACTACCCGACCGACGCGAACCTCATCCCGACCGGCCGCGAATCGGTCGAGGGCACCGAGTTCGACTTCCGCGGCGGCCGCAAGCTCGGCACGACCGCGCTCGACACCGCGTACACCGGACTGGCCGCCGACGCCGACGGCACCACCTCGGTGCGGCTCACCGCGCCGTCCGGGCGCACGGTCACCGTGTGGGCCGACGCCGGTCACCGGTACCTGCAGGTCTACACCGACGACGTGCCGGGCACCGGGCGCCCGGCCCGCCGCGGCATCACCGTGGAGCCGATGACCTGCGCGCCCAACGCCTTCAACACCGGCGACGGCCTGCTCACGCTGGCTCCCGGCGAGTCCTTCACCGGTAGCTGGGGACTGTCGCATTCGGACTGATCCGGCTCAGGCGTGCCGGGACAGGTCGACCGGGCCGTCGGCCACCGGCACGCCGAAGTCCGGTGAACCGTCCGCGTGGAAGTGCAGCCGCTGCACGCGGGTGTGGCGGTTGGGGTCGTACAGCGGGTCGCCGGTGATCTGCTCGTACTGGCGCGCGTGGTAGACGAGCACGTCGGCGCCGTCCTCCGCGGTGGTGAAGCTGTTGTGGCCGGGGCCGAACTGGCTGTTCGCCCGGTGGGTGGCGAACACCGGCTGCGGTGACTTGTGCCAGGACGCCGGGTCGAGCAGGTTCGCCGATTCGTTCGCCGTCAGCAGGCCCATGCAGTAGTTCGCGTCGGTGGCGCTGGCCGAAAAGGTGAGGAACACGCGGCCGTTGCGGATGAGCGCGGCGGCGCCCTCGTTGACCCGGTGCCCGCGTGTTTCCCAGTCGTAGGTGGGCGTGGACAGCTTCGTGGGCGTGCCGGTGATGGCCACCGGTGAGGACATCTCGGCCAGGTACAGGCTGGTGCCGGGGCCGAGCGCCGGATCGTGCTGGGCCCAGCTCAGGTACCGCTTGCCGCGGTGGGCGAAGGTGGTGGCGTCCAGGGAGAACGTGTTCAGCGGCAGGCTGATGCGCCCGGCCACCGTCCACGGCCCCACCCGCGGGTCCTCGCTGGCGGTGGTCAGCACGTACGGGCGGATGTGGAAGACGTCGTCGGAGTTGCCCGCGGCGAAGTAGATGTACCAGCGCCCGTCGATGCGGTGCAGTTCCGGCGCCCAGATGTGCCCGCCCATCACGCCGCTGGACGGCCGCCGCCACACGGTGACCTCCTGGGCGCCCGCCAGGCCGCCGATGGTGGGCGAGGCGCGGATGATCACGCGGTCGTACTCGGGGACGGAAGCGGTGAAGTAGTACTGGCCGCGGTGACGCGTGATGAACGGGTCGGCGCGCTGCCGGATCAGCGGGTTCACCACCTGCCGGGTGTTGCCCGCGGCGAACGCCGGGGTGACCCCGGCGAAGGCGCCGGCGGTGGCCAGTGCCGCCCCGGCGCGCAGGGCGCCACGGCGGGTGAAAGCGGCGGAGCGATGGGGGTTCGGCATTGAACTGTCCCTTCGACAGCGACGACGCCCTCAACTGTGAGCGCTAACACTCGCAGCGTCAAGAGCCGATCGGACGCCGTTCGGTATCCCGGATGGTGTTCACCGGGCGGGTTTCGCCGGAGCCCCCAGTGAAAGCGAGAGGTGGGCGGCGCCTTCGCGGGCCCACTCGTCCCACTGGCTGCCGGGCACGGAGGTCCAGCGGTGCACCGGTACCGACAGGCTCAGCGCGGCGACCATCGCGCCGGTGCGGTCGTGGACCGGGGCGGCCACGCAGCTGACCGCGTCATTCGATTCGCAGAACTCGTGCGCCAGTTCGTCGGTGCGCACGCGGTCGAGCGCCTGCCACAGCTCCGCGGGCGTGCCGAGGCTGCGCGCGGTCATCTTGGCCAGCTGCCGTCCCGGCGGGTACAGCACGTCGAATTCGGTACGGGACAACGAAGACAGCAGCATCTTGCCGACCGCGGTGCAGTGCGCGGGGAGCCGCCTGCCGACCGCCGAAACCATGCGCACGGAATGCGTGCTGTCGGTCTTGGCCACGTAGAGCACCTCGTCGCCGTCGCGCACGGCCACGTGCACGGTTTCCTGGCTGCGCGCGGAAACCAGCGCCGCCGCGACGGTTCCTTCGCGCGCCAGGTCCAAACGCGACTCGTACGCCCCGCCGAGCTCGAACAACCGCACGCCGAGCCGGTACCGCGTCCCCTCGTCCCCGAGCCGGTTGAGGTAACCGCGATCGGCCAGGGTGTTCAGCAGTTCGTGCACCGTGGTGCGCGGCAACCCCAGGCGCGTCACGATCTGCGGCGCGCTCAGTTCCTCCTCGGCGCGGAACAGTTCGAGGATGTCCAGCGCGCGGCTGACCGCCGGGACCGCACGGCTCATGGGGACCTCCTCGGGCAGGTGATCCCGTCACTCTACCCGCCCGTCCGAAATCTCGAACAGCCCACGAAGTCAAGGAGCGAGAAGGACCTTCACCGCCTTGTGGCGCTCTTCGGCGAGGATCCGGAACGCCTCGGGAGCGTCGTCCAGGGAAACCTCGTGCGTGACCAGCAGGCCCGGGTCGAGTGCGCCCGAGGCGAAGGCCCGGACGGCGTGGCTCCAGGCACGCGGGGGCGCGCCGAACACGGTGTGCACGGTGATCTCGTTCAGCACCAAGGTCACCGGGTCCAGTGGCTGGTCCTCGGCGCCGGGGATGCCGGTCAGGGCCACGCGGCCACCTCGCCGGGACAGGGCCACCGCGTTGAAGGCCGTGCCCGGCGCACCCGCCGCTTCCAGAACCACGTCGAAACAACCCGCCAGCGAGTCCAGTTGTGCGGGCAGCACGAGCGAATCGGCACCGCACTGGGCCGCCAAAGCGGCGCGGTCGCGGCGCGTGTGGACCACGACGATCTCCCCCGCGCCCGCCGCCCGCAGCAACTGCACGGCGAGCAGGCCGAGCATCCCCGCCCCGACCACCGCACACCGCTCCCCCGGCTGCACGGCGAGCTTCAGGCAGGCCGCGGCCACGCAGGCCGCGGGTTCGAGACCCGCCGCCGCACGCAGGTCCGCGGTCTCCGGCAGCCGGTGCAGCAACCGCGCGGGCACCACGAGGTGGTCGGCCCAGGCACCCGGCTGGGTGAACCCGGTCTCCTCGTACGGGCCGTCGCAGAGGTTGGTGTCGCCGCGACGGCACGCCGGGCACACCCCGCAAGACCGGATGCCCTCACCCACCACCGGCGCGCCGACCAGGTCCGCGCCGACCCCGTCGCCGACCGCCGCCACCCGGCCGGACCACTCGTGCCCGGGCACCACCGGGTACCGCACGTACTCCGCGGGCCGCGTGCCCTGCATGATCTCCCGGTCGGACCCGCAGATCCCGGACCACGCGACCCGGACCAGCGCCTCCCCCGGCCCCGGCGACGGCACCTCGCCCGAGCGCACCACCAGCTCACCCGGCCGGTCGATCCACACCGACCGGTTCACCGGGCACGACCCACGATGAGCCGCTGCAACAGGATGAACACCAGCAGCAGCGCCCCGATCACGATCTTCGTCCACCACGAGCTCAGTGTGCCCTCGAAGGTGATCAGCGTCTGGATGACACCCAGGACGAGCACGCCGAGCACGGTGCCTGCCAGGTAACCTGAGCCGCCGGTGAGGATGGTGCCGCCGATGACCACGGCGGCGATGGCGTCGAGTTCCATGCCGACCGCGTGCGAGGAGTTGCCCGAGAGCGTGTAGAAGGTGAGCAGGATGCCGCCGAGCGCCGAGCAGAACCCGCTGATCGTGTAGACGCCGACCCGCGTGCGCGCCACCGGCAAGCCCATCAGCAGCGCCGACCGGTTGCTGCCGCCGATCGCGTAGACCGTGCGCCCGAGCCGCGTGTAGTGCAGCACGTACCCGGCGACCACCAGCACGGCCACCGCGATCAGCACGCTGACCGACACCCGCATCCCGCCCGGCAGTTCCACCGGTGTCTGCGCGATCGCGACGAACAGCGGGTCGTCCAGCGAGACCGACTCCGTGCTCAGCGTGTAGCTGATCCCCCTGGCCAGGAACATGCCGGCCAGCGTGACGATGAACGGCTGGATCTCGAAGTAGTGGATGATCGACCCCATGCCGAGGCCGAGCACCGCGCCCGCGGCCAGCACGGCGAGCATCACCACCGGCGCGGGCAGCCCGGCCCGCAGCAGTTCCGCGCAGAGCACGGTGGACAGCGCGACCACCGAGCCCACGGACAGGTCGATGCCACCGGTCAGGATCACGAAGGTCATCCCGGCGGCGACCACCAGCAGGAAGGCGTTGTCGATCAGGATGTTCAGCACGACCTGGCCGTCCCCGAAGGCGGGGTACCGGGTCGCGCCGAAGGCGTAGGCCGCGATCAGCAGGGCCAGCGACGCGGCGATCGGCAGGTACCGCGCCTGCCGCCAGCCGCCGCGCACCGGGGCGGGGGTGGTGACCGTGCTCATGCGGGCACCTCGACCTTCGGCTCGTGGTCCGCGGGAGCCGGTGCGGGTGGCTTCTTCCGCCGTCGCAACCGGGCCCGGAACGCCGGGGACTGCACCAGGCAGACGACGGTGACCACGAGCGCCTTGACCAGCAGCGTCGACTCCGGCGGCACGCCGACGGTGTAGACGGTGGTGGACAGGGTCTGGATGAGCAGCGCGCCGAGCACCGTGCCGCCGAGCGAGAACCGCCCGCCCGAGAGCAGCGTGCCGCCGATGACCACGGCCAGGATCGCGTCGAGCTCGATCCACAGCCCGGCGTTGTTGCCGTCGGCGCTGGAGACGTTCGAGCTGATCATCAGCCCGGCCAGGCCCGCGCACAGCCCGCAGAAGACGTAGACCAGGGTGAGCAGGCCGCGGGCGCGGACGCCGGCCAGCCTGCTCGCCTCCGGGTTGCCGCCGACCGATTCGACCAGCAGGCCGAGCGCGGACCGGCGGACCACCAGCGCGGTCGCGGCGACCATGCCGAGCGCGATCAGGATCGGCGCGGGCAGGCCGAACCAGTAGCCGCCGCCGAGCACCCGGAACGGGTCGGAGTCCACGGTGATGATCTGGCCGCCGGTGACCAGCTGCGCCAGCCCGCGCCCGGCGACCATCAGGATCAGCGTGGCGATGATCGGCTGGATCCCGATCACCGAGACCAGGAAACCGTTGCACAGCCCCAGAACCAGGCACAGCACCAGGGAGATGCCGAGCGCGCCGAACACCCCGCCCGCCGCGTTCTGATCGGTCAGCGTGCTGATCTGCGAGCAGGCGACCGCGGCGCCGATGGCGACCACCGAGCCCACCGAGAGGTCGATGCCGCCGGTGGCCACCACCAGCGTCATGCCGAGCGCGACGAGGATCAGCGGCGCGCCGAAGCGCAGGATGTCGATCAGGGTGCCGTAGAGGTGGCCGTCGCGGATCTGGATGGCGAAGAACGACGGCGAGAGCCAGAGGTTGACCAGCAGCAGCGCCACCAGCGCGGCCGCGGGCCAGAACAGCCGGTACTTGCTCATGACGGCGCTCCTTCGGCGATCGTGCGCATGATGGCCTCCGGCGTCAGCCCGGAGTTCGGCAGGCAGTCGACCATCCGGTGGTCGCGCAGCACCGCCACCTGGTGGCTGAGCCGCAGCACCTCCTCCAGCTCGGCCGAGATGAACAACACGGCCATGCCGCCGTCGGCCAGTTCGGCCACCAGCTTCTGGATCTCGGCCTTCGCGCCGACGTCGATGCCGCGTGTGGGCTCGTCCAGGATGAGCAGCCGGGGTTCGGTGATCAGCCAGCGGGCGAGCAGCACCTTCTGCTGGTTGCCGCCCGACAGCGTGCCCACCGGCGCGTCCGGAGCGGCCGGGCGGATGCCCAGCGCGGAGATGTACTTCTTGGCCAGTTCGTCCTGGCGGCGGCGTGAGATCGGGCGGGTCCAGCCGCGGCTCGCCTGCAGCGCCAGGATGATGTTCTCGCGCACGGTGAGGTCCTCGATCAGGCCCTCGGCCTTGCGGTTCTCCGAGCAGAACGCCACTCCGGCCGACATCGCGGCCCGCGGCGTGCGCAACGTGGTCTTCTTGCCTGCCAGTTCGAGCGTGCCTTCGTCGCTGTGGTCGGCCCCGAAGAACAGCCGCGCGAGTTCGGTGCGCCCGGAACCGAGCAGCCCGGCCAGGCCGACGACCTCGCCTTCGCGGATGGTCAGCGAGAACGGCTCGATCGCGCCCTTGCGCCCCAGGCCGGTCGCCGTGGCGAACGGTTTCTTCTCCGCCGGATCCCAGTCGCGGCGCGGCTCCTCGAGTTCCTCCAGCGTGCCCAGCTCGCGGCCGATCATCTTGGTCACCAGCGCCACCGGGGTGATCTCGCCCGCGAGGTACTCCCCGACCAGCTTTCCGTTGCGCAGCACGGTCATCCGGTCGGCGATGGCGAAGACCTGGTCGATGAAGTGGGAGACGAACAGGATCGCCATGCCGTCCGCGCGCAGCGCGCGGAGCACGCCGAGCAGCTTGTCCACCTCACCGGTGTCCAAACTGGACGTCGGCTCGTCGAGCACCAGCACCCGCGCGGAGACCTCCATCGCCCTGGCAATCGCCACCAGCTGCTGCACGGCGAGCGAATGCCCGCCCAGTTCGCTGGTCACGTCGAGGTCGAGGTCGAGCCGGCGCACCAGCTCCTCCGCCCGCCTGCGCATCGGCTTCCACTGGATGCGGCCGAACCGCCGCGGTTCCCGGCCCAGGAAGATGTTCTCCGCCACCGAAAGGTTCGGGCAGAGGTTCACCTCCTGGTACACCGTGCTGATGCCGTGGCGCTGGGCCTGCGCGGGGCCGCTGAAGGCGACCGGCTCGCCGCCCAGCTCGATCCCGCCGGCATCGACGTCGTACACGCCGGTGAGCACCTTGATCAGCGTGGACTTGCCGGCGCCGTTCTCACCCATCAGCGCGTGCACCTCGCCGGGGTACAGGCGGAAACCGACGTCGTCGAGGGCGACGACCCCGGGGAACTGCTTGCGGATGCCGGTCATGGTCAGGATCGGCGGACCAGTCATGCTGCCCCTCGTTTCGGGAATGGGATCCCGGCGCCGGACGGCGGCCGGCGCCGGGAGGCCTGCCTCAGTACTTGCGCTCGGGCAGCGCGGCCTTCGCCGCCGCCTGGTCGAACACGGTTTCCTGGGTCTCCACCCGCGGCGGCACCGCTTCACCGGCGGCCACCTTCTTGGCCAGGTCCATCAACTGGGTGCCGAGCAGCGGGTTGCACTCGACCACGAAGTTGATCTTTCCGTCGGCCAGCGCCTGCAGCGCGTCGCGCACGCCGTCCACCGAGACGATCTTGACGTCGGTGCCCGGCTTGAGCCCGGCGCCCTCGATGGCCTCGATCGCACCGAGCGCCATGTCGTCGTTGTGCGCGTAGAGCACGTCGATCTTGCCCTGCGACTTCAGGAAGGCTTCCATCACTTCCTTGCCCTTGGACCGGGTGAACTCCCCGGTCTGCGAGGCGACCACCTGGAACTTCGGGTCCTTGCCGATCACCTCGGCGAACCCGGCCTTGCGGTCGTTCGCCGGGGCGGAACCGGTGGTGCCCTGCAGTTCCACGATGCGCACCGGGCCGGTGGCCGCGCCGAACTCCTTGGTCAGCCACTCACCGGACTTGCGGCCCTCGGCGACGAAGTCGGACCCCAGGAAGGTCTTGTAGAGCGTGGTGTCGGGCGAGTCCACCGCGCGGTCGGTGAGGATGACCGGGATGTTGGCCGTCTTGGCCTCCTTGAGCACGGTCTCCCAGCCGGATTCCACCACCGGCGAGAAGGCGATCACGTCCACCCGCTGCTGGATGAACGAGCGGATCGCCTTGATCTGGTTCTCCTGCTTCTGCTGCGCGTCGGAGAACTTCAGGTCCACCCCGGCCGCCGCGGCGGCCTCCTGGATCGACTGGGTGTTGGCCGTCCGCCAGCCGCTCTCCGCGCCCACCTGCGAGAAGCCGATGGTCAGGGGCCCGTCGCCGCCGCCCGCCTGGGTGCCGTCACCGCCACCCCCGCACCCGGCCAGCACGCTCAGCCCCACGATCGCCGCCGACCACGCGGCCCACATCCTTCGCTTCACGGCTCTCACTCCTCGATCCACACTGATCCGGAAACTGTTATCGCTAACATTTGGCTGCGAGCCGATCGGGGCAAGGCACTGCCCCGGACGGCCCTACGCGCCGGTGCTCTCGCGGACCACCAGTTCCGCCGGCACCAGGGAGCGCGCCGGGGCGGCCGCCCCCTCGATCTGTTCCTGCAGCAGGCCGAACGTCCGCCTGCCCACCTCGATGAAGTCCTGCCGCACGGTGGTCAGCGGCGGGGGGTAGAACGCGGACTCCGGCACGTCGTCGAACCCGGCGACGTGCACCTCGCCCGGCACCGACCGGCCCCCTTCGGAAAACGCCCGCAGCAGGCCCAGCGCCATCTGGTCGTTGGCGACGAACACCGCGGTGAGGTCGCGCTCCCCCAGCAACTGCTTGCCCGCTTCGTAACCCGATCGGGGGCTCCAGTCACCCCGCAGCACCGGCGGTGGCTCCGCGTCGTGCTTCTTGAGCGTGCGCCGCCAGGCCTGTTCCCGGGCTCGTGCCTCCAGCCAGTCCGCCGGGCCCGCGACGTGCCAGACCGTGCGGTGCCCGAGGCCCAACAGGTGCTCGGTGACCTGACGCGCCCCGTCGCGCTGGTCCACCGACACCACCGGGATGGAGGCCCGGTCGGTGTCGGCCACCGCGACCAGCGGGATGCCGGCCGGGGCCGCCCGCAGCGCCGGTTTGGCCGCCACGTGCGGGGCGATCACCACCACGCCTTCGACGGCCTGGCGGCGCAGGCTGTCCACCGCCCGCGCGATGGCGTCCCGCCGCGGGTCGCTGACACTGGCGATGGCGATGCCGTAACCGGCCTCACGGGCCGCGAGCTCCACGCCGAACAGGGTGCTGGCCGGGCCGAACAGGGTGGAGTCCAGCGCGACCACGCCGAGGTTGCGCGAGCGGCCGGTGGCCAGCGCGCGAGCGGTGGAGTTGGGCCGGTAGCCCAGTTCCTCGATGGCCGCCAGCACCTTTTCCCGGGTTTCCGCGCGGACCGGCCCGGTCTCGTTGATCACGCGGGAGACGGTCATGTGCGAGACGCCGGCCAGCGAGGCCACGTCGGTGAGCGCGGGCAATCGCACGGCGGGCGCGGGTTCCCGCGCTTCGATCCGCTTGGCCACCGACGCCACCTCCAGTTCCCGGACTGTTCCGTCCGGGAGAACCCTACTCGACACGGGCCAGTGTTAGCGATAACACTAGGCGCGTCAAGTCTCGGATCCATCACCGTGCGAAGCTGCCGAAGGGATCACCGAAGATGCCGACCCGCCTGCTGCTCAGCCTGATTGTCCTCTTCGGACTCGTCGTGGGGCCGCCCGCCGTCGCGGCCACGCCCGATTCCGGTTACCTGTTCGCCTATTTCACCGGTGAGGGCACCGCCGACGGCGAGCAGATCTACTTCGCCGCCAGCCGCGGCGACGACCCGCTGGCCTGGGACGAACTGAACGGTGGGCGGCCCGTGCTCACCTCGGCACTGGGTGATCGCGGGGTGCGCGACCCGTTCCTGCTGCGCTCACCGGACGGCCGCAAGTTCTACCTGCTGGCGACCGACCTTCGCATGCACGGCAACGGCGACTGGGACCAGGTGCAGCGCACCGGCAGCCGGTCGATCATGGTGTGGGAGTCGGCCGATCTGGTGCACTGGTCGGCACAGCGCTCGGCGCTGGTCTCGCCGCCGACGGCCGGGAACACCTGGGCACCGGAGGCCTACTGGAACGCGGCGACCGGTTCGTACGTGGTTTTCTGGGCGTCGAAGCTGTACGCGGAAAACGACCCGCAGCACCTCGGCGACAGCTACAACCGGATGATGTACGCGACCACCACGGATTTCGTGCACTTCAGCGAAGCACGGGTGTGGAACGACCCCGGGTACTCGGTGATCGACTCGACGGTGATCGCCTCGGACGGGGTGTACCACCGGTTCACCAAGGACGAGCGGAACCCGTCGTCGTCCACGCCGTGCAGCAAGTTCGTGCTGCAGGAGCGTTCGGCGGACCTGCTGGCGCCGTCGTGGGACTTCGTCGCCGACTGCATCGGGAAGGGCGCCATCAGGCGGGGTGAGGGCCCGACGGTCTTCAAGGCGAACACCGGGGACAAGTGGTACCTGTTCATCGACGAATTCGGCGGCCGGGGATACGTCCCCTTCGAGACCACCGACCTCACCTCGGGCAACTGGACCATGTCCCCCGCCTTCGACCTGCCCACCTCCCCACGCCACGGCACCGTCCTCCCCCTCACCCCAGCCGAACACCACCGCCTCCACCGCACCCTGCGCTGAGGGTGTGCCATAAAAGCCACATTCCCGACATAACGGACTTAGCCAGTCCAGTGGGAATGCTATGAGTGGGGCATTACTTGCATCCATTGCAAGTAATGCCCCACTCATAGCATTCAACCGCCCGGCGGGCGGTCTACTGCGGGCGTAGGCGGAGGAAGGTGATCGAGTGCGGTGGGAAGGTGTGGTCGAAGGTGGACGACAGGTTGTCCACAGTGGATTCGAACGGCTGGATGGGGGTGGTGGTTTCGGTGTTCACCGCGTCCGGGGCGCCGGTCAGGGTGGTGAGGCGGCCCTGCGGCGCGATCCGCGTGCCGCCGAGGTCGATCCGGGTGGGGGCGGGCGAGGCTTGCGCGTTGACCACCTTCACGATCAGCTCACCGGTCGCCGCGTCGCGGGTGACGACCTGGCGGAACGGTTCGGCCACTTTGTCGTCGGTGAATTCGCCCCACTTCTGGCCGTCCAGGAACAGGGTCACGTGCCGGTTCCGCACCTCGACGCGGATGTCGTAGGTCCGCCCCTGTTCGATTCGCGTGCCGTTCTCCAGCAAGGTCTGCTTGCCCCCGCCGGTCGCCTTTTCCACGGCTGACCGCGTGTTGGCCCAGCCACCGAGGTTCCACCAGTAGTAGTCCCCGGAACCCCGCACGCCGAAGCCGACCAGGAAGCCTTCCGCGCCGGCCTCCTTGGTGGCCTTGACCGTCAGGTCGTAGTTCTGCCACCTCGGGTCCCCGGCGGTCACCATGGTGTTCTCGGCCGCCACATCCGACTGCAGGTACGAGCCGCCGTCCACGGTCCAGTTCCCGCGCCCGCTGATGTTCGTCCACTTCCCGGCGCCCGCGGAGAAGTCGTCGGCGAACAGGCCGGTGCCGTCGGCCGCGGTCACCGTGACGTCGTCGTACCGCGCGCTCGTCGCCCACGTCGAAAGGCCCACCGCGCCGGTGATCGGGCCGTTCACGATGGGTGTGGTCGACGCTTCGCTCGGCACCACGCGGTCACCGACGTTGGTCATGAACAGTTTCTGTGTCTCATAACTGGTCGAGCCCCACGAAGCCGAGTTGGTGAACCAGATCATGTCCGGGCGCCACTGGTTGTTGTCCCGGTCGGCGAGCAGCGGCGCGTAGGAAGCCAGCCGCACCACGTCGGCGTTGCGTTCCAGCCCGGTCATGAACGCGGCCTCGGCGAGCGAGTTGGCGAACCGGTTGTCCTGCGAGGCGTACTCCCCCAGGAACACCTTCGACCCCTGCCGATCGTAGGTGTCGTAACGGTTGTTGTTCTCCAGGAACCACTGTGGACTGTTGTAGTAGTGCTCGTCCACCATGTCCACATCGGCCGCCCGGTTCAGTTCCCAGGCGCGGTCGAAGGTGGCCCCGGCGTCGTCCGGGCCGGAGTTGCTGATCACGGTGATCTCCGGGTACCGCTCGTTGATCGCCTCGCGGAACTCGGTGAACCGCGCGAAGAACTCGTCCGGCAGGTTCTCCTCGTTCCCGACGCCCAGGTGCGTCAGCCCGAACGGTTCGGGGTGACCCATCTGCGCCCGCCGCGCGCCCCACGGCGAATCGGCCGGGCCGTTGGCGAACTCGATCAGGTCGAGCGTGTCCTGCACGTGCCGCCGCAGCAGTTCCGGGTCGTCGGTGGCCTGGTTCTGCCCGCACCCGGTGACCAGCGCCGGTACCACCGGCAGCGCCATCGCGCCGATGTCCTCCGCGAACTGGAAGTACTCGAAGTAGCCGAGCCCGTAGGACTGGTTGTAGCCCCAGAAGTTCGCGTTGGTGGCGCGTTCCTCGACCGGGCCGATGGTGTCCTTCCACTGGTAGGACCGCCGCCGCTCCCAGTCCGGTGCCTCGTAGGCCTCGTGGCTGCCGGTGTTGACCAGGCAGCCGCCGGGGAACCGCACGAAACCCGGCTCCAGCGCGGCGATCTTCTCGGCGAGGTCGCGGCGCAACCCGTTGGGCCGGTTCTTGTAGGTGTCACGCGGGAAAAGCGAGACCATGTCCAGGCTGACCGAAGCGCCGGCCGTCACGGTGAGCCGCCCGGTGGTGCTGGGTTCGCGCGCGGTGAAGGTGCCGGTGTACTTCACCCACTGACCGGCCTGGGCGGTGACCATCACCGGACGTGCCAGCACGGCACCGGCCGCATCGGTGAGGTTCGCGGTGAGCGGGGCGGCCGAGTCGCCGCGTGCCCACACCGAGAAGTCGTACTGCTTCCCGCGCTCGATCGCGAAGCCCGCGTTGTAGCCGCCGTTGGTGACGCCGAACGAGCCGCCGGTCACGTCCAGCTTCAGGTAACGCCGGTTGCGTTCGTTGAGCCTGCCCGCGTCGTCGAGCACGCGGGCGGTACCGCCATTCGGGGATACGGTCCACGCGGTCAGTCCGGTGAACGAGGAGTTGTCGGCCGGGTCGAATTCGAAGGACCGGTTCCGCACCAGTTCGCCGTACAACCCGCCGTCGGCCGCGTGGTTGATGTCCTCGAAGAAGACGCCGTACATGCTGCGCGGGAGGTCGGGCCCGGCGGCGGCCGGATCGATGTCGAGCGTGTAGGCGGGCGCGGCCTGCGCGGCCACCGGAAGGGGCGCGACCGTCAACGCGGTCAGCGCGGCGAAGGTGAGTACGAGCCTGGTTGATCGTCTGGACACCGCTGTCCTCTCTCGAGATCACGGGGCATGTGAGCGCTAACATTCAGCTCGCCGCCCGCGCGCGGTGTCAACCGAGCTCCAGCCAGCCGCACATCCCGCGCCACATCCCGCGCCACATCACAGCGGTGCATCGGCTCGGCGCTGACCGGGTTCATTTCCTGGTCGATGGCCTGGAACCGGGCATAATGACCCCTTCGCGCTGCGCCGAAGGCATGGCCTGACCACGGAGGCGTGATGGCGATCCACTACTACGACTCGTCCGGTTTGTGGATAGCTTTCCGCCGCAAGCCGGACGATCGTTATCTGTTCAATTCCCACGCGGCGTGGATCGGCTGGTTCCCCTGGCGTGATGCCGACGCGGTGACCACTACCGGCGATTACCTCGGCACCATCGTCGGGGACCGGTTCCTGCACCGGCACCGCCAGCCCTACCGCGGCTATCCCGGATTCCCGGGTTTTCCGGGGTATCCGGGACATCCCGCGTATCCGGGGCACTGGGGGCCGCGGTCGCTGCCCGCCGGGTTCGCCGACGTGCCATTGCCGATGCTCAAGGCGAATTCGGATTGAGCGCGGGAAGGTCACCCCGGGCCGCGAGCCATTCGAGTGCTTCGTGGATCGCCTCGAGTGAGCTGTACCGCGGCTGGAATTCCAGCAGCCGCCGGGCTTTTCCGATGGCGGCGTTCGGGCTGTGCGCGATGTGGTCCCAGGTCAGCGCGGCGGAATCGGCGTCGACCGTCTCACGCCACTGTTCCCAGCCGAGGTAGGAAAGCCGCGCTTCCTGCCCGTACCAGCCCGCGACGGCTTCGGCGTACCCGCGCAGGGTCAGCGCCGCCGGGGACACCACGTGGAAGCTTTCGCCGAGCGCCACGCTGCGGTGGGTCATCGCGGCGGTGAAGGACTGGGCCACGTCGTCGGCGTGCACGTGGTGCAGCGTTTCCATGCCCAGGTTCGGCAGCACCAGCTCCTCGCCCGCGGCCAGCTTGCGGAACACGTCGAGGTCCAGGTTCCCGGCGGGGTTCACCGGCGGCCAGCCGGGACCGCAGATGTGGCCGGGGTGCAGCAGGGTCACCGGGAAACCGTGCCGCCGCGCCTGGTCCAGCAGGTAGCTCTCGATCTCGGCCTTCGCGACGCCGTACTCGCCGAACGGCCGCCGCGGCAGGTCCTCGGTGGCCGGCACCTGCGTGCTCGCGCCGTGCACCCAGATCGTGCCGCAGTGCAGGAAGTGCTGGATCCGGCCGTGCAGTGCTTCGACCAGCTGCCGGGCGCTGTCCGGCCGGAAGCAGATCAGGTCGATCACCACGTCCGGCGCGAGCTGGCGGAGGCGGGCGCCGAACGCGCCGGTGCGTTCCTCCTCGTCGCGGTCGGCGCTGACCGCGGTGACCGCGCGCCAGGCCGCGTGCGGCCGGTAGGGCTCGGCCTTGCCGCGGCTCAGCACCACCACCTCGTGTCCGGCCGCGACCAGCCGCGGGATCAGGTAACCGCCGATGTGCCCGGTGCCGCCCAGCACCACCACGCGTGTCATACCGCCATCGTAGGGAGGTACGCCGATGAGTTCGCGGTTCGCCGCCGGTCTGTCCTGGTGAGGAAAGGATGGATCGATGGACGACGAGCTGCAGGAACTGCTGGACGCCCACGTCACGAAGGGTGCGGTGCCCGGAGCGGTGGCGCTGGTGGCGCGCGGCGACCGCGTGGAAGTACGGACCGCGGGCCACGCCGACGTCGAGAGCGCCACGCCGATGGCGGAGGACTCGATCTTCCGGATCGCCTCGATCACCAAGCCGATCGTCGCCGCCGCCGTGCTGGTGCTCATCGAGGATGGTGTGCTCGCACTCCACGACCCGATCGCCCGGTGGCTGCCGGAGCTCGAAGCGCCGATGGTCGTGCGCACCCCGCGTGGCCCGGTCGACGACGTGGTGCCCGCGATCCGGCCGATCACCGTGGAGCACCTGCTCACCTCGACCGCGGGCTACGGCTTCTCCTCCGACTTCTCCGTGCCCGCCGTGCAGGCGCTGTTCCAGGTGCAGCGGGACGGCCGCGAACCCCAGCACGTCCCGCCGCCCGGCGAGTGGCTGACCGCGCTGGCCGGTGTTCCGCTGGTGCACCAGCCGGGCGAGGCGTGGCTCTACAACACCTGTTCCGACCTTCAGGGCGTGTTGATCGCGCGGGCGAGCGGCCGGTCGCTGCCCGAGTTCCTGGCCGAGCGGATCTTCGAACCGCTGGGCATGACCGACACCGGCTTCGTGGTGCCCGAGGCCCTGCGGCACCGGTTCACCACCTACTACCGTGCCGCGGCAGCAGGCGGGTTCGAGCGGGCCGACGGCCCCGACGGGCAGTGGAGCCGCATGCCCGCGTTCCCCTCCGGCGCGGGCGGGCTCGTCTCCACCGCCCGAGACTGGCTGCGTTTCGCGCGGATGCTGCTGGCCGATGGGGAAGACGTGCTCTCGGCGGACTCCGTACGGCGACTGCGCACCGACCAGCTCACCCCGGCCCAGCGCGAGGGCAGCGAGCTGTTCCTGGAGGGCCAGAGCTGGGGCTACGGCGGCTCGGTCGACGTCGAGCCGCTGCACCCGTGGGCCGTGCCGGGCCGCTACGGCTGGGTCGGCGGCACCGGGACCGCGGCCCACCTGGTTCCTTCGACCGGCCTGGTGACCATCCTGCTCACCCAGCTCGCCATGGACGGGCCGGCTTCGCCGACGCTGATGCAGGATTTCTGGTCGGCAACGCGGAACGAACCCTTCCGCATTGGCTCCTAACCTCGCCTCATGACCGAGATCAAGCCGTTCCGCATCGACATCCCGCAGGCCGACCTGGACGACCTCCACGACCGGCTCGCCCGCACCCGCTGGCCGCGCGAAGTGCCCGGCACCGGCTGGGAACGCGGGGTGCCGGTGGACTACCTGCGCGAGCTGGCCACCTACTGGGCCGAGGAGTTCGACTGGCGCGCGCAGGAAGCCGAGCTCAACGAAATCCCCCAGTTCACCACCGAGATCGACGGCCAGCGCCTGCACTTCCTGCACGTCCGCTCGCCGGAACCGGGCGCGCGCCCGCTGCTGCTGACCCACGGCTGGCCCAGCTCGCCGATCGAGTTCCTGCGGGTGATCGGCCCGCTGACCGACCCGCGGGCACACGGCGGCGACCCGGCCGACGCCTTCCACGTGGTGATCCCGTCGCTGCCCGGGTACGGCTTCTCCACGCCGCTGGCCGAGGCGGGCTGGGGCAACCTGTTCCGCGTCGCGCAGGCGTGGGCCGAGCTGATGCGGCGGCTGGACTACCCGCGGTACGGCGTGCAGGGCACCGACGTGGGCGCGGGTATCGCGTCGCTGCTCGGGATGGTTGACGGCGAACGCGTGACCGGGGTGCACCTGACCGGCACCGCGGCGGCCATGCCGTTCGGCCCGCCGATCGAGCTCGACGGCCTTTCCGCGGCGGACCGGGCCAAGGCCGAGCGGTTCAACCGGACCCAGCAGGACGGGCTCGGCTACCTCCACATGCAGTCGACCCGCCCGCAGACCCTCGGCTACGGGCTGCACGACTCCCCCGTGGCGCAGCTCGCCTGGATGGCCGAGAAGTTCCGCGACTGGACCGATCCGGCGCACGACCTGCCGGAGAAGGCGATCGACCGCGACCAGATGCTCACCGCGATCAGCCTCTTCTGGTTCACCGGCGCCGGGATGTCCTCGGCACACACCACCTACGAAGGCATGCAGGTCTACCGGGAGATGGCCGGGTGGGAGCAGGGCGAGGCACCCGCCGGGCCGCCGGTGGGCTACGCGGTGTTCGCCGGAGACGACACCATTCGCGCGCTGACCGATCCGGCCGGGAACCTCACGCACTGGTCGGAGTTCGACCGCGGCGGGCACTTCCCGGCGATGGAGGTCCCGGACCTGCTGACCGGGGATCTCCGGCGGTTCTTCGCCGGGCTCGCTTGATCAGGTTGCCCCGCCCGGCGGCGGCCCTAGGGTGGGGCCATGACGTGCAGCGGACTGCCGGAGCAGGCGTCACGGTGGACCGAGGACGAGCAGGAACGCGCCGCCCGCGTGCTGGGCGGGCAGGCGACCGTGGTCAACGTGCGGAAGAACGGGCCGCACCGGCGGCTCGTGCCGTGGCTGACCGAAGCCGGGCTGCTGGTCTACATCGGTCACGCGGGCAACCGGCACGACTGGCCGGAGTCGGATTTCGCCAGCCCCTTCGTCGCCGAGGCGAGGACCGACCGGTCGCAGTCGGTGCGGTTGTACGAACAATGGCTGGACGCCCAGCCGCACCTGCTGCGGCGGCTGGGCCTGGGTGAACTGCGCGGGCGCGCGCTCGGCTGCTGGTGCGCGCCCCAGCAGTGCCACGGCGACGTCCTCGCCGGACGGCACCGGGGCCCGTTGATCTCGCTCAGGTAACGCGTTCGGGCACGAGCGCCTAACATTGGCCTCGTGGCCCTACTGGGAGTTCTGCTCGTCTTGCTGGGCGTGTCGACCCTGCTGTTCCGCGACGCCGACGTGCTCGGCCTGCCGGCCACCGGGTTCGGCATCGGGCTGGCGGTCGCCGGGGTGGCGGTGTTCGCCGGTGGGCTGGCCTGGCGGTCCGCGAAACGGCGGCGCAAGATCGCCGCCGGTGAGCCGGTGCCGGTCGGGAACGTGGTCGACCGGGCGAAGGCGCTGCCGCGGCTGCTCCGGGCCCGGCGCGAGGGCTACGACGGGCTGCCGAAGGGCCGTCTGGCGCTGTGGGGTTTCGCGCTGGTGTACCTGGTCTCGCCGATCGACATCCTGCCCGAGCTGCTGCCGATCATCGGCGTCACCGACGACGCCGGGGTGCTGGTCTGGCTGCTCACCAGCGTTTCCGCGGCGTCCGGGATGTTCCTGCGCTGGGAACGGGACCGCGTGCGCCCCAAGCCCAAGTCCTGAGCCCTTTCAGGCGGACCGGCTGTGCCGCGCGCGGGGCACCAGCGCCGGGCGCACCCGGTCCAGCACGGTGTCGCGGCCGATGATCACCTCGGCGATGTCGTCACGGCTCGGCACCTCGTACATCACCGGGAGCAGGACTTCTTCGAGCACCGCCCGCGTCGCCCGTGCGCCGGTGCCGCGCAGCAGCGCCTGCTCGGCGATCGCGTCGACCGCGTCGTCGGTGAACCGCAGTTCGACGCCGTCGAGCGCGAGCAGCCTGCGGTACTGCTTGAGCAGGGCGTCGCGCGGTTCGGTGAGGATGCGGGCCAGCGTCGGGCGGTCGAGCGGCTCCACCTTCGTCACGATCGGCAACCTGCCGACGAACTCGGGGATGAGCCCGAAGCGCATCAGGTCCTCGGGCAGCACCTGGGCCAAGGCGTCGGGCGCCTGCCGGACCTCCGAACCGAACCCCAGGCCGCGCCTGCCCGTCCGCTCACCGACGACCCGCTCGAGGCCGTCGAACGCCCCGGCCGCGATGAACAGCACGTTCGTCGTGTCGATCCGGAGGTTCTCCTGGTGCGGGTGCTTGCGCCCGCCCTGCGGCGGCACGGAAACCGTGCTGCCTTCGAGGATCTTCAGCAGCGCCTGCTGCACGCCCTCGCCGGAAACGTCCCTGGTGATCGACCGGTTCTCCGACTTGCGGGCGATCTTGTCGATCTCGTCGAGGTAGACGATGCCGGTCTCGGCCCGCGCGATGTCGTAGTCGGCGGCCTGGATCAGCTTGAGCAGGATGTTCTCCACGTCCTCGCCCACGTACCCGGCTTCGGTCAGCGCGGTGGCGTCGGCGCTGGCGAACGGCACGTTCAGCAGTTTCGCCAGCGTGCGGGCCAGGTGGGTCTTGCCGCAGCCGGTCGGCCCGAGCAGCAGCACGTTGGACTTGCCGAGTTCGACCGGCTCCTCCTTGGCGTGCTTGCCGGCGGGCGCCGACCCGCGCTCGATCCGTTTGTAGTGGTTGTAGACCGCCACCGCCAGCGCGCGTTTGGCGTTCTCCTGCCCGACCACGTACCGGTCGAGGTACTCGCGGATCTCCTGCGGGCGGGGCGCTTCCGCCGGTTCGGGGGCGACCGTCTGGTCGCCGACCAGTTCGGTGCACTCACCGACGCACTCGTCGCAGATGTGCACGCCGGACGGACCGGCGATCAGCCGTCGCACCAGCTGCTGCGCCCGCCCGCAGAAGGAGCACCTCGGTGCCTGCTCGGCTGCCATCCGGAAGAACTCCCCGCATTTCAAATGTTCACACCATCTCGATGTTGAGAGTATGCCGATCCGGCCGCCCGCGGCAAGGTGCTCACCTCGCGAAGGCGGTCAGGAAGTGGTCGCGGAACTCGTCCATCGGCCACACCGGCGCCTGCGGACCCGGCCGCAAGCCGTCGTGCCAGCCCCACCCGGCCACGCGGTCGAGCACCGCGGGATCGCGCGCCACGATGGTGATCGGCACGTCCCAGTCGGCCCCGTCCCCGGTGACCATGGTCGAGGGCTGGTGGTCGCCGAGGAAGACCAGCACCAGGTCGTCACCGCCGTGGGTCTCCACATAGGACAGCAGGGAGCTCAGCGAGTACTCGATGGTCTCGGCGTAGGCGCCGCGGATCAGCGCCGGGTCGGACCACAGGCCCTCGACCGGCGGGCGCATCAGCGAGTGGTAGACCGAGCCGTCGCCGACGGCGTTCCAGTCGAGCACCGGCGGCGGTGGCGACCACGGCCAGTGGCTCGACACCAGGTCGATCTCGGCCATCAGCGGCGCGTGCGGGGCCGCCCGTTCGGCACGGTGGAAGGCCGAAAGGGTGAACTGGTCGGGCATCGTCACGTAGGACTCGGACGGGCCCTGGTAGCCGACGTTGCGTGCGTCGTAGTACTGGTCGAAGCCGTAGAACCCGCCTTCCGGCCAGTCCCGCGTGTGCGCCGGGACGTCGCCGACCGTGCGCCAGCCCGCTCGCTGGAACGCGCCGCCGAGGGTGAGCCGGTCGGTGGCGAACAGGCTGTCGTAGCGCTGCTCGTTCTTGATCCAGAGCCCGGACTGCAGCGTCGAGTGCGCGAGCCAGCTGCCGCCGCCGGTGGTCGGCGAGGTGAGGTACGCGCTGCGGGAGCCGAACCCGGCCGCGCGCAGGCGGTTCGTGCCCTCGTCGAGCAGCGGGCCGATCCGGGCCGCGACGTCCGAGTCCTGCACGGCGAACCGGCCGTAGCTCTCGACGAAGGTGAGCACGACGTCCTTGCCGCGCAACGCGGTCAGCAGCTGCTCGCCGGGGACCGCGCCGAACGGGTCGGGCGCGGCGGACTCCTCGGCGAAGGCGTCCTGGTCCAGCAGATCGGCCCGCACCTGGCGCAGGTCGTCGTAGGCGAAGGCGACCGCGCTGTTGGCGGCCACCGGCTCCCCGGGCACCAGTTGCACGCCGAACACCGCGCAGAAGATCCAGATCACGCCGAGCACGGACACCGCCCTGGTGGAGGCCGTGCGGTGCCCGGCGACCAGCCGGGCCAGCCGCACCGCCGACAGGGTCAGCCCGGCGACCAGCGCGAGCGCGAGCAGCACGAGCCCGCAGACCGCCACGACCGCCGCCGTCTCGCCCAGCGACGCGACGAGCAGGTCCATCGCGGGCCCGAAGAGGTCCCAGTCGAACACCGGGTTGAACGGGCGGTCCAGCGCGACCAGGAAGCCCATGTTGATCAGCTTCACGATGGTGAGCAGCCCGAGGAACGCCCCGGCCAGCACGGCGAGCACCCGGCGCGGGCGCACCGGCAGCACGAGCACCAGCGCGACCCCGGCCAGCGCCTCCACCGGGAGCCGCGCGAACGCGCCCGGGGTCAGCCGGTCCGGTTCGCCGGGCACCACCAGTGCGACGAGCACCAGCAGGGCGGCCAGCGCCAGGCCGGCCCTGGCCAGCACCCGGCGCACCGGGCCGCGGTCCACGGCGGTTTCCTCGCTCACGAGCCGGAGGTCCTCTCTGCGGGGAGTAGCTACTGCCCGGTTACACGGGCGCGGGGAGCCGGTGGTTCACGGCCGGCTCGATGTGTACAGTCGTACGCATCGACTCGACTGGAGCACTGGTGACCCCTCAGCCCGCCCGCCGCAGGCGGTTCGACCCCGAACGGCGCGAGCGCCTCATCGAAGCGGCCATCGACGTGATCGCCGAACGCGGGGTCGCCGGCACCTCCCATCGCGCGGTGGCCGAAGCCGCCGACGTGCCGCTCGGCTCGCTCACCTACCACTTCACGAACCTGGACGAACTGCTCCGGCTCGCCTTCACCAGGCTGGCCGAGCGGATGCACAGCCGGTTCGACGCGGCGCTCGCGGCCATCCCGCCCGGCGGTGACGGCCGCGAAGGCGTGGTCCGGATCATCTGCGACGAGGGTCTCGGGTTCGACCGCGATCTCCTCCTGATGGTCGAGTTGTACGTGCTCGCCATCCGCAAGCCGGTGTTCCGCGAGCTGATCCAGGACTGGATGAACGCCAGCCGCCGGTCGCTGGCGCGGCACTTCCCCGCGGATTCGGCGCCGGAGATCGACGCGCTGATCGAGGGCATGGTGCTGCACAGCCACCTGTCCACCGAGCCGTTCGACCCCGAGCGGGTGCGGCGCGCGGTGCACCGGATCACCGTCCGATGAGTACACCGACCCAGCAACTCGCCCCCGAAGTGCGGCGCTGGCGGGCCGCCCTCTTCGCGATGTTCCTGCTCACCGGCGTCACCTTCGCCTCGTGGGTGACCAGGACCCCGGCGATCCGCGACTCGGTCGGCGCGTCGACCGCGCAGATGGGCGTGATCATCGCCGGGCTGTCGGTCGGTTCGCTGCTGGGCATCGCGGTCGCCGGGCGGCTCGTGGTGGCCAGGGGCGGGCGGTTCGTGATCGCGCTCGGCGCGGTCGCCATGGTGGCCGGGCTGCTGCTCATCGCGCTCGGCGCGGCGCTCGGGGCGGGCTGGCTGGTCTGCGGCGGGCTCGCGTTCTTCGGCTTGGGCATGGGTGCTTCCGAGGTCGCGCAGAACGTCGAAGGCGCCGAGGTCGAGCGGGCGCTGGACGCTTCGGTGCTGCCCGCCATGCACGGCTGCTTCAGCATCGGCACCTTCGCCGGCGCGCTCGCCGGGATCGCGCTCAACGCACTGGCCGTGCCGGTGGCGCTGCACGTCGGCACCTCCGCCGCGTTGATGGCCGCGGTGGCGGTCTGGGCGGTGCGTGGCATCCCCGCGCACTCCCCCACCGACGAATCCGCGGCACGAACGCGGGCACCGAAGGTCTGGCGCGAGCCGCGCGTGGTGCTGATCGGCGTGATCGTGCTCGGCATGGCGCTGGCCGAGGGCTCGGCGAACGACTGGCTGCCGCTGATCACCGTCGACGGGTTCGGTGCCACGGCGACGATCGGCTCGGTCGCCTACGCGTTGTTCGGCCTGGCGATGGCGGCCGGGCGGTTCAGCGGGAGCCGGGTGCTCGACCGGTTCGGCCGCACCACGGCGATGCGCGGCAGCGCGGTGATCGCCACCGCGGGGGTCGCACTGGTCGTGCTCGCGCCGGGCATCGAATTCGCGGCGGCCGGTGTGGTGCTCTGGGGACTCGGCACGTCACTGGGCTTCCCGGTCGCGCTTTCCGCGGCGGGCGACGATCCCGAGCACGCCGCCGCGCGGGTCAGTGCCGTGGCCACGATCGGCTACCTGGCCTTCCTGGTCGGGCCACCGCTGCTCGGCCTGCTCGGCGAGTTCGCCGGGCTGCGCAACGCCCTCGTCGTGGTGGTGGTGATGCTGGTGGTCGCCGGCGCCTGCGCGCCGGCGGTCAGGGATCGCGCAACAACGTCTTGCCCTTGACCAGCCACGCCACCCCGAACGCGAAGATGGCGCCGGATTCCAGCCACAGCACGGGTTTCAGCGGCGCGAGGACGTCGGCGAGCCATAGCCCTTCGAGCGCGATGAGCGCCAGGCACACCAGCATGACCGCGCCGCACGTGCGGTAGACGCGGTTGCGCGAACACTTGCGCCGCGTGGGTGCCCCGGTGCTCCTGGTGAACAGGAACAGGCAGAACACCGACAGCGTCACGAAGAACACCGCGGCGCAGACCACGTGCACGGTCTCCACCAGCCGCGCGGTGGCTGAAGGATCGGGTCCCACGGCGACCGGGAACAGGCCCACGCCGATCGCCGCCACCGCGGCGACGTTCCCGCACAGGTCGTCGAGCCGGTCGTGCCCGCGGTAGGACAGCAGGAAGGTGCCGACCGCGCACATGCTGCCGACGAAGACCCCCCGCATCACCGTGTGGTAGTAGCCGCTGATCGATTCCTGCAGGCCACCGCCCTCGAGCAGCAGCTTGCCGAGTACCAGCACCACCGGCAGCGCCAGGCCGATCACCCCCACCGCCCGGCGCAGGTACAGGTAGGAATGCACCAATCCCGTCTGAGGCGTCTGGACCACTGGCTGCATGCGAACAGTGAAACACCCCGAAGGTGGCCACCCACCCAGGCGACCACCAATTGTTACCGAACGACTACCCTGGGTGCAATCAGGAGCCGGTGGGCGGCCGGGCGGTCAGCGCTTCGGCCACCTCCGTCAGCTTGACGTTGAGCCGCTGGGAAGTCCGGCGCAGGAGGGCGAAGGCCTCGTCGGCGGTGAGCCCGCGCCGCTGCATCAGGATGCCCTTCGCCTGGCCGATCACGTCGCGGCTGTCGATCGCCTGGCGCAGCTGGGCGGCTTGGAGCTCGGCACGGGTGAAGGTTTCGGTGCGCGCCAGCGCCAGTGACGCGTGGGTCGACAGCAGCAGCGCGACGTCCTGCGCGTCCTCGCTGAACCCGCCCGGCCGGGTGCTGTAGAGGTTGAGCGCGCCGGACAACCGCGGCGGCCGGGCGTCGGGCAGCACGGCGGTGGACAGCACCGAGTGGTAGCCGTGCCGGGCGGCGGCCGGACCGAACCGCGGCCAGGCCGGATCGGCGCCGAGGTCCTCGCTCCGCACGTAGGCGGGCCCGTCCGGCTGCGCGGCCGACACGCAGGGACCTTCACCGGTGTCGTACTGCACCTGATCGAGCTCGAGCGCCACCGGCTCGGTCTCCACCGGGGTGTGGAAGCGGCCGTCCGGCGAGCGCAGCGTGATCGACGCCAGCTCGGTGCCCGGCACCAGCCGGTAGGCAGCGTCGACCACCCGCTGCAGCACGCCGGCGGTGGTCCGCGCGTTGATCAGCAGGAGGGTCAGGTGGGCGAATTCCCCCGCCAGCGCCCGGATCGTCTGCTGCCCGTCGATTTCAGTCATCAGGCCCCGACTGTAACCCCTATGACCAGACCGGGCGGACCTCCTCGAGCACCGCCGCGGCTTGCGCGTACCCGGCACGCGCGGCCGCCGCGCGGTTCGCCGGGTCGAGCACGTTGCGCCCGAAGGCCGCCAAAGCCGCCTGGTCGGGGGTCACCAGCACCACCGACGCGTGCGCGCGCAGCGCTTCGACCTGTTTGCCGACGCCCGTCATCGGCCCGATCCCGCGCGGCAGCGGCGCGAGCACGACCACCCGATCGGCACCGGCGGCCAGGTCCGCGTTGGACCCCGAACGGACGCCGCCGTCGATGTAGCGGCGGCCGTCGATGGACACCGGCGGCCACACCCCGGGCACCGCGCAGCTCGCCGCGACCGCGTGCACCAGGGGTACGCCGTCGTGGCGGTCGAAGGTGCGGAAGCGGCCGGTCTCCGCGTCCACCGCGGTGAGCAGCAGCCGGCGCTCCGGCCACTCGCGCACCGGCAGCCGCGACTCGATCACCGCGATCCGATCGGCCTCGGAAGCTTCGGTGCGGGCACGCAGGGCGATCCGGCCGACACGGGCGCGGAAGCGCTGGGCGCCGGCCGGGCCGAGCATCGCCAGCGCGAACCGCAGCAACATGCCGCGCCCGAGCGCCGCCGCGAGTTCCCCGTCCGGTGGGGCGAGCTGGGCCTGGTAGCGGGTCTCGGCCTCGATGCCGGACGCGACCTGCGCGCCCACCACCGAACCGGCCGAGGTGCCCACCACCAGGTCGGCGCCGGTTAGATCCACCCCCGCTTCGGCCAGCCCGGCCAGGATCCCCCACTCCCAGGCGATCCCGGTGATGCCTCCGCCGCCGAGAACCAGTGCGCGTCGCGTCATCGGCCCATTCTGCCGGGCGGCCCCACATCCCGCCGCACCCGGCCGCCACTGAATGCTATGAGTGGGGCATTACTTGCGTTCATTGCAAGTAATGCCCCACTCATAGCATTCGACCGGGGGCGGTGAGCACCCGTTCGGCCAGTGCGGTGTCGCAGTGCTCGATGACCTCGGTCAGCTTCCCGTCCTCGACGGTGAAGACGAAGCAGTAGGTCTGGTGGTACGACTCGCCCGCCGTGGTGGTGGCCTGGGCGCGTGCCTGCACCACGACCCGGTTCCCGTCGGCGAGCACGAAATCGGCTGCACTGCGGTAGCCGCCGGGGAACTGGGCCATCAGCGGGCGCAGCAGTCCGGTCAGGGTGGCGGTCTTCGTCGGCCAGGACCCGCTCCACGACCAGGCGCCGGGGATGACCCAGCGGAAGTCGTCCGCCATCGCGTCGCTCATCGCCCGCGGGTTCCCGGCGGCCATCTCGGCGAAGATTCCTTCGACCAGTGCTCTGTTTTCGGCAGTTCCCATGGCGCTCAACCTACGCACGCCTGGCTATGCGTCAAACGAAAGTCTCGCATGTGTGGTATCAGTATCGCGCATGAGTGAGTTCACCGTGCTGGGCTTGGCCGTGGTCCGTGAGGCGGCCAGGCACGGCTCGTTCTCCGTCGCCGCCGACCGCCTCGGCTACACGCAGTCGGCCGTCTCCCGGCAGATCGCGCTGATGGAGCAGGCGGCCGGGCAGCCGCTGTTCGAGCGCCGGTCCCGCGGGGTGCACCCGACCGAGGCGGGCCGGTTGCTGCTCCGCCGGGCGGACGCCGTGCTCGGGGAACTCGACGCCGCCCGCCAGGACCTCCGCGAGCTGGAGGCCCAGCCCGGTGGGCGGTTGCGGGTCGGCGCGTTCTCCACCGCGCTCGCCGCGCTGGTGCCCCGGGCGATCGCCACGGTTTCCCGCCGTGCGCCCGGATTGCAGGTGCCGTTGCGCGAGGGGCTGAGCCCGTCGCTGCTGACCGCGGTCGCCCGGCGACGGCTCGACCTGGCCGTCGTCACCCCGCCCGGCAAGACGCCGGACGGGGTGGAACTGGTGCCGCTGCTGGAAGATCCGCTCTTCGTCGCGGTGCCCGCGGGGCATCCGCTCACCACCCGGCCGAGCGCGACGCCCGCGGCACTGCGGGCCGAACGCTGGATCGCCGGCAGCGCCGAGCCGGGTTCCTCCCTGCTCGGCGCCTGGACGGGCTCGTCGTGGCAGCCGGAGATCGCGTTCGTGGCCAAGGACTGGACCGCGAAGCTCGGCCTGGTCGCGGCCGGGCTCGGGGTCACCGTGGTGCCGGGACTGGCCGTCCCGTCGCTCCCGCCGACCGTCGAGGCCGTGCGCATCGACCACCCCGCCGCTATCCGGCCCGCGGCCATCGCCCGTCACTCCGGTGGTGAACCGGCCGACGCCTTCGTCGAAGCACTGCTGGACACCGCGGCCGAACTGGCGGTGGAACTCCGCCGTTCGCGCCGGAGCGCGAGCAGGGCGATGCCCAGCCCCGCCACCGTGAGCCCGGCACCGACGAGGTAGAGCGAACCCAGGCCGGGGCCGTCTTCGATGACCCAGCCGCCCAGCCAGCCCGCGAACGCCGAAGCCAGCTGGAAGCCCGAGGCGTTGACCGCCACGGCCAGCGTGGGCGCGGCACCGGCGGTGGTCACCACGCGCGTCTGCATGCCGGGGATGATCGCGAAAGCCAGCAGCCCCAGCACGAACGTCAGCACCAGCGCGGCCGGGCGGCTCGAACCCAGCGCCCAGAACGCCGCCAGCACCCCGGCGAGCACGGCCAGCAACGCGGCCACCGAACGCAGCAGCGCCTTGTCGGCCAGCCAGCCGCCGAGGAAGTTGCCCGCGATCGCGCCCGCGCCGTAGATCAGCAGCAGCCACGGCACTGATTCGGCGCCGAACCCGCTGAGCCCGGTGAGCAATGGGGTGATGTAGACGAAAACCGTGACCACGCCGAGGTTCCCGACGGCCGTCAGCAGAATCGCCCACCGCAGCGCGGGATTGCCGAACACCCGCAGCTCGCCGAAGGCTGAGCCGGTGGTGGCAGCGGGCTGCGCGGGGACGAAGCGCAACACCAGCGGCAGGGCGATCAGGGGAATCGCGGCGACGGCGGCGAAGGTGGCCCGCCAGCCCAGGTTGTGCCCGACGAAGGTGCCCAGCGGCGTGCCCAGCACGATGCCGAGGTTCAGGCCCAGCGTCAGCTTCGCCACGGCGGCGCCCTGCTTGCCCTCCTGGGCCAGCGACACCGCGATCGCGATGCCCACCGCGAAGAAGGTGGCCACCACCAGGCCGGAAACGAACCGGGACAGCAGGACCAGGACGTAGCCGGGCGCCACCGCGGAACCCAGGTTCCCGGCCACGGCGACCAGGATCAGGCAGACGATCAACGGTTTGCGGGCCACGTGCGCGGTCAGCACGGTGACCACCGGGCCGCCGACGATCATGCCCAGCGCGTAGGCGCTGACCAGCAGGCCCGCCGACGGGATGGACACCGACAGCCCGGCGGCCACGTCGGGCAGGATGCCGGCGATGACGAATTCGCCGGTGGTCAGGCCGAAAACGACCAGCATCAGGGAGAACAGGGAAAGGCGCATCGCTCAACTCGGTCCGGGATCGGGGAATACGAACTCCCCGATCGTGGTTTCCCCCTTACCGATGATCAAGTACCCACTAAATAGTGGGGTGCTTACCGAAAGGTGTGTGCCGGTGCCCCAGTGCCAGAAGTTCGTCTCCGGGCTCGACGCCGGCATCGACGTGGTGGGCGGCAAGTGGAAGGTGCTCATCCTGTGGGCACTGGGCCAGGGCCCGAAGCGGTTCGGTGAGCTGAAACGGGAGCTCGCCGGGGTCAGCGAGAAAATGCTGATCCAGCACCTGCGCGAACTCGAACGCGACGAGGTGGTGCACCGCGAAGTGCACCACGCCGTCCCGCCGAAGGTCGAATACTCGCTCACCGGCTCGGGCACCACGCTCATCGAAGCGCTGCGCCCGCTCGGCGCCTGGGGTTGTGACCGCAAGGAACGCCTCGAAGAAATCCGCAGCGCGGGCTGAACCGTCAGGCTTCGCAGGTGACCGCTGGCAGCACCGGGTTGTCGTTGAGCACCCCGGCGATGAGCCCGAAGTTCGCGCTGCCGTCCGCCACCACCACGGCGTTCCAGTCCTCGCTGGTCACCGTGACGGTGTCGCCGTCCTGGGAAAGCTCGCCGTGCCACAGGTTGTTGATGTTGTGCCCGTCCGGCTGGGACCAGCGCACGGTCCACCCCTTCAGCGGCGCGGCGTCGAGGTTGCGCACGGTCACCACGCCCTCGTACCCGCCCGGCCACGAATTCGTCACCTCTAACCGGGCGTCGCACGCGCTGGGTGCCGCCGTGTGCACGGTGCCGACGACCTCCTCGCCGCCTGCCGCGTAGCCCACGAGCGCACCCGCACCGGCCAGCGTGGCCGCGGCGAAGCCGGACACCACCCCGGTACGCAGCCTCGATCGGCGTACCGGTGGCACGACCACCGGCGCCGGACGGCGGTCGGCCGACAGTTCGGCGTGCACCTGCGCCATCGCCGGGCGGTCCGCCGGGTTCCGGCTGAGCATGCGCAGCAGGATCCCGGTGAGCGGCCCGCTGCGGCGCGGCGGATCGATCTCCCCGCCGACGATCCGCATCAGCATTGCCAGCGTGCTGCGCTCCTTGCCGTACGGCGGTTTGCCTTCCAGCGCCGCGTAGAGCGTGGCGCCCAGTGAGAACACGTCGGACGCCGGCGTGGCCTGGGCACCGCCGGCGACCTCCGGCGCGAGGTAGGCGGGCGTGCCCGCGATGAACCCCGCCGCGGTCACCGTCGCCTCGCCCGGTGCCCGCGAAATGCCGAAGTCGGCGATCTTCGCCTGCTCCCCGGCGCCGAGCAGGATGTTGCCCGGCGTGACATCGCGGTGCACGATGCCCAGTTCGTGGGCCGCCGCGAGCGCGGAGGCCACCTGCGCGCCCAGCCTCGCCACCCGCGCCGGCGGGAGGGTCCGCCCGCCGCGGAGCAGCGCCGACAGGCTCGACGGCACGAACTCCATGATCAGGTAGGTCCCGTCGCGGCTGTCCACGACGTCGTGCACGGTCACCGCGTGGGGGTGCCGCAGCCTGGCGGCGACGCGTGCCTCACGCATCGCCCGGGGATCGGCCGTCCCCAGTTGCTTGACGGCGACCACCCGGCCCAGCCGCTCGTCCCTGGCGCGCCACACCGCGCCCATCGCACCTTCACCCGCACGGTCCGCCAGCCGGTAGCGCCCCGCGATCACCACTCCGCTGTCCGTCACGCGAGGCACACGGACGGAAGGGGGCAATAGTTCAACTCGACTTTCAGCGGCCGGACCAGTCCGGCCGTTCCCCGGCCAGGAACGAGCGGACCCCGGTGGCGAAGTCCTCGCTGCCGAACACGGTGGAGACCACGTCCTCGTCCGGCACGAGCAGGCGGCGGCGCATCCGGCGGGCGATCTCCTTGGCCGCCCACTGGGTCAGCGGCGCGCCGCGGCGGAGGTCGGCGACCACCCGGTCCACCGCCTCCTCCAGTTCCTCCGGTGGCACGAGTTCGCTGAGCAGTCCCGCGCGTTCGGCCCCGGCCGCGTCCAGCAACCGCCCGCGCAGCAACAGCTCCAGTGCCGGTCCCGGGCCCGTGTGCTGGACCAGCAGGGAGATCGTGTTGGCGGACAGGCAGTTCCCGAGCGTCCTGGCGATCGGCACGCCGAACCGGGCGCCGGTGTCCGCCACCCGCAGATCGCACGCGGCCGCCAGCGCGAGCCCGGCACCGGTGCACGCCCCGCGCACCACGGCCACGGTCGGTTTGCGCACCGCCTCCAGCCGGTCGACCACCCGCGCGATCGACGCCTCGTAGTCGACCCCGTCCTGGCCGGTGCGGAAGTCGGCGAACTGCCGGATGTCGGTGCCCGCGACGAACGCCTTGTCCCCCGCGCCACGCAGCACCAGCACCCGCACGGCCGGATCGGCGTCCGCCCGTTCGCAGGCGGCGTGCAGCGCCTCGTACATCGCGAAGGTGAGGGCGTTGCGGGAGCCGGGCCGGTTGAACGTCACCGTCAGGACGTCGTCGTCCAGCTCGAGGAGCAGGTCGTCACCGGCATCGGGCACGGCCGGAGGGGCGAACTCGGCGAGCACCTTCTCGGTGTGCTCGCCCAGATCCGGGCCCGCCGTGTCCCGTCGCGCGGGCGTCCGGGAGAACCGCATCGGTGAGCCGACCTGCCGCACCTGCCCGGCGACCGGGTGTTCGGCGTCCCAGAAGAATCCGCGCTGGGTCAAGTGCTCGTCGGTGAACACCTCGCCGTAGTCCGAGATCGGGGCGCACGGCACCCCGGCGGCGTTCAGCGTGGCCACCAGCTCCGCCGTGGTGTACTGCCGGGTCGTCCGCTCGATCTCCGGGATCAGCTCGCCACGCCGCGCCAGCCGCGTGGAACTGCTTTCGTAGCGCGGATCTTCGAGCAGGTCCTCGCGGCCGAGCGCCCGGGTGAACGCGGCCCAGGTGTTCGGCGTGATCGCACCGACGGTGACCCAGCCGTCCGCCGCTTCGACCGCCTGATACGGAGCTTGCGACTGGTGCGCGGTGCCGTGGCGCTCCCCCACCTCGCCGGTGGCGAAGTACCGCCCGGCCTCCCAGACCGCGAGCGAGACCCCGGACTCCAGCAGGGAAACGTCCACGTGCTGGCCTTCACCGGTCCGGTCGCGATGCCGCAGGGCCGCGGTGACGGCGAGCGCCACGTACAGCCCGCAGGTCAGGTCGCAGACCGGCACCCCGACCTTCGCCGGCCCGGCGCCGGGATCGCCGGTGACCGACATCAGGCCCGAGCGCGCCTGCGCCATGATGTCCAGGCCCGGCTGCCCGGCCAGCGGGCCGTCCTGGCCCCAGCCGGACGCCGAGGCGTAGACCAGCCCGGGATTCACCGCGAGCAGTTCGTCCGGGCCGAGGCCCAGCCGCCGCATCGCGCCCGGGCGCAGGTTCTCCACCACCACGTCCGCCGCGGTGGCCAGCCGGACGAACGCCGCGCGGCCCGCCTCGGACTTCAGATCGAGTTCGACGGCTTCCTTGTTCCGGTTCAACCGCAGGAAGGTGCTGCTGACCCCGCCGACGAAGGGCCCGGTCGAGCGCACCGGGTCGGGTGCCTCCCGCGACTCGACCTTGATCACCCTGGCGCCCAGGTCGGCCAGTTGCGCGGTGGCGAACGGCGCCGCCATGAACACCCCGACCTCGAGCACGGTGACGCCGTGCAGCGGCCCGGTCATCGCGCCTGCCCGATCAATTCGACGGGGTGCCAGGCCGTCCGGTTCGAGCCGTGGAAGATCTGCTGGCGGCACGAAACCCCGGTGGCGGCGATGACGGTGTCCTCGGGTTCGGCGGCCAGCGCCGGGAACAGCCGGTCACCGCCGACCGTCATCGACATGCCGTAGTGCTCGGCCTCGAACCCGAACGACCCGGCCATGCCGCAGCACCCGGCGTCCAGTTCGACCACCTCGGCGCCGGGGATGCGGCGCAGCAGTTCGAGGGTCGCCGCGGTGCCCACCTCGGCCTTCTGGTGGCAGTGCCCGTGGTAGAGGATCCGGCGGCCGGCGAGCCAGGAATCCTCGCGCAGCAACAGTCTTCCGTCGTCGATCGCTTCGGTGAGCAGTTCCTCGACCTGCCGCACCCGCCCGGCGACCTCCGCGGCGGGCGCGTCCCCCGGGAACAGCGACAGGTGCTCGTCGCGCAGGGTGAACAGGCACGACGGCTCGCAGCCGACGATCGGGCCGCGCTGCCCGGCGAGCGCGGTGATCAGCTTGCGCGACTTCTGCTTCGCGTCGTCGATGAGTCCCTTGGACAGGCTCGACCGGCCGCAGCAGCCACCGCTGGACAGCCCGACCTCCCAGCCCGCGTGCTCCAGCAGCTGGATCGCGGCCTGGCCGATGCCCGGTTCGGTGTAGGTGGTGAAGGAATCGGCGAGGAAGGTCAGCGGTCCCTGGCCGCCGGTCCCGCCGCTGTCCCGGTTGCCGAACCACCGGACCAGGTTGCGGCGCGCGAACTTCGGCAACGGCCGGGCCGCGGTGATCCCCGCCCGCCGCTCCAGCAGCTTCCGCAGCGGGCCGATCCTGCCGGGCAGGTTGGACAGCGGTGCGGTCGCCGAGCCCAGCCGGTTCAGCGTCCTGATCGCGCCGAAGATCCGCGACCGCAGCGGCACCCCGTGCTGATCGTGTTCGTGCGCCAGGGTTTCCGTCTTCAGCGCGGCCATGTCCACGCCCATCGGGCATTCGCTCTTGCAGGCCTTGCACATCAGGCACAGGTCGAGGATCTCGTGCAGCCGCTCGTCGCCCAGCGCGGCCTTCGGGTCCGGTTCGGACAGTGCCCGCACCAGCGCGTTGGCCCGGCCGCGGGTGGAGTGTTCCTCGTCCTTGGTGGCGATGTAGGACGGGCACATCGCGCCGGGGCTGCTCTTGCGGCACAGCCCGATGTTCATGCACCGGTCGGCGGCGCCACGCATGCCGCCGACCACCTCGAAGTCCAGCCGCGTGCGCAACGCCGGGGCGGGCGGAAGCGAGCTGTCACGCAGGTGGTCGGTCATCGGCGGCGCGTCCACGATCTTGCCGGGGTTGAGCACCCCGTCCGGGTCGAACAGCGCCTTGACCCGCCGCATGGCCTCGTACAGTTCGTCGCCGAAGATCTCGCGGTTGAACTCGGACCGGGCCAGTCCGTCGCCGTGCTCGCTGGAGTTGACGCCGCCGTACTCCGCGACCAGATCCTTGACCTTCTCCGCGACCGCCCGCATGGTCGCCACCTGCGCCGGGTCGGCGAGGTCGACGAACGGGCGGATGTGCAGGCAGCCCACCGAACAGTGGCCGTAGAACCCGGCGGTCAGCCCGTGCTCGTCGAGGATGCCCTTGAACCGCCGCGTGTATTCGGGCAGGTGCTTCGGCTCGACGGCGGTGTCCTCGACGAAGGCCAGCGGGCGCTTGGTGCCCTCGCTCGCCGCCATCAGCAGGCCCAGGCTGGACTTGCGCACCTTGAGCAAGGCGGTCTGCTGAGCCGGAGTGACCGCGCGCAGGGTGTGGTAGCCGTGCGAATTGCGCTGCCACAACGCGCTCAGTTCGTCGAGTTTGGCGACCAGTTCGGCTTCGTCGTCACCGGTGAACGAGACGAACAGCAGCGCGTCCGGATCGCCCTGCAGGATCGAGCCCAGCCCGGCGTACTCGATCTTCTGCCGGGACAGGTCCAGGATGGTCCGGTCCATCAGCTCGACCTGCGCGGGCGAACAGGACAACGCGTCCTCGGTGGCCGCGATCGCGCCCGCGGTGGTGGTGAAGTGGCCGACCGCGTAGACCGTCCGGCGGGGCTTGGGCACCAGATCCACCAGTGCCCCGGTCGTGATGGCCAGCGTGCCTTCCGCGCCCACCACGAACTTCGCCAGGTCGAAGGGCGTGTCCCCGAGCATGCGGTCGAGCCGGTACCCGCAGGCGCGGCGCCAGAACG
The DNA here is from genome assembly GCF_017875555.1 of Amycolatopsis magusensis. GTDB lineage: Bacteria > Actinomycetota > Actinomycetes > Mycobacteriales > Pseudonocardiaceae > Amycolatopsis > Amycolatopsis magusensis. The sequence continues at coordinate 5,358,673 of NZ_JAGGMS010000001.1, read as the reverse complement.
GCGGGAAGCCGGTTTCGATGGCCTCGCGGTTGTCCCGCACCAGTTCCGGTAGACCGGCGTGAATCCGTCCTTCCAATGTGGACTGACCGGCGCGGCGGGCGTGCTCGACCTCGTCCACCGGCTCGAAGCGGGCCGTCGATCCGTCCGACAGCACCACGTCGAGCGCGCGCACGTGGTCGATCGTCATGCCGAAGGTCAGCGAGCCGCTGCCCGCGGAGTTGTTGCCGATCATGCCGCCGATGGTGGCGCGGTTGCTGGTCGAGGTGTCCGGCCCGAACATCAGCCCGTGTGCCGCCGCGGCCTGGTTGAGCTGGTCCTGCACCACACCCGGCTCGACGAGCGCGGTCCGCGCTACCGGGTCGAGCGCCAGGATCCGGTTCATGTGACGGGAGAAGTCGACCACCACGCCGGGGCCGACGGTCTGCCCGGCGAGGCTGGTGCCCGCGCCCCTCGGCACGATCGGCACGCCCGCGGCCCGCGCCGCCTGGACCACGGCCACCACATCCCCGGTGTGCTTCGGGAACACCACCGCGCGGGGCTTGATCGAGTACATGCTCGCGTCCCGGGAGAACAGGTGCCGGGTGTACTCGTCGACCCGGACCTCGCCTTCGACACCGTCCCGCAGCGCCTCTTCGAGCCCGGCCGTCATCACGACACCGAAAGGCGGTCGAGTGCGGCGTTGATCCCGTCCGGCCGGATCGGCACGCCCGAGAGCGCGAGTCCCATCTGCACGCCGGACAACGTGCCCGCCAGGCTGAGATCGTTGAACGAACCCAGGTGCCCGATCCGGAAGATCCGCCCGGTCAGCTTGCCCAGCCCGGCACCGAGCGACATGTCGAAGCGGTCCAGGATGAGCGCGCGGATCTTGTCCGCGTCGTGGCCTTCGGGCACGAGCACCGCGGTCAGCGCCGCGGAGTGCTCCCGCTCGTCCGCGCACAGCACCTCCAGCCCCCACCCGGCCACCGCCGCACGCGTGGCTTCGGCGTGCCGGATGTGCCGGGCGAAGACGGTGGACAAGCCCTCTTCTTCCAGCAACCGCAACGATTCCCGGAGTCCGTAGAGCAGGTTGGTCGCCGGGGTGTACGGGAAGTAGCCGCGCTCGGCGGCCGCGAGCATCGGCCGCCAGTCCCAAAAGGACCGTGGCAACTTCGCCTTTTCCGACGCTGCGAGGGCTTTGTCGCTGATCGCGTTGAAGCTCAGCCCGGGCGGCAGCATCAGGCCCTTCTGCGACCCGGCGACGGTGACGTCGACACCCCATTCGTCGTGCCGGTAGTCGATCGAGCCGAGCGAGGAGATGGTGTCCACGAGCAGCAACGCCGGGTGGTCCGCGGCGTCGATCGCCGCGCGGATCTCGGCGATCCGGCTGGTGACCCCGGTGGAGGTTTCGTTGTGCACCACGCAAACCGCTTTGATCTCGTGCGCGGTGTCCTGGCCGAGCCGGTCGGCCACCTGCGCCGGATCGACGCCGTGGCGCCAGTCCCCTGGCACGAAGTCGACGCTGAGCCCGAGCTTGCCCGCCATCTCCTGCCACAGCGTGGCGAAGTGCCCGGTTTCGAAGCAGAGCACGCGATCGCCCGGGCTGAGGGTGTTGACCAGCGCGGCTTCCCAGGCGCCGGTGCCCGAGGCCGGGTAGATCACCACCGGCCGCGTGGTGCCGAACACCGGCTTCAGCCCGGCCAGCACCGACCGGCCGAGTTCGCCGAACTCCGGTCCTCTGTGGTCGATGGTCGGCGCGGCCATGGCCCGCAGCACCGAATCGGGCACGTTGGTGGGGCCGGGGATCTGCAGGAAGTGCCTGCCGCCCGCGTAACTCATGGCAGTCCTCTCGCCCGTGTCCGCAATACGGAATCCTGTTACCGCCAGGTGAACTGTAGCCCGCCGCGGCCAGTGGGTCGAGTGGACGGTTCAACCCTTGACGACCTGTGTGACCCCGGCCATACTCGCTCTCAACGGAAGCACGATTCCGTAATGCGGAACCCGACCCGGATGTCATCGCCGACCCTGGGAGTACGCATGTCGGTCCAGCTCGTCATGATCGCCACGCTCGTGGCGGTGTTCCTGATCGCCACCGTGCTCCCGGTGCACATGGGCGCACTCGCCTTCGTCGCCGCGTTCGCGGTGGGCACGCTGGTGCTCGGCGAGTCCAGCGACGACATCGTCGGCGGCTTCCCCGGCGACCTGTTCGTCATCCTGGTCGGGGTGACCTACCTCTTCGCCATCGCCACCAACAACGGCACCATCACCTGGCTGGTGCACCAGGCCGTGCGCGTGGTGCGCGGCCGGATCGCGCTGGTGCCGTGGATGATGTTCCTGGTGACCGGCGCGCTGACCGCGGTCGGCGCGGTGGTGCCCGCGGCGGTCGCGATCATCGCGCCGATCGGCATGGGATTCGCGCTGCGGTACCGGATCAACCCGGCGCTGATGGGCTTGTTCATCATCAACGGCGCCAGCGCGGGCGGCTTCTCGCCGATGAGCATCTTCGGCGGCATCGTCAACGGCGTGGTCACGCGGAACAACCTGCCCGGCAACCCGGTGCTGCTGTTCGTCAGCTCGTTCGCCTTCAACGTGGCGCTGAGCGTGGTGGTGTTCTTCCTCTTCGGCGGGCGGAAACTGCTCGCCCGCGGCCGGGAACCGGTGGCGGAACTGGCCGCGGTCGGCGGCCGGACCGAAGGTGACGGCCCCGCCCCGGCCACCGGCGGCACGGACTCCACCGACGCCGAACCTGACGACTCCGCCAAGCTCACCCTGGACCGCGCCCTCACCCTCGCCGGCCTGCTCGGGCTCACCATCGGCGTGCTGTTCTTCGACCTGGACGTGGGTTTCACCGCGATCAGCGTGGCCGTGCTGCTTTCACTGGTGTCGCCGAAGAGCGCCAAGGGCGCGGTCTCGCAGGTGGCCTGGCCGACCGTGCTGCTGATCTGCGGCATCGTCACCTTCGTCAGCATGATGGAACGGGCCGGCACCATCACCTTCCTCGGCGACCAGGTGGCGGGTATCGGCGTGCCGCTGCTGGCCGCCGCGATCATCTGCCTGATCGGCGCCGCGGTCTCCGCTTTCGCTTCCACCACCGGGATCCTGGGCGCGCTGATCCCGCTCGCCGTGCCGTTCCTGCTGGCCGGGGAGGTGGGCGCGGTCGGCCTGATCATCGCGCTGTCGATCTCGTCCTCGGTGGTCGACTCGAGCCCGTTCTCCACCAGCGGCGCGCTCGTGGTCGCCAACGCCACCGAGGAGACCAGGGAAGAGGTCTTCGGCAAGCTCATGCGCTGGGGCTTCAGCATGGTGCTTCTCGCCCCGGCGGTCAGCTGGCTCGTCTTCGTGGTGTTGTGACGCGATTCTGTCGGTGCCGCGGGTTAGCGTGTGCGGGTGCTGACGACCTTGGCCGTGGAGAACTACCGGTCGCTGCGAGATCTGGTGCTGCCACTGTCCCGGTTGACCGTGGTCACCGGGGCGAACGGCAGCGGTAAGTCCAGTTTGTACCGCGCGCTGCGCCTGCTCGCCGACGCGGCGCGCAATGGTGCCGTGGCAGCGCTGGCACGGGAGGGCGGGCTGCCGTCGACGTTGTGGGCCGGGCCCGAGGTGCACGGCAGAGCGGTCCGCGAGGGTCGCTCGCCGGTGCAGGGCACGCGCCGCGACAAGCCGGTCGGGCTGCGGCTCGGCTTCTCCGGGGACGAATTCGGCTACGCGCTCGATCTCGGCCTGCCCGTGCCCGGCGAGACGGCGTTCAACCTCGATCCGGAGTTCAAGCGCGAAGCCGTCTGGCACGGCCCGGTGCTCCGCACGGCCACGCTGCTCGCCGATCGTGCCGGGCCGATGGTGCGCACGCGTGACCAGACCGGCGCCTGGGCCGAGGACCGGCACCGCATCGGGCTGACCGACAGCATGCTCAGCGAGTTCGCCGATCCCCGCGCCTGCCCCGAACTGCTGGTGGTGCGCGAGCGCATCCGGTCGTGGCGCTTCTACGACCACTTCCGCACCGATGCCGGCGCCCCGGCGCGGCAGCCGCGCATCGGCACGCGGACACCGGTGCTCGACCACGACGGCGGCGACCTCGCCGCCGCGCTGCGGACCATCCAGGAGTCCGGTGATGCCGACGCGCTGGCCACCGCGGTCGACGACGCGTTCCCTGGCTCGGAGCTGACCGTGGCCAGCACCGACGGCCGGTTCGAGTTGCGCTTCCACCAGGACGGCCTGCTGCGCCCGCTCAGCGCCGCCGAGCTGTCCGACGGCACCCTGCGTTACCTGCTCTGGGTGGCCGCGCTGCTCAGCCCGCGGCCGCCGGAACTGCTGGTGCTCAACGAACCCGAGACCAGCCTGCACCCCGAACTGCTGCCCGCGCTGGCCGCGTTGATCGCCACCGCCGCGAAGGAGGCGCAGATCGTGGTCGTCTCGCACGCGCAGCCGCTGGTCCGGGCCTTGGAACAGATCTCCGACGAGGCGGCTCCGCTCGAACTCGAGAAAGAACTCGGTGCCACGATCCTGTCCGGGCAGGGCAGGCTGGACCGCCCGTCCTGGTACTGGCCGAAGCGTTGACGAGAGAAGGAGTCGTGGGACCGCAGGAAGTGAGCGCGCACGCGCTGTCGTTGCCCGCCGCGGTGGAGGATCACCCGTTCAGCCCGGAGATCGACGTCTACAAGATCGAGGGCAGGATCTTCGCCTTGTTGTCCACAATGGACGGCACGCCGTGCGTGTCGCTCAAGTGCGACCCCGAACTCGCCCTGCACCTGCGGCACGAGCACCCGGCGATCAGGCCCGGCTACCACCTGAACAAGCGCCACTGGAACACCGTGCTGCTCGACGGTTCGGTGCCGGACGACGAGGTGCTCGACCTGGTCGACCACTCCTACGAACGCGTGGTCGCCGGGCTCCCGAAGGCGGTGCGCCTACGACTCGGCTGAGGCGTCCAGCCGGCGGAGCACTTCGTCCATCTCGGAAGTGGCCAGCCGCAACAACTCCGCCGCGCTTCGCTTCGCCAGCGCCGGGTCCCCGGCCACGATGGCGTCGGTGACCTCGCGGTAGTGCCCGGCGCGGCCGACTTCGGCGCCGAGCACGTTGGCGAGCGCGTCCAGCGCGGGTTCGTAGGCGGCACGCAGGTTGTTGAACATCAACCGGAACACGATAGAGTCGGCGCCGTCGACCACGTGTCCCCAGAACTCCAGCGCGTGCCGCTGCTGCGAGACCGGGTCGTCGGTATTCGTCAGCGAAGAAATCGCTTCGCGCAGCGGGGTTTCCAGCCGCGCCCCGGCCCGGTCGGCGGCCAGCGCGGCAACCTCCTGCCCCACCGTCAGCCGCGCCTCCATGATGCTGCGGACCACACCCGTGTCCAGCCGTCCCGCCCGGATCAGCAGCCGTGGCAACAGGTCCAGGCCCCCGTGGTGGCGGAAGTCGCGCACCGTGGTGGCGCCGCCCTGGCGCACCTCGACCAGTCCCGTCTGCGCGAGCCGCTGCAACGCCTCGCGGACCGCCGGGCGCGAAACCCCGAGCACCTCGGCGAGCTGGCGCTCGGCGGGCAGGCTGGCGCCGGGGCCGAGCTCGCCGTCGACCACCCCGTCCAGCAGTTGCTGGAACACCTCGTCGGGCACCGAGCGGCGTTCCACCCGTCTGAACGCGGTCATGCGGTCACCTTAGCGGAAGCGAACTGGTCATACCACTTGACCACTGACCACAGCGCGACCTACTTTCGAGGCCCGCCGACGAGGAGGTCGTCATGCCCCGTGCACAGCTGTCCCTTGCCGACGCCGCCCGGGTGTTCCGGACCCGGCCGTCGCCGTGGATGATCGGCACACTGCTGCTCGCCGCGGCCGTCACGCGCGCACTGCTCGGCGATTGGCGATTGAGCGACCTGCTCGTCCCGGCGGTCATGCTCGCGGTGTTCCCGCTGTTCGAATGGGTCGTGCACGTAGGCGTGCTGCACTGGCGGCCGCGCCGGATCGGGCGGCTCACCATCGACTCGCTGCTCGCCCGCAAACACCGCGAGCACCACGGCGATCCGCGTGACGTGCCACTGATCTTCATCCCGTGGCAGACCCTGCTGTGGCTGCTGCCCGCGGTCACCGCGATCGGCCTGTTCGCCTTCCCGCGCCCGGAAACCGGGCTGACCTTCCTGACCTGCCTGGGCCTGCTCGGACTCGGCTACGAATGGACGCACTACCTGGTGCACAGCGACTACCGGCCACGCACCCGGCTTTACCGCGCGATCTGGCGCAACCACCGGCTGCACCACTTCAAGAACGAGCACTACTGGTTCACCGTGACCACCTCGGGCACCGCCGACCGGGTACTCGGCACCTACCCGGACCCGACCGGCGTACCCAACTCGCCCACCACGAAGACCCTGCACGCCGACTCCTGACCCGATCGCCCGTCTTGAGTCATTGCTAGGAGTGGGGCATTACTTGCATTCATTGCTAGTAATGCCCCACTCATAGCATTCGGCCCCGCCCGGTCAGCCTGTCTCGCACGCCTGTGCGATCGCCGCGGTGTCCCGTAGTCCTGCTCGAACAGGTCGAAGCTCGCCCAGGTCCGGCCCATGGCCTCGAAGAACCGCGCCATGCCCTCGTGCCCGCGCCAGGTTCCGCCGTAGGGCAGGGCGTCGGCCTGGCGAAGGACCACGTCTGGGGTGGACGAAGTCGTCATACCGACCACCCTGGCGCGCGGTCATCTCCCGGCGCTGGCGGGAATCCGCCCTCACAGACTTCACGGACTTCGCGCCATCGGCCTATTGACGCCCCGCCAGCTGGGGGTGCCGGAGCTGTGACAGGATGTGCGCGAGTGACTATCCTGGGTGCGTTTCCGATCAGCGGTGAGGAGAGCGATCAGCACATGCCTGCCGAGTCGACCGATACCGAAGTCGTCATCCTGGACGACGGGGTGCCGACCGCCGCCCGCGTCTACGACGTGATGCTCGACGGCAAGGACCACTACGAGATCGACCGCCAGGTCGCGCACGCCAGTCTCGCGGTGATGCCCGAGCTCAAGGAGATCGCGGCGCACAACCGGGCGATGCTGCACCGGGTGGTCACCCACCTGGCCGCCGACCAGGGCATCACCCAGTTCCTCGACCTCGGCTCCGGCCTGCCGACCGCGCGCAACACCCACGAGGTCGCGCAGCAGGTCAACCCGGACGCCAAGGTGGTCTACGTCGACATCGACCCGATCGTGCTGGCGCACGGCCGGGCGCTGCTGCAGGACAACGACAACACCCGCGTGGTGACCGCCGACCTGCGCGAGCCCCGGGAGGTGCTGGCGCACCCCGAGGTCCTCTCGATGATCGACTTCTCGAAGCCGGTCTGCGTGATGCTGGTGGGCATCCTGCACCACCTGCTCGACGAGGAGGACCCGGCGGGCATCGTGCGCACGCTGCGTGACGCGGCCGCCCCCGGCTCGTACTTCTTCATCACCAACTTCACCCGGCTCAGCGATTCCCCGGAGAGCACGGAGCTGGAACAGGTGCTGCTCTCGCAGCTGGGCACCGGCCGCGTGCGCACCCCGGCCGAGCTGGCCGCCTACTTCGACGGCCTCGAACTGCTCCCGCCGGGCATCGTGCCGCTGCCGCTGTGGCGCCCGGAAACCATCGTCACCGACGCCACCACCGTCGGCGTCCGGTTCATGACCGGGGGCGTGGCCCGCAAGAACTGAGGAACTGCTGGACCCGCCAGTGGGGTTCGGCGGGTCCAGCAGCGGGCGCGACCGGAGACCAGTGCCCGGGCTAGGAGGCCTCGGACGCGCTGTCCACCTTATTCACCGACGGCGCGTCCCGCGAGCACGGCTCCGCCTCATCGCGGTTTCCCCAGGTAGACCGCGTGCATCAGCCCGGCGGGCGCGAGCGGAGGTCTGGACCAGCCGGCTCCGGGGTCACTCCCACACCGCGGTCTCCGGGTCGATCCCGTGTGCTTCGGCGTTCGCGAAGATCACCGCACGCAGCCAGCACGCCAGTCCCGGGGTGAAACCGTCGTAGTAGGACCGGAACCCCGGGTCGGTGGCGAACGTGCGGCCCAGGCAGGCGTGCATCGAATGCGTGCAGTCGAAGTACTCCGACTGCATCGCGCGATGCCGTTCCGCCAGCACGTTCGCCGCGTCCGAGCCGGGCGCGACCCCGGCCTGGCAGGCCGCCGCGAGATCGTCGTGCAACTCGTCGGCCGTGGCCACGAGCTCCTTCCAGTCCTCCGGGGTCCGCTCCGCGGCCCGCTCGGCGTACTGTGCCCACTGCGGGCTCTCACCCCACTTCTCCTCGGCGTCCTCCACCCAGGACGGCTGCCAGTGGTCGCCGAAAATCTCCACCTGCTCTTCGGCGGTCAACCGCATGCCGACCTTCGAGGCCGCCATCATCCGGTCCACCGAGCCGACCATCCGCTGCAGCCGCTCGATGCGCTCCACCAGTTCTTCCCGCTGCCGGCGCAGGTGGTCCTGCGCGTCGGTGCGCGGGTCGTCCAGGATGCGGCCGATCTCGGCGAGCGGGAAGCCGATCTCCCGGTAGACCAGCACCCGGTGGATCCGGGCGACGTCGTCCGCCGAGTACACCCGGTACCCGGCCCAGGTCCGCCCGCTCGGCCGCACCAGGCCGATGCCGTCCCAGTGGTGCAGGGTCTTGACGCTGACCCCGACCAGCGCGGCCGCCCGGCCCACGGTCAGGCCGCCGGGGCCGGGCGGGGCGGGATCGATCACCAGCCCAGTGTCGCGCACCGGATACGCGGTACTCATCCGCGGGGGAGGTCGATACCCATTTCCCGCAGGTGGTCGGCCACGGGGCTGTCCGGATCGATCCGGCGGGCGGCGGTCATCACCACGCGGGCGTTCTCCGGGGTGAGCACGGTCAGCTCGACCGAGTTCCACGGCTGCTCCACCGGGGCGGTGGTGCTGCCGGGCCGGAGTTCCTCGCAGCGCGCGGCGATCGGCTCTATCTCGTCGAGCACGCAGGAGAAGCTGGTGCTCATCAGGGTGGGTTCGGGCATCGGCTCCCCTGGCACCAGGAGAACGTCCTGGAAGGCCCACCGCCGCAGGTGGACCACCTGGTTCTCCGGGGCGGAGAAGAGGTCGATGAAGCCGAGGCCGCGGATCCAGAAATCCTTGGACTCCTCGACGTCGGCGGTGGGCAGGATGACGAACATCGGCATGCCGTAGAACTCCCGATAGGGCTCGGGCGCGGTCACGCCGGGGCCGGGCATCGGGACGGGGCTCTTGAACTCGCTCATGCCGATCACCCTCAAGGCTCCTGCAGGGTCAGGGTCAAGCCGGAATGCGACCATGGGGCATGCGCCACACCATCCGCGCCTTCGAGCCCGGCGACCAGGACGCGGTGACCGCACTGGCCCTGCGTGCGTGGGCGCCGGTCTTCGCCTCGCTCGAGCAGGCGCTCGGCAGCCTGTTCGCGGTGATGCACCAGGACTGGCGGGCAGACCAGCGGCAGGCGGTGGAAGCGGCCTGCCAGGACGAGAACCTCACCGTCTGGGTCGCCGAGGCCGACTCGTCCGTCTCCGGTTTCGCCGCTGCCCGGCTCGACCACGACGAACGGATCGGCGAGATCCACATGATCGCCGTCGACCCGGACCACCAGCGGGCGGGCGTCGCCTCCGCGCTCACCGAACACGCCGTGCGGTGGTTCACCGGACACGGCATGACGCTGGCCATGGTGGAGACCGGCGGCGACCCCGGCCACGCCCCGGCCCGCCGCACCTACGAGCGCAACGGCTTCACGCCACTGCCGATCGCCCGGTACTTCCGGGAGCTCTGAGCGCCACCGCGCTAGAGTCGCCGCCCGTGGAACCGATGATCGCGATCCCGCCGGGCCGGGTGACCCTGGCCGACCGCCGGACCCAGCGCAGCTGGCCGGTGGCGCTGGAGGCCTACCGCATTTCGGCGGTCCCGGTCACGCAGGAGCTGTACGCGGCGGTGACCGGGAAGCGGCCGAGCGCCGCCACCGGTGACCGGCTGCCGGTGGAGAGCGTGTCGTGGCTGGACGCGGTCGGGTTCTGCAACGCGTTGTCCGGACGCGAGGGACTGACCCCGGCCTACCGCCTCGAAGCGGACGCCGAGGACGTCGAGTGGGACACCGCCGCCGACGGCTACCGCCTGCCCACCGAGGCCGAGTGGGAGCACGCCTGCCGCGCGGGCAGCACCGAGGCGCGGTACGGCCCGATCGATCAGATCGCCTGGTACCGCGGCAATTCCGGGGAACGCGTGCACGAGGTCGGCGGCAAGCGCCCGAACGCCTGGGGGCTCCACGACACGCTCGGCAACGTGTGGGAGTGGTGCTGGGACGTCTACGACGCGGAGGTCTACGGCACCTACCGGGTGCTCCGCGGCGGCGGCTGGTTCGACGAGCACTGGAGCTGCCGCGCCTCGGTCCGGCGCCGCAGCCACCCGACCTTCACCGTCGACGACGTCGGCTTCCGGCTCGCGCGGTCCCAGACTTTGTGAGCGCTCACACCTGACCGGCGGATTGCGGCCCCGGCCCGGCCGGCACCAGGCTGAAAGCGCTTTCCACCTGCCCGATCGACAGAGAGGTCGAGTCATGGCAACGGACAGACGCCGCTTCCTCATCGCCGGTTCCGCCGGTCTGCTCGGCGTGGCGGCCGGCGGTCTCCGCCCGGCCGCGGCCGCCACCTGGGAAACCGTGCTCAGCGGCAGCTTCTCCGGGTATCCGGCACTGGAATCGGCGTGGCACTACAGGTACCCGTGGGGTTCGGACCACAACGGCACCGCCCGGATGTACGGCAGCGCGTCCGACCACAACCACGTGTACCTCGAGGGTTCCGGCGTGCTGGTGCTCAAGGCGAGCCGGATCAACTGGGACGAGGGCACCAGCAGCAAGGACCCGTACCTGCCGATCCACTACCACTCCGGGACGCTGCACGCGAAGCAGCAGGTGGTCGTCAGCGACCAGTTCCCGCAGTGGGAGGTCCGTGGCGAGTTCCAGGCGCCGTCGGCCCGCGGCACCTGGCCCGCGTTCTGGCTGACCGGCGCCACCAGCTGGCCGCCGGAGAGCGACATCCTCGAATACAAGGGCGACGCGCGGAACTGGTTCAACACCTACAAGAACGCCAGCGGCGGCTGGTCCAGCACGGTCGTCAACGTGAGCAACCCGGGCTCATGGCACGGTTATCGCGCGTGGATCGCGAAGGTCAGCGCCACCGACGCCGATATCCACTACTACCTCGACGGCAACTGGGTCGGCCAGCACCGCGCCGCGAACTTCGTGAACAAGCCGATGTGGCTCATCCTGAACCTGCAGATGGAAGGTTCGTCCGGGTCGCCGGGGCCGTCCGGCGACACCTACTACCGGGCGCGCAACGTCTACGTCGGCCGCTCGCGCGCCTGATCACTCGCAGGCGATGCCGTCCTTGTCGCGGTCGAGCTTCAAGCTGTACCCCGGGTCGCCCGCGCTGAGCGGGGCGGCCCCGGCGGCACGGGCGGCGTCGCAGTTCTTGTAGTAGGCGGCGGCCGGTTCGGGCGCTTCGACCGGGGCCGTGGTCTTGGGCGGGGCGGCCTGCTTGGTCGGCGCGGGTGCGGGTGCGGGGGCGGGCTGCGGCACGGCGGCCTGCTTCGGCGCGCTGGTGATCACCCCGCCGCACGGCTGCGCCCACAACCCGAGCCCGGCGGCCTTGGCCGCCGCTTCGGCCGTCCGGAGCCCGGCCGCCGCCGTGCCGAGCGCGGCGTCGGCGGCGAACTTCGCCCGGCCGGTCTGCAGCGTCTGGGTCACGTAGTCGGTGCCGTCCGCAAGCACCAGGGACACTACGGTCCGCTGGACTTCGTCGACCACGGCCGTCACTTCCTTGCCGGAGAGCGCCAGGTTGGCCCACTGGTAGGCCTCGTCGCGGAAGCAGCTGTCGCCGGTCGGCGGCGGGGTCTCGATGCCGAGGATGCGCGCCGAGATCGTCCCGGCGGGTCCGGTCAGCTCGACGGTGTCGCCGTCCTCGACGCCGGCGACGACGTACTCGGCGGGCTGCGGCACTTTGCTCGCCGGCGTGGACGTGGTGGTCGTCGGCGCGGCGGCCGGTGGCGCCGGCTTCTCGGGTGCGGATTCCCCGAAGATGAGCGCGAGGACGAACAACACGGCGAAGACCGAAAGCGTGATCTTGAGCCATTTCGGCATGCGCTTCATCGGCGACTGGGGCAGGCCGGGTTTCGTGGTGCTCATGGCGATCGTTCCTCGCGTCCGGGGCGCTGTTCTTACGCTCGGTTACCTCGTCCGGCGACTACCGATTGTTACGCCCGGGCGCGATCCTGGCTGCTTGTTCACCCTTTCGGCGCTAGCTTGCTCGATTTTCTGCACTCAGTACCGGTTTCTCACGCGAACGGGTGAGAGGCACATTCCCGGTGTCACATTCGGCCGCACCACCCGACCTCACACACAAGGGGAAAAGGTGGTGGCCACGATGTCGGACCTGGTCAAGCCGATCGATCCGCCGCGCTCGGGCCACTTCGCGAAAGCCGGGGTCGCCTGGCCGCACGACGCCCGCACCTGGACGGCCTGGGCGACGATGTGCATCGGGCTGTGCCTGATGTTCCTGACGGTCGTCGCTCTCTTCGGAGGTGCTTCGGCGGCGTTCGGCTTCGTGTTCGGCTCGGTGGGGGCCGGGGCGCTGGTGCACGGCTGGCGCAGCGGCGGTCCTCATTCCACTGTGGACTGAAATACGCGCGCGCCACGAAGCGTACGCGGCAATTCCCCCGATGCGAATGCCGTCCCGGGACGTGGACGGGCGATGGACCACTTTCTCCCGCCGTGCTTAAACTCCGCACATGTCCATGCACCGGTGGCGGTTCACCCGGCGGCGCCATCTCGATTTCGCGCACATCGCCGGACAGGGTTGTCCGCGCTGAGCGGTCCGGCGACACCTCACAGAACCCTTCCACCCCGGGGAGCTTTCGCATGCCCACCGAACACCCCCTCGACGAACCACTGCGGTTCGCCTACTGGGTGCCCAACGTCAGCGGCGGCCTGGTGACGAGCAAGATCGAGCAGCGCACCGACTGGAGCTACGACTACAACCGCCGTCTCGCCGTGCTCGCCGAGCACAACGGCTTCGACTACGCCCTTTCCCAGGTCCGCTACATGGCCAGCTACGGCGCCGCCTACCAGCAGGAGTCCACCAGTTTCAGCCTCGCGCTGCTGCTGGCCACCGAACGGCTGAAGGTCATCGCCGCGGTCCACCCCGGCCTGTGGCACCCGGCCGTGCTGGCCAAGCTGATCGCCACCGCCGACCACCTTTCCGGCGGCCGCGCCGCGGTCAACGTGGTCAGCGGCTGGTTCAAAGGCGAATTCACCGCACTCGGCGAGCACTGGCTCGAACACGACGAGCGGTACCGCCGCTCGGAAGAATTCATCCGGGTGCTCCGCGCCGCCTGGACCGAGGAGCACGCCGAATTCGCCGGTGACTTCTACCGCCTGCGCGGTTACGACCTCAAACCGAAACCGGTGGACGTGCCCGGCCGCACCCACCCCGAAATCTTCCAGGGCGGCAATTCCACCGCCGCCAGGGCGATGGCCGGCCGCGTTTCGGACTGGTACTTCAGCAACGGCAAGGATTTCGACGGGATCAGCGAACAGATAGCCGAAGTCGGCCAGACCGCACAGGCGCACGACCGGACTGTCCGATTCGGACTGAACGCCTTCCTCATCGCCCGCGAGACCGAGGCCGAGGCGCGCGACACCCTGCGCGAGATCGTCGCCAAGGCCGACGTCGAGGCGGTGCACGGCTTCCGCGACGCGGTCCGCCAGGCCGGAAGCTCCACTTCGGACAAACGCGGGATGTGGTCGGACTCGGAGTTCGACGACCTGGTGCAGTACAACGACGGCTTCCGCAGCAAGCTGATCGGCACCCCGGAGCAGATCGCCCACCGCATCGTCGAGTACAAGCGGCGCGGGGTGAACCTGCTCCTGCTCGGTTTCCTGCACTACCTCGAAGAGGTCGAATACTTCGGCACGCACGTGCTGCCCATCGTCCGCGAGCTGGAGGCCGGCCTGGTCCCCGGCGCGGGCACCCCGGAACCCGTGGGAGGACTCCGATGACCACCACCGAACACAGCGTCGACTGGGCCGCGCGGCCCGCACCGGCCGACTCCGCCGGCTGGGTGGCCCGCGCGAGCGAGGTCGCCACCATCCTGGCCGCCGACGCGGTGGCACGTGAGCGGGCGGGCCGCACCCCGCACGCCGAGGTGCGACTGCTCAAGGACGCCGGGCTGGTCACCCTGCTGGGCCCGGCCGAGCACGGCGGTGGCGGGCAGGACTGGACCACGGCCTACCGGGTGATCCGCGAGGTGGCCACCGGCGACGGCTCGATCGGCCAGCTCATCGGCTACCACTACCTGTGGGCGTGGGCCGCGCGCCTGGTCGCCACCCCGGAGCAGATCGCCGCGGTCGAAGAGCAGGCGACCCGCGAACGCTGGTTCTTCGGCGGCGCGGTCAACCCGCGCGACAACGACCTCACCATCACCGACGAGGGCGACGAACTCGTCTTCGACGGCCGCAAGTCCTTCTCCACCGGCAGCAAGGTCTCCGACGTGACCGTGCTGGAGGGCGTGCTCACCGGCACGGACAAGCACATCTTCGCGATCGTGCCGTCCGCGCAGGAGGGCATCGTCTTCAACGACGACTGGGACAACCTCGGGCAGCAGCTCACCGAGAGCGGCAGCGTCGAGATCCGGGGCGTGCGGGTGCCGTGGGCGCAGGCGGCCGGGTACGTGGGCAAGCAGTTCCAGCCACGCACCTACAACACCCTCAACGTGCCGCTGATCCAGCTGGTGTTCACCAACTTCTACCTCGGCATCGCCCGCGGCGCGCTGACCACGGCGACCGCCTACACCCGCGAGCGCACCCGGCCGTGGCCCTACGGCGGTGACAACAAGGACTCGGCCACCGAGGAGTTCTACATCCTGGAGACCTACGGCGATCTGCAGGCCAAGCTGTGGGCCGCCGAAGCGCTCGCGGAACGCGCCGCCGCCTCGATCGAGGCGATCAACGCGCACGCGGATTCGGTCACCGAACGCGAACGAGGCGAGGCGGCGGTGGTGATCGCCGCGGCCAAGCAGCGGGCGATCGACACCGGCCTGGAGATCGGGAGCCGCGTGTTCGAGGTGACCGGGGCCAGGGCCAGCGCGAACTCGGTCGGGCTGGACATCTTCTGGCGCAACATCCGCACGCACAGCCTGCACGACCCGGTGGCCTACAAACGCGCCGAGGTCGGGCGGTACGCGCTGCTCGGCGAACTGCCCGAGCCGACCTGGTACACCTGAGCGAAGCCGCGGAGGTCCGTCATGTCGTCGATTCTCGTGCTCTCCGGCAGTCCGTCGGCGGTCTCGCGCACCGCCGCGCTGGCCGATCACCTGGCCGGCCGGCTGCGTGCCCACGGGCACACCGTCGGCGCGGTCCGGGTCCGCGACCTGCCCGCCGAACCGCTGGTCCGCGCGGATCCGGCGCACCCGGAGATCGCCAGCGTGGTCGAGGCGATCGCCGCGGCGGACGGCGTGGTGGTCGCCTCGCCGGTGTACAAGGCGGCGTACAGCGGGGTGCTCAAGCTGCTGCTCGACCTGCTCCCGCAGTTCGCGCTCGCGGGCAAGGTGGTGCTGCCGGTGGTCACCGGCGGCACCACCGCGCACGTGCTCGCGATCGACTACGCCCTGCGCCCGGTGCTGTCCTCCCTCGGCGCGGACCACATCGTGCCCGGCTGGTTCGTGCTGGACCAGCACCTCGAGCAAGCCCCCGAAGGGCTGCGCGTGCACCAGGGCACCGCCGCCGAGCTGTACCGGGTGGTCGATGCGTTCTCCGGCGCGGTTGCCGCCCGCCGCCCCCTGGTACCCACGTCGTGACGGGGACCTGAGGGACACGAATGTGGCTTTGGGGGCCGATTCCGCCCCCAAAGCCACATTCGTGTCGCCGCTACGGCCGGCGGGTCAGCCCAGCGGCTCGATCCACAGGTTCCGGAAACGCGGGTTCTCCCCCGCGTCCCCGTGGTCCTGCAGGTAGACGGCTTCCGGTGTCGGGCCCTCCGGCAGGCTGGCGGACCCGGTCACCCCGTCGATCTCGACGTCGTTGTGCACCACGACCCCGTTCCACACCACCGTCACCCGCGCGTTGGCGATCTTCTTGCCCGCGCCGTCGAACCGCGCGGCGCGGAAGGTGATGTCGTAGGTCTGCCAGGTGCCCGGTGCCGCCGCCGGGTTGCTGTCCGGCGCCCGCTTCGAGTAGATCGAACCGGCTTCGTCGGCGGCCAGGGTCGTGTCCCCGTAGGAGTCGAGCACCTGCACCTCGTACCGCTCCTGCAGGAACACCCCGCTGTTGCCGCGTGCCTGCCCGGTCACGTTCGACGGGTACTGCGGCTCCAGCCATTCCGCGTGCAGCTTGAAGTCGCCGAACTTCTGCTTGGTGCGGATGTCACCGCCGAGCGACTCCATCGAGCCGCCGGAGACCGGCCAGGTGGCCGCGCCACCGGACCGCTTCTCCCACGAGTCCAGATTGGACCCGTTGAACAGCGCCACGCGCTGCACCGGGGTGAGGCTGAGCTTGTCGAGGTTGACGTTGCCGTCGTCCCCGCTGTCGAACTTGTAGGTCACCGTGTTGTTCCCGGCCCGCAGCCCGAGTGCCTCGGTGTGCGTCACCCAGGTGTCCCAGTTGGCCGTGCTCGCCAGCCGGGTCTGCCGCACCTTCGTCCCGTTGACGTAGACGCTCACGGTTTTGCTGCCGGTAAACGGATCCGGGCCGTTCGAGTACCGCAGCCCGAGGTTGTAGTCACCCGCCGACGGCACGTTCACGGTGAACGCGGCGGCCGCGCCCGAGTTCCAGAAGCCGTCCACGAAACCGGTGCCCGAGTAGCCGGGGTGGTTGGTGTTGACCCCCGCGCCACCGCTCAGCCCGGCCGTTTCCGCCTCATACTCGGTCGCCTGTGCGGTGCCGACGAGCGAGTTCAGCGTGTACCAGGCTTCGGTGCTCCACAGCGACGCGCCGGATTCCGCCGCGAACGGACGCGGCGAACGGACGTGCACCACGTGACCCGCCTTGAGGCCCGGCATCTGCAGCGTGACCTTCTTGCGGTCGGCCGAAAGCGAGGCCGACGAGACCTGGACCGTCTGCTCGTCGATCTTCGGGCCGCCGTAGTCCGCGGTCGGCACGTAGCGCCACTGCGACGCCTGGTACTTCGCCGCGAGCCCCTGCGCCGTCTCGTTCGACAGCGGCTGCGTGTACTCCAGCTCGAACCCGCCCTCGACCGCGCGCATGGCGAGGATGTCGAAAGCACCGGTACCGCTGGGCGTCAGCTTCTGCAGGCCGTGGCTCAGCTTGCCCGGCTGGCCCCAGTTGCCGCCCGCGCCGATGCCACCGGTGTAGATGGCGCCGTCCGGGCCGAGGCTGATCCGGCTCACCCCGGCTTCGAGCCCCTGGGTCATGCGGAAGACCGCGCCCTGGTACTCGCCGTTGACCTTCTCCAGGTAGGCGCGCTGGATGCCGCCGTAGGTCACGTCGCCGAACACCAGCTGTCCCGCGAACGGGCCGCTCGGCAGCTGGATCGGGTTGCTCGGCGAGTTGGCGATCTCGTTCTGCGGCAGCCACAACGCCGGCGCGGTCACCGCGCGGTTGTCGAACGGGCCGTCGGGGTTCATGTAGTGGTTGAAGAACCGGTCCTGCTTGACGTGCACCAGCTTCGACGAGGGCAGCCAGCCGCCCTGGTTGTCGGTCACGAACACGTCGCCTTCGGGGCCCCAGCCGATGCCGTGCGGGGTGCGCAGCCCACCGGCCACATAGGACACCTGGCCGGTCGCCTTGCTCACCTTGATCGTGGTGCCGCGGTTCGGCGCGGGCTGCGGGTCGGTGGTGGCGCCGCCGTAGTTGATCGACACCGAGAGGTTCAGGTAGAAGAACCCGTCCCGGTAGAGCAGGCCGAAGGCGAACTCGTGGAAGTTGCCGCCGAACGGCCAGGTCGCCACCGTGCGGTAGTCGTCGGTCACGCCGTCGCCGTTGGTGTCGTTCAGCTCGGTCAGCCCGGTCTTCTCCGAGACGTAGAGCTTGCCGTCGACGTACTTGAGCCCCATCGGCTCCTTGAGCCCTTCGGCGATCTTCTGCGTGCGCACCTTCGACGGGTCGGTGGTGCCGGAGACACCGCTGAGCAGGTGGACCTCGCCGAGCTCGTTGTCGGTGCCGCCCCAGGTGGCGATGGCGAGCCTGCCGTCCGGCAGCCAGTCCATCGCGCTGACCTGCGGCTCGAACCCGTTGGGGCGCAGGTTGGTCAGGGTGAAGTTCGGGTGCACCCCGGTCAGCGGCACGCCGTCGCCGGGGCTGTCCCCGCTCGCTTCGCAGTCCTTGCGCCCGGGCGCGGTCACCCTGACCACGTCGGCGTCGGTGCTCAGCACGGAGTTCGGGACCACGCTGAAGCCGGACGCGCCCGGCGGCTGCCATTCGAGGCGGACCACCTGGTCGACGGTGGCGTCGAAGTGGTCGATGCGCAGGGCGTGGTAGCCGGCGGTCAGCTGCGCCGAGCCGTCCTTGGCGGTCGGCGAGTGCAGGCCGTCGTGGTTGATGACCACGTTGTCATCGATGCGCAGCCGGGAGCCGTCGTCGCTGGTCAGCCGGAAGTTGTAGGTGCCGGCGGTGGCCACGTTGAGGTTCGCGGTCACCTCGGAGACGAAGTTGTCGCCGATGCCGAAGTCGTCGGTGGTCGAGAAGTCGATCACCGGCATCAGCTTGTCGATGTTGGGCGTCTGGCCCGCCTTGAGCGTGCACAGCTTGTCCAGCCCGACTTGGACGTCGTAGACGCGCAGGGTCACCCCTGGTTCCTGGGGTGGTATCTGGGCCGCCGCCGGTCCGGGCACCAGCAAGGGCCCCGAACCGGCGACGAGCAACGCGGCGAACAGCACTGGAAGACGCATGTTCTCTCTTTCCAGGGGGACCGGATTTGTTACTCAGGTCACAAGACAGTAGAGAGAACTTTCGCCACAAGTCAACGAAAGTATGCACTGAACCAGTGAAAGTGCACCGAACGGCCGCGCTGGGCTGGGCTGTTCAGACCGGGATGCCGCCTTGCACGATCAAGCGGAACCGCTCCGGCGACGCCAGCACCCCGATGTCCTCGAGCGGATCGCCGTCGAGGACCAGCAGGTCCGCGTGCGCCCCCGGGGCCAGCGTGCCGATCTCCCCGGTCAGACCGGTCAGCTCGGCGGCGACCGAGGTCGCGGACCGGAGCACATCGAGCGGGCGCTGCACCTGCGCCCGCAGCCGGAACTCGTGGTTCTGGTGCCGGTGCATGCCGCCGAGCAGGTCCGAGCCGTAGACGATCTTGACCCCGCCGCGGGCCGCGCGCTCGAGCGCTTCGAGCCCGGCGCCGAGCACCTCGTCCACCTTGCGCCAGCTCGCCTCCGGCAGCCCGAACTCGCGGCCCTCCTCCTTGAGCGCCCAGTAGGTCACCAGGGTCGGCACCAGGAACGCGTCGTGCTCGCGGAACAGCTCGACGCTGCGGTCGTCGATGAGGTTGCCGTGCTCGATCGACCGGATGCCCAGTTCGAGCGCCCGGTTCACCGCGCGCGCGGTGTAGGCGTGCGCGGCGACGTACCGGTTGGCGGCCTCGGCTTCCTCGACGATGGCGCGGAGTTCGTCGGCGGAGTACTGCAGCGAGTCGATCCGGTCGGTCGGCGACGCCACTCCCCCGGACGCCATCACCTTGATGTGGTGCGCGCCCTTGCGGAGTTCGTCGCGCGCGGCGGCGCGGACCGCGTCCACACCGTCGGCGATGCGGCCGAGCCCGGCGCAACACGGGTGGTCGTCGTGGCGGTGCGTACCCCGGCCGCGGCTGTCACCGTGGCCGCCGGTCTGGCTCAGCGCCCGGCCGCAGAACAGCAGGCGCGGACCGCGGAACAGCCCTTCCGCCTGCGCGTCGGCGAGGCCGTAGTCGGCCCCGGACGCGTCGCGAACGGTGGTGAACCCGCGATCCAGCATGCGGCCCATGGTGTTCATGCTGTGCGCGGCCACATAGGACGGTGACTGCGCGGGCAGCGAGCCCAGGTCGGCGGTCGACGCGGTGACGTGCACGTGGGCGTCGATCAGGCCCGGCACGACCACCGCGCCACGCAGATCGATCGTGCGGATGTCCGGGGCTTTCAGGTTCGGGCCGGTCTCCGCGATCCGTCCGTCGGCGCACCGCAGGTCGCCTTCGACGTACTCCCCCACCTCGGGGTCGAGCAGGCGGGCGTTGCGCAGCAGCAGCGAGCTCACCGGACCACCTCGTCGCGCAGCGCGGGCACGGCCAGCGGCGCCAGCGACACCGCCGCATCGACCGAGGCCTGGCCGTACTTTCCCTCCGCGTCAAGGAGATTGAGCACCCCGAGCGTCCGGCCGTCCTCGTCGACCACCGGCACGTTGATCACCGCGCCACAGCCGAGCCCGGCGATCAGCTCGTGGTCGGCGAAGATCTCCCGCACCGCCTTCTCGTCCGGGCCGAAGTACGGCCGCTGCGCGGTGATGCACTCGTCGAGCCAGCCGCGGGCGACCTCCACGGTCTTCTCGCCGCCGACCGGGTACTCCGCCGGATGACTGCTGTGCACCCGGCGCAGCGCCTGGCGCTCGGGGATCCACGCCAGCACGGTGAACAGTTCCACGCCCACCTCCGCGCGTACCCGATCCTCCAGAGTGGACAGAGAGGTCACTTGGTCATCTCCTCGGCGGTCGACACGGCGGCGCCGTGTTCGGTCAGTTCTTCCAGCGAGCGCCCGGCGGTGGACAGCCCGAACACCAGCACGCACAGCACCCCGGCGCCGAGCACCGCCGTGGTCAGGCCGAACACCCCGCCGAAGCCGAGGCTGGCGGCGGACAGGCCGATGATCGTCGGCGCCAGGATGCTGCCGACGCGGCCGAACGCGCTGGACAACCCGGTGCCGGTGGCGCGGATCCAGGTCGGGAACACCTCGGGGGTGTAGGAGTAGACCCCGGCGTAGGTGCCGTTCAGGAAGAACGACAACACCGCGCCGGCCAGCGTGATCGACCACGGCGCGTCCATCTGGCTCAGCCAGAACGCGCTGACCGCCGAGCCGGTCAGGTACAGCGCGATCGTCTGCTTGCGGTCGAGCTTCTCCGAGAGCCAGGCCGCCGAGAAGTACCCCGGGATCTGCGCCAGGTAGATGATGATGGAGAACTCGAAGCTCTTGGTCACCGTGATGCCGCGCTCGACCAGCAGCGTCGGGATCCACGAGAAGAAGCCGTAGTAGGAGAAGGTGATCACGAACCAGACCGTCCAGATCACCGCCGTCCGCCGCCGCATCGCCCGGCTCCAGAGGAAGCGCAGCGCGGTGAGCAGGTTGACCTTCGGCGTCTCGGTGGCGGGCTGCAGCGTGGCGGGCTCCGGCGGGGGCAGCGTCCGCCCGGTCGCGCGTTCGACGTCGCGTTCGAGCTTGAGGACCACCTGTTCGGCTTCCGCCTCCCGTCCCTGGGTCAGCAGGAAGCGCGGTGACTCCGGCAGGGATCGCCGCCACCACAACAGCATCACGATCGGCAGCGCGGTGATCAGCTGCGCGATCCGCCAGCCCTCCGGCGAGGCCGACACGACGAACCGGCCGATCAGCGCGGCGGCGACGAAGCCGAACGAGAAGAACCCGGCGAGCGCGCCGACGAACCAGCCACGGCGTTTCGCGGGCACGAACTCGGACAGGAACGGCGCGATGATGGCGCTTTCCGCGCCCGCGCCCAGCCCGGCCAGCACCCGCGCGCCGAGGAAGATCTCGTAGTTCGGCGAGAAGGCCGCGATGACGGAGAACACCGCGTAGAAGGCGAGCGCGTACATCATCACCTTCTTGCGGCCGATGCGGTCGCCGAGCAGGCCGGCCGCGACGGCGCCGAAGAGGAAGCCGAACGGCGTCGCCGAGCCGATCAGCCCGAGCTGGCCGTTGTTGAGGTCCCAGACCTCCTTGACCGAGGGCAGGAGGAACGCGACCACGGCCGAGTCCATGCCGTCGAAGGTGTAACCGAGGCCGCCGATGAGCAGCAGCTTGTAGTGGGGACGGCTCAGCGGGAGCCGGTCGAGTCGTGCCAGGAGCGTCATAGCGCGCCCTTCGTGTCCGCCCAACGAGGTGCCGACAAGCTATACTGCATTTCCAGGTATTTGCAATACTTGTTGCAACTGCGGTCGCGCCTGCACCGTGCGTTACCGTGAAGCCCGTGACGGACGCGGAGACCGACGACGGCCTGGAAAGCTGGCTGCGGGGCCGGATGCCGGAGCGCGGGCTGCGGCCGCGCTCGGCCGCGGTGCTGGAACTGCTGGTGTCCCAGCCGCGCCGGGCGTCGTTCGGCTCGACCGGCGAACTGGCCCAGCTCGCCGGGGTGAACGTGGCCACGGTGACCAGGACGGCGCAGGCACTCGGGTTTGCCGGCTGGCCCGCGCTGCAACAGGAATTGCGGGCGCGCTACCTCTCCTCGCTCAGCGCACCGCAGGTCGCCGAGGAACACAACGGCGTCGGCTCACCCGCGTCCGCTTCGCTGCGGCGTGACCTGGACAGCCTCGCGCTGCTCAACCGCCGGTTCGACGAGGACGCCATCAGGACCACGGCCGAGGCGATCGCCGCCGCGCGGCGGACCGTGGTGATCGCCGACGGCAGCTACGCCGCGGTCGGCATCGCCTTCGCGCACAACGCGCGCCTGGCCGGGTACGACGTGCAGGCGGTCACGGCCGGTGACGCCGAACTGGCCAACCACACCGCGAAGCTGACCGGCGAGGACGTGTTCGTCGCGATCAGCTTCTGGCGCCTGTACGAGAGCACGGTGCTCGCCGCGGACGAGGCACGCCGACGCGGCGCGCGGGTCTTCGCGGTCACCGACGCGGCCAGTCCGGCGCTGGCGGGCGCGGCGGAGCAGGTGCTGATGGTGCCCGCGGAAGGCGTCACCTTCTTCCCGTCATTGACCGCGGGCATGGCGCTGGTCCAGGCGATCGTCGCCCAGCTCGCGGCCGTCGACCCGGCTCGCACCAGCGAGTCGATCGAAGCGGCCGAGGCCATGTGGTCGCGCTTCGACCTGCTCCACCGCCGCCCCGGCGGGACCCGGAACCAGCCCGGCTAGCGCACGCACCACCTCGGCGGCCAGCACCGCCTGACCGACCCCGGCGAAGTGGATGCCGTCGGCGCTGATCAGCCCGGGGCGGTCGTTGACCGGGTGGTCCCACATGTCGATCACCACGGCGTCGTGCTCGGCGGCGATGGCCCGGGTGAGCTTGTTGAGCATGCGGACGCGTTCGGGGAAATCGGGGAACCGCGGCACGGTGAACGCCCTGCCGAGGGTGAACGTGGTCAACTGGGCCCCGGTGCCGGCGGCGATGGTGCACAGTCGTCGCAGATTCCCTTCCACGATCCCGAAATCCGGCTCCGGTCGCCAGAGATCGTTGGCACCACAGGCGATGTGGACCAGATCGGGCTCGAAGGCCAGGAGACCGTCCACTTGGTTCGCCAGGGTGCGGCCGGTGGTCGCGCCGATCGTGCCGGTGTTCTGGTAGGCCGGATCCGGCGGGAGCGCGGCAGCCACACGGTCGCCCCAGGGCAGCGGCGCATACCCGGGAGTCGGGTCGCCGATGCCCGCGGCCAGGCTGTCGCCGACCACGGCGAAGCGGCGCCAAGGAGCCTGGGCGAGCATCTGCGCCGCTTTGCCGGCGGTCAAGCAGAAGGGGTCGGTCTGTTCGGTCAGCACAAGGTAACCATACGACCGTTCGTATTGTTTGTGCCAGGCCCTTTGTGCGAGGATGAACCGGTGACCACCTCCGATGGGCGACTGCTCCGCGGTGCCCGCTCCCGGCAGTCGATCGTCCGCCACGCGGTGGACATGGCGTCGCTCGAAGGCCTCAACGGCGTGACCATCGGCCGCCTCGCCACGACACTCGCCATGAGCAAGAGCGGTGTCCAAGCTTTGTTCGGCACCAAGGAAAAGCTGCAGTTGGCGGCGGTCGAGACCGCGCGCGAAGCCTTTCTCGACGCCGTCGTGCGGCCCGCCTCGAACCGCCCGCACGGCGTCGCCCGGCTGCGCGCGCTGATCGCCCAGTGGACCGAGTACGCAGGCATTCCCCTGTTCCCCGGCGGCTGCTTCCGGGCGGCGACCATGGCCGAGTTCGACAGCAAACCCGGCCCGATCCGCGATGCCCTGGTCCGCGACCAGCGCGACTGGCAGACCCTGCTCGCCGGCGAACTGCGGCACGCCGTCGAAGCCGGAGAAATCCGGGACCTCGACCCCGAACTCGCCGCCTTCCAACTCGACGCCGTCCTCCTGGCGGCGAACTCCGCCCTGCGCCTGGGCGACGAGGACGCACTGGCGAAGGTCCACCGCGTGGTGGACGGCCTGCTCCAGGCTCCTTGATCAACTCCTGTCGGTGCCGGGGCCTAGACTGTGAGGCCTCGATTCCTGGGGGTGTGACGTGGGCGTGCGCAGTGAACAGTTCCAGCGCATGGTGGACGCGCTGGCCGAGGTGGAGCGCGCGAAAGGCAGCGAATACACCTCGTACAGCGTGCGCGGCAAGCGTTTCGGGTACTACTGGCCGCGTACGCAGACGGTCGGGCTGAAGCAGACGCTGTCCGAACAGCAGGCGCTGGTCGCCGAGCGGCCGGAGGTGTTCGAAGTCCAGTTCACCACCGGCGGTTTCGGCTGGGTGGTGGTCTACCTGTCCGGCATCGACGCCGACGAACTGGCGGAGCTCGTCTACGAGGCCTGGCGCCTGTCCGCCCCGGAGGAACTCATCGAAGCGACCCCCTGGCCCACCGCGGGCTGACTGTCACGAATGTGGCTTTCGAGACATCGACGAGGACAGTGCGCAGCTCCGTTGAGGGCGGTGGTGGGCGACGGGCGGGCGTCTCGAAAGCCACATTCGTGACACCGGCGCACCCTCGCGCGCGGAACGCCAGTCGCGCGAACGTCGCCCTCGGCGACCCGCGTGCAGCACTCGACTTCCTCAACGTGGAACTCGGCTGCCTGAATGTGTGGTTCGGGTGCCTGAACGTGGGGTTCGGCTGCGCGAGTGTGGGACTCGGGCGGGGTCAGAGGTCCAGGGCGGCGCGTAGGGCTATGTCGATGCGTTCTTGGACGTCCAGGCCGACCTCGGCGACGCGTTCGTCCAGCCAGGGGCGGTAGAGGCGGGTCAGGTTGAGGGTGGAGATCCAGTACCGGCCGTCCACGGCCACGCCCAGGATGTCCTGGGGGTCGCGGTCGAGCAGTTCGGTGCCGAGCAGCCACGGCCGTTCGGAGTCGTTCACGCCGTCCGAGGACAGCAGCAGGACGTTGCGCTGGCGGGCCGGTTCGGTCGGGGGGTGGTACGTCCAGACTTCACCCCTCCGCACGCAGGTCCTCCTCCGCCTTCGCCAGTTCCAGTTCGTCGGCCAGCGCCAGTGCCTCGACCTGCGGGGGTGCGATGTGCGGGGTGTACCCGGTGCGGACGGCTTCCCGGCGGGCGGCCTTCGACAACCAGGACGAGACGGAGATGCCGTGGGCTTTCGCGGCCCGTTCGGCGAACTCGAGCGCTCCGGCGTCGAGCGAGAGGGTTACCTTACGTGTTGCCATACCTTTTATCGTACCATTCACCCGCCGGATCTCAGAGCGTCGGCGAGCGTCCCTCGAACGGTGTGGACAGCACCACGGTGGTCCGCGTCGACACCTTCGCCGACTCCCGGATCCGCCGCAGCAGATCTTCCAGTCCCAGCGGAGAGGCTACCCGCACCAGCAGGATGTACGACTCGTCACCGGCCACCGAATAACACGATTCGATCTCGGTGATGTGCTGCAGCCGCGTCGGGTAGTCGTCCGGGGCGGCCGGGTCGTTCGGCGTGAGCGAGATCAGCGCGGTCAGCGGCAGGCCGATCTGCTCACCGTCCAGCCGCGCCGCATAACCCCGGATGACCCCGCGCTGCTCCAGCCGCTTGACCCGCTGGTGCACCGCGGACACCGAGAGCCCGACCCGTTCGGCGAGGTCGGTGAAGCTGCACCGGCCGTCGGCGGCCAGCTCACGCGCGATCGCCTGGTCGAGCGGCTCCAGCGGCGTGGTCAAAGCGCGACCAGCTCGTGGGGCCGGTTGTTCACCGACTCGACACCGGTCTCGGTGACCACCACGATGTCCTCGATCCGCGCGCCCCAGCGGCCGGCCTGGTAGATGCCCGGCTCCACGCTGAAGGCCATGCCCGGCTCCAGCGCCAGCGCGTTGCCCTTGATGATGTACGGCTCCTCGTGCACGTCCAGGCCGATGCCGTGGCCGGTGCGGTGGATGAAGTACTCGCCGAAACCGGCGTCGGCGATCAGGTCGCGGGCGGCCGCGTCGATCGACTCGGCGGTCGCGCCGGGGCGCACCGCCTCGACCGCGGCCCGCTGCGCGCGCTGCAGCACCGCGTAGGTCTCGGCCACGTCCGCGTCGCGCGGCTTGCCGAGCACGTAGGTGCGGGTGGAGTCGGAGTTGTACCCGTCGGGCAGCGGGCCGCCGATGTCGACGACCACCACGTCGCCGTCCTCGATGACCTTGTCCGACACGTCGTGGTGCGGGCTGGCGCCGTTCGGCCCGGAGCCGACGATGACGAACGCCGCCTCGCTGTGGCCCTCCTCCACGATGGCCGCGGCGATGTCCGCGCCGACCTCGGCCTCGGTGCGGCCCGGCTTGAGCCACTCGGCGACCCTGGCGTGCACCCGGTCGATCGCCGCGCCCGCCTGGCGCAGCGACTCGATCTCGGCGGCGTCCTTGCGCATCCGCAGCTCGCGGATCACCGGACCGGCCAGCACCTGCTCGGCACCGGCGATCGCCCCACGCAGGCCGAGCACGTGCAGCGCCGGGGTGAAGTCGCTGACCGCGACCCGGCCCGGCTTGCCGAGGAGGCCGGCGACCAGGCGGTAGGCGTCCTCGCCGTCGACCCAGGTGTGCAGTTCGACGCCGAGCGCGTCGGTGGGCACGTCGGCGTACCCGGGGGCTTCCAGCTTCGGCAGCACCAGCGCCGGGGTGCCCTCGGCGGGGACCACCAGCGCGGTGAGCCGCTCGAACGAGCCGCCCGCCTGGCCGATCAGGTACCGCAGGTCCGATCCGGGGGCGATCACCAGCGCGTCGGTGTCCGCCGCGGCCGCGGCCTGCTTCGCCCGGTCGAGCCGGGCTCGGAGGGCGGCGGCGTCGGGAGCTGGGGTGTGGAGGGATCGGCGTGCCATGGCCGGAATCCTATCCTGGTCCGGACCACCTCACCTCGGCGCCAGCTCGACCAGTGGTGGCGCGTCGAGCTGGCGCCAGACGCGGAACAGCAGCGGGCACAAGGTGATCAGCAGGTACGCGCCGCCCAGCGCGAGCGAGGCCGCGGTCAGCCCGGCGAGGTCCATCAGCACCCCGGCGAGCAGGTTGCCCAGCGGCATCGCCGCCAGCGCCACCGAGCTGATCGCGCCGAACACCCGGCCCCGCAGCTCGGGCCGTACCCGGTCGAACTTCACCGCCGCGAGCAGCGGGTTCAGCGGGCCGTTCGCCATCGCGGTCAGCGCGATCGCGGCCACCAGCACCGCGGGCGGCAGGTCCGCGGCGATCAGCACGAACGCGGGCGGGCCGCAGAGCAGGAAGCAGAGGGTGTAGGTGGGCCAGCGGCGCCAGCGCCTGCCGAGCCAGCCGAACAGCAGCGAGCCGAGCACGCCACCGGCCCCGCTGCCCGCGATCACCAGGCCCACCAGCGTGCTGTCGTGCCACACCAGGGTGCCGTAGGCGGGCAGCAGCACGGTGAACAGCCCGATGCCGAGCGCGTTGGTGGCCGCGCACATCAGGCACACCGCCAGCAACAGCCGATCCCGGCGCAACGCGACCACGGACTCCCGAAGCTCTTGCAGATATCCGCTGCCCCGCCGCGAACTCGTCTGTCCTCTGGGGACGAAGAAGCCGACCAGGGCAGCCGCGAGGACCAGCGTGGCGGCGTCGAGCAGGAGCACCGGAGGCGGGCTCAGCACCGCGATCAGCACGCCGCCGGCGGGTGCGCCCAGCAGGTCGCCGAGGCGCTGCACGGCTTCCTGCGCGCTCGCGCCGCGTTCGATCCGCACCCCGGTCACCGGCAGCAGGACCTGCTTCGCCGTCCGGGCGGGCGACCGGCCGGCCCCGATCGCCAGCGACAGCACCAGGAGCACCGGCAGCGACAGGCCGATGGTGCTGTGCGCCAACGGGATCGCGGCCACCGCGGCGGCGGTGAACAGATCGGCGAGCACGCTCATCCGGCGCCCGCCGTACCGGTCCACCAGCGGCCCGGCGAGCGCGACGGAGAGCAGCAGGCCCACCGCCTCGGCCGCGGCCACCATGCCGGTCTGCGCGCCGCTGCCGGTGGTGTCCAGCACGAACCACGGCACGGCGACCAGGGTCATCGCCGCGCCCACCGAGGAGATCGCGGTCGAGGAGACGAGGGCGATCAGTGCTCGGTTCACGGCTCCTCCGGGTGGCGTTCCCGGGGGAAGGCGGCCCAGTGCGCGACGACCGCGGTGTCGCCGTCGCGGGGTGCGCGCCGGTAGCGGGCGACCACCGCGTCCACTTCGGCGGACAACTCCTGCGCCTCCTCCGGGGTGAGGGAAAGGCTGTAGTCGCTGAACGCCGGCGCGTCGCCCCACGAGTCGCGCCACCGCTCGGCGTTGGCGAAGAACGAGGCTTCCCGGTCGTAGCGGCGTTCGGCCGCGCTCATCAGGTAGGTGTTCAGCGGGCCGCTGAGGTCGGGATCGCCGGCGAACCGCATCGCGTTGAGGTTGAAGCTGTCGTGGACCACCCGCCACCACCGCTCACGCCGGTTGCCGCGCTCGGCGTCCTCCTCGACGAAGCCGTGCTCGGCGAGCTGGCGCAGGTGCCAGCTGGTGGTGCCCGAACTCTCCCCCAGCCGTTTGCCCAGCCCGGACGCCGTGGCGGGGCCGTCGCGGCGCAGGAGTTCGACCAGGCGCATCCGCAGCGGGTGCGCCAGCGCCCGCAGCATGCGCGAGTCCAGCTCGACGGTCTTCCGTTCCATGCCGTCAGCGTAGAACGCAGAGAACTCTTTGCAAAGCATTCTCTGCGATCAACCCGCAATCCGGGAGAACCGGCCGCCCGGTTTCGTGGCAGGCTGTAACGGGTGACCGCACCCCTGGCCCTGCTGGACTCCGCCAGCCTCTACTTCCGTGCCTTCTACGGCGTTCCCGAGTCGATGACCGCGCCGGACGGCACCCCGGTGAACGCCGTGCGCGGGTTCACCGACACCGTCGCGCGCATCCTCACCGAGCGGAAGCCCTCGCGCCTGGTCGCCTGCCTCGACGCCGACTGGCGGCCGCAGTTCCGAGTGGACCTGCTGCCCACGTACAAGACGCACCGGGTGGCCGACGCGGAGGTCAACGCCGAGGAGGTGCCGGACACGCTCAGCCCGCAGGTGCCGATCATCCTCGAACTGCTGGAGGCCGTCGGCCTGGCCACCGCCGAGGCGGCTGGTTACGAGGCCGACGACGTGATCGGCGCGCTGACCGTGCACGAGACCGAGTCGCCGGTCGAGGTGATCACCGGTGACCGCGACCTGTTCCAGCTGGTGCGCGACGAGCCGACCCCGGCGTCGGTGCTCTACGTGGGCCGCGGCTGGATGAAGAAGGAGATCCTCGACCCGGCGGCGCTGGCGGCGAAGTACAACGTGCCGGTGGAGAACGCGGGCGCGGCCTACGCCGACATGGCGGCGCTGCGCGGCGACCCCTCGGACGGGCTGCCGGGCGTGCCGGGCATCGGCGAGAAGACGGCCGCGAAGCTGATCACCCAGTACGGCTCGCTCGAAGCGCTGGTCGAGGCCGGGCGCAACGCCGACAAGAACCTGCCGCTGAAGACCCGCATCCGCCTGACCGAGGCGGCCGACTACCTCGCCGTCGCGCCCACCGTGGTGCGTGTGGCCGCGGACGCCCCGGTGAAGATGTCCCGCCCCGACGTGGTTCCCGCGGAACCCGCCGATCCCGCGCGCGTGGCGGAACTGGCGGAGCGCTGGGGCCTGGGGACCTCGGTCGAGCGGCTGCTCAAGGCACTGCCGGTCGCCGCCGGTCAGAAGTAGGTCCCGCACCACGGGCGGACGTCGGTGCGGAAGAGTTCGTCGGCGTCCACGAGCGCGGCCGGATCCACGACGGTGATCCGGCCCGCCGCGGCCAGCGTGCTCGCCCGCCACTCCCCCAGGTACAGCATCGCCAGCACCTCGGCGTCCACCCGCAACTGGGCGGACGCGCCGGTGCGCGTGGCGCCGTCCGCGGTGATCCGGTAGGAACCGGTGTTTTCCGGCAGCAACCGGTCTTCGAGGCCGAGCACCACGGCCGGCGCCTCCCGGTAGGTGCGGGCGGCCAGTGCCGCGCCCGCGTCGAGCAGACGCACCCAGATGTGGTCCTCCATCCCGGTCACCTGAACCGCGCGTGCGTCGGTGACCAGCGCGCGCAGCGGTTCGTCGGCGGGCCGCATCGGCGCGCTGATCTCGGCGACCAGGTCCAGCCCGATCAGGAAGCGCCACAACCCGGCCGCCGCGCCCGGGTCGGCGGCGTGCAGGTCCCGGACCTCCAGCAGCGCGCCGCGGCCGGGGTCGTCCGGCGTGCGCTGGTCGGTGGTCCGGAACACGGCGTACCCGTTCTCGCCGTCGGGTCCGATGTGGACGGCCACGCGGTGGTCGCCACCGCCGTCGCGCACCAGCCGGTCGTGGTAGGCGGGCCACCACAGCTCCGGCCGCTGGATCATGCCCGGCCGGGTCAGCCCGATTCGCCGGTACAGCTCGGGCACGCGGCCGACCGCCTCGGCCGGGTCGAGCAGGCGGACCCGGCCGGTCACCGGCACTTCGGGCCGCAGGGCCGCGCGTGAGGTGATGATCCGCAGGTTCTGGCCCGTCGTCGCGGCGCCGTAACCGAACCGGCCGTAGATGGTGGCTTCGCTGGCGTGCAGCGCGGCGATCAGGTCACCGCGGCGCACGCAGTCACGCAACTGCTCGGAAAGCAGCGTGGTGACCACCCCTCGGCGGGTGTGGTCGGCCCGCACGGCCACCCCGTCGACCGCCGCCGCGGGCAGGGTTTTCCCGCCGGGCACGGCGATCGCGGTGGCGAACGAACTGGCCATGCCGACCGGGGCGTCCCCGTCGAAGGCGGCGAGGGTGCGATCGGCCGGAAAGGACGGTCCGACGAGTTCCCAGCCCTTGTCGTCGGGCGGGCTCGCGTGCAGTGCCTCGGCCAGCAGGCGGTGTACCGCCCGCCGCTCCCCTTCCGCGATGGGCCGGAATACCAAGTCGTTCATGACGCCCAGTTAACCGGGCGCCGCAACCTCATATTCGCCTTCGTCGGTCTTGACCGTGATCGGCACCGGCCGCTGTTCCCCGCCGATCTGGGCCAGGCACTCGAAGGTGTGCCCGGCACGCACCGGTTGCCCCGGCGGGCACAGCACGGCGCCGAGTTCGGTGACGCCGAAGTTCTGGGTGAGCACCTGGCGCACCCCCTCGGCCACCGCGGTGTGGTCGAACAACCTCGGCTGCGGGCCGGCGCTCACCGGGGTGGGCGAGGTGGTGGTGACGGCCGGGGGTGGAAGGGCCGGGGCGGTGGGCGGCGCCGCAGGCGGCGGATCGGCGGCCTCACAACCGGCCGACGTTCCCGCCAGCACGGCCGCCAGTCCCCATCCGACAAGCCGGCACCGCACCCGGACACCCCCGCTGCTTCATGGATCGGCAAGGTCAGAAGAAAGTACCGCACCAGGGGGCGGTGCGCGTGCCGAAGAGGTCGTCCGCGAGCGCGGGGGCCGCCGCGTCGACCGCCTCGACGCGCCCGGCTGCCGCGAGCGCGCGGGCCGTCCACGTGCCGAGGTACAGCATCGCCAGTTCCGAGACGCCGAGCCGCAGTTGGGCGGGACGCTCGGTCCGGGTCACCTCGCCGTCGTCGATCAGGTACCGCCCGGAGTTCGCCGGCAGCACCACATCGGACACCTCCAGCACGAGCGAACCCCGGCCGTAGGCGCGGGCGGCGAGCGCGGCGGGCACGTCCACGAGGCGCAGCCACAGCTCGTCGGCCGAGCCGGTGGCCTTCGCGGTCCGCGGGTCCTCGAACATCAGCGGTACCGCTTCGTCGGCGGGCCGGTACGAGGTGGAGATCCCGTCGATCAGGTCGACCCCGAGCAGGTGGCGCCAGAGCCCGGCCAGCGCCGTGCTGTCCGCCGCGTGCAACGCTTCGAGGTGGAGCACGCTGTCCGCGTCGAAGATGCGATCGGCGTAGTAGCAGGCGAACCCGTCCGGGCCGGTGGCACCGTGGTGCACCAGGGTGACGAACGGTTTGTCGCTGCGGCGGAACATGCCTTCGAGCCCGGCCCACCACCACGGCGACCGGGTCAGGTGACCGGGCCCGTGCGCGGGCAGCGAGGCGTAGAGCCCGGGTAGCCGTTCGACGGCTTCTTCGAGGTCGAGCAGCTCGATTTCCCCGCCACGCGGCACATCCGGGCGCAGCCGCGCCCTGCGGGTGTCCACTTTGTACTGGTGGCCGAGCGTGCTCACGCCGTAGCCGAAGCGGCCGTAGATCGAGCCCTCGGTGACGTACAGCCCGGCGACCGGCACCTGCCGCGCCGCGAAGTCCTCGAACTGCGCGCGCATCAACTCGGTGAGCACCCCGCGGCGCGTGCGGTCCTGCCGCACCGCGACCCCGGTGACCGACGCGAACGGCAGGCGCCGCCCGCCGGGCACGGTCAGCTCGGCGTCCATCGACCGCGCGGTCCCGATCAGCCGGTCGTCACCGGCGCCGAACACGCCGAGCGTGCGGCCCGGCTGGTAGGCCCGGGCGCCGGTGCGATCCCACTCTTCGTCCTTCGGGGCGCCGAGGTGCAGGCCCGCGAGGAACAGCCGGGCGGCGTCGCGCACCTCGTCCCCGTCGAGGGCGCGCAGGGTGAAGTCACTCATGCGTCGATCCTCGCCGACACCACCCGGCCAGTGCCACCCGATTTACTTGGGGGTGCCGACTTCGTAGGTGCCGTCGGCTTCGTTGACCACCTTGATCGGCACCGTCTTGGTGGCGCCGCCGATCTTGGCCTCGCAGTCGAACCCGGTGCCGTTCTTGACTTCCTTGCTCTCCGGGCAGGTGACCCCTTCGACGCCCTGCACCTGGTAGTTCTCGGTGAGGACCTTGCGCACCGCGTCCTGCATGGCGACGTTGTCGAAGACCTTCTTGTTGAACGGCGCGGGCCAGACCAGCAGCGCCACCGCGACCAGCGCGATCACCACCACCGCGCCGAGCCCGATCCACAGCGCCTTGCCGGACTTCTTGCTCTCCTGCTGCGGCTGGCCGGGCTGCCCCGGATAGCCGGGCTGCTGCTGGGTGAAGTCGTACTGCCCGGTCTGGCCGTACTGCGGCTGCGGCCCGGTCTGCGGGTAGCCCGGCTGCTGCTGGGCGTACTGCTGCTGGTTCGGGTCGTACCCCGGCTGCGGCTGGTTCGGGTCGTAGGCGGGTTGCTGCTGCTGCGGATAACCGCCGGGCTGCTGCCCGTACTGCGGCTGCGGGCCGGTCTGGGGGTAGCCCGGTTGCTGCTGCGGATAGCCGCCCTGCTGCTCGTACCCCGGCTGCTGCGGCGGCGGATAGCCGCCCTGCTGCGGGTAGCCCGGCTGCGGTGGCTGGGCGGGGAACCCGCCCGATGGCGTGCCCTGCGGTGTCCCCCCGCCATAGCCCGGTTGCTGGGCCCACTGCTGGGGGTCGTTGCCGCCGTACGGCGTGCTCATCTTCTCGCCTCCGCGATGTCCGGTGTGCTTCTCCCCGGCGATCCAACCACAGGCCGGGGTGCAATTCACGTAACGAATGGCCTCGTCGACCGGGCCGGGGTCACGTCCCGCCCGCGGCGACCACGCCCCGGCGGACCGCGCGGACCGCCTCGGCGGCGGTCGCGCCGACCGGATCGCTGCGGCCCAGCACGTCGCGGATCTGGTCGAGGATGTCGATGACCTGCCGTGACCAGCGCACGAAGTCCCCGGCGGAGAGCTCCTGCCCGTTGGCTTCGGCCGAGGTCAGCACCTTCTCCAGCGACTCCCCGCGCGCCCAGCGGTAGACCGGCCAGGCGAACCCGGCGTCCGGCTCGCGGGTGCGGTCGAGCCGGTGCCTGCGCTCGTCCTCGGTCAGGTCCGCCCACAGTCGCACGGTCTCCTGCCAGGCCTTGGTCACCGCGCCTTGGGGCAGCCGCGGCTCCCCCGCCGAATCGCGGCGTGCCTCGAAGACCAGCGTGGAGACCACCGCGGCCAGTTCCGGCGCGCTGAGCCCGGCCCACACGTCGTTGCGGATGCACTCCGCGGCGAGCAGGTCGGACTCGCTGTAGAGCCGGGCCAGCCGCTTGCCGTGCTCGGTCACCGGCGTCTCGGCGTCGTCCCGCAGGTAGCCGCGCTCGGAGAGCAGCCGCAGGATCCGGTCGAAGGCACGGGCCAGCGAGTGCGTCGTGGCCGCGACCTTGCGCTCCAGTTGGGCGTTCTCGGCGGCGAGACGCTGGTAACGCTCCACCCAGCGCAGGTTCGCCTCGCGCTCGGCCAGCCCGTGGCTCGGGTGTGCGCGCAGCGCCCGGCGAAGGGCGGCCAGCTCACCGTCGTCGTTCGCCGTGGTGCGCCGCTTTCCACGCCCCGGCAGGGAAATCCCGGCGTTGCGCAGGGTCGAGGCGATGTCGCGGCGGGTCTTCGGCGAGCGCAGTTCGACGTGCTTGGGCAGCCGGATGCGGCCCAGTGCTTCCACCGGCGCCGGGAAGTCGGCCACCGACAGCGGCCCGGACCAGCGGTCCTCGGTGACCACCACCGGCCGCGGTTCGCGCAGCGGGTCGAGCCCCGGGTCGACCACCACGGCGAGCCCGGCGCGACGGCCCTGCGGTACCGCGATCACGTCACCCTTGCGCAGCTTCTCCAGCGACTCGGTGGTCTGCGCGCGCCGGGCCGAGGTGTTCTGCCGGACCAGCGCCTTCTCCCGGTCGGAGATCTTCTTCCGGAGCTCCACATAGGACAGCATCTCGTCGAAGTCGCCGGTGATCGCCTCGCGGTAACCCTTGAGCGCCTCGGTGTTCTTGTCGATCCGGCGGGCCGTGCCGACCACCGACCGGTCCGCCTGGAACTGCGCGAACGACTGCTCCAGCAGCGTGCGCGCCTCCTCGGCACCGAGCTGCGCGACCAGGTTGATCGCCATGTTGTAGCCGGGCCGGAAGGACGACCGCAGCGGGTAGGTCCGGGTGGAGGCGAGCCCGGCGACCTGCTTCGGGTCCACCCCCGGCTGCCACACCACCACGGCGTGGCCCTCGACGTCGATGCCGCGGCGACCGGCCCGCCCGGTCAGCTGGGTGTACTCGCCGGGGGTCAGGTCGACGTGCGCCTCGCCGTTGTACTTGACCAGTTTCTCCAGCACCACCGTGCGCGCGGGCATGTTGATGCCCAGTGCGAGGGTCTCGGTGGCGAACACGACCCGGACCAGGCCGCGGACGAACAGTTCCTCGACGGTCTCCTTGAACGCCGGGAGCATGCCCGCGTGGTGGGCGGCGATGCCCTGCTCCAGCGCCTCACGCCACTCCCAGAAGCCGAGCACGCCCAGGTCGCCCTCGGGCAGGTCGCCGGTGCGGCTGGCGATGACGCGGCGGACCTCGGCGGCCTCTTCGGGGGTGTTGAGCCGCAGGCCGGACCGGGCGCACTGCGCGACCGCGGCCTCACAACCCGCGCGCGAGAAGATGAACACGATGGCGGGCAGCAGCCCGGCGCCGTCGAGCTGTTCGACGACCTCGACCCGCGAGGGCGGCCGGAATCGCGGCCCACGCGGCGGCGCGCCACGGCGGCCGCGCGCGTTCCGCAGCGCGTAAGGCGTCGCGAACCGCGCACCGACCTCTTCGACCCGGCGCAGCAGCGTCGGGTTCATCTGCAGCTCGATGTCACGGCCGCTGTCCCCGGCGAACAGGTCCAGCAACCGGCCGCCGACCAGCATGTGCTGCCACAACGGCACCGGGCGGTGCTCGTCGACCACCACCGTGGTGTCCCCGCGCACCGCGACCAGCCACTCGCCGAACTCCTCGGCGTTGCTCACCGTCGCCGACAGCCCGACCACGCGCACGTGCTCGGGCAGGTGCAGGATGACCTCTTCCCAGACCGCGCCGCGGAACCGGTCGGCGAGGTAGTGCACCTCGTCCATCACCACGTAGGCCAGCTCGTTGATCGTCGAGGACCCGGCGTAGAGCATGTTGCGCAGGACCTCGGTGGTCATCACCACGATCTGCGCGCTGCCGTTGATCGCGGTGTCGCCGGTGAGCAGGCCGACCGCGTCGTTGCCGTAGCGGGCCACCAGGTCGGCGTACTTCTGGTTCGACAGCGCCTTGATCGGCGTGGTGTAGAAGCACTTGCGGCCCTCGGCCAGCGCCAGGTGCACGGCGAACTCGCCGACCACCGTCTTGCCGGCGCCGGTCGGCGCGCAGACCAGCACCCCGTGCCCGTCCTCCAGCGCTTCGCAGCCGCGGATCTGGAACTCGTCGAAGACGAAGGCGGATTCGGCCGCGAACCGGGTCAGCTGGCGGTACCGGGAGCGGCGCCTGGCCTGCCCGTAGGCTTCGGCAGGCGAGAGAGCGGAGCTGTCGGACACGATCTCAGCGTTTCACACCTCCCGGTCCGCGCGCATTCGGCAGGCCGGGAACCGAGCGGGCCCCCGCGGCATCTCACCCCCATGATCGCTTCGAGAGGGGCCGCCGCGATGGACACCGGGGAAGCCACGCCGTCACCGCTCGCCTGCCCGCAGTGCCGCGAGGTGGACCAGGTCCAGCACGTGCCCGCGGTCCACCACGGCGGGCGGCTGTCCTACCGGGGCGTCGGCCCGGCGATGACCGGTGACACCGGCTACGCCACGCCCTACCACGGCGTCGCGACCAGCGCGGTCTCCGCCGCGCTGAACCCGAACCCGCCGCTCCGCAGCACCAGCGGGCACCTGGTGCTCGGCATCCTCAGCACGATCTTCTCCGGGTTCGCGCTGATCATCGCGCTGTCGCTGACGCTGACCGACGCCAACATCAGCCTGATCGGCCTGTTCTGGACCTGGATCTGGCCCGCGCTGGGCATCGGCATGGCGGTGCTCGGCTTCCTGCAGTACTCCCACCGCGGCCGCGCGAACGCCGAGATGCGGCAGGGCTCGCAGCGGGTGCTGGACGTGTGGTCCCGCGCCTGGTTCTGCCACCGCTGCGGGGTCGTCTTCTTCCCGGAGAACGCCCAGGTCATCCCGCTGCCGGCGTTCCGGGCCCACCTGTGGCAGATCGGCGACTACCGGACCTGAGCCCCGGCCAGGCGCAGCGCGCCGGGCACGCAGCGCACCGCCATCGGCAGGCGGCCCTGCGGCTCACCGTCGGCGTAGGCGGGCCAGTCCGCCCCCTCGAGCACCACTTCACGGGCCCGCAGCGTCTGCACGGCCGGGTGGTCCAGGTGCCGTCCCGCGCGCAGCCGCGGCAGCATCCGCACCAGTTCCGTGCGGCTCGCCCGGCCGACCACGGTCACGTCGAACAGGCCGTCGTCGGGCCGGGCACCGGGGCAGATCGGGATGCCGCCGCCGTAGTAGCCGGTGTTGCCGACGGCCACCATGGTCGCTTCGAGCTCCAGCGTGGTGTCCTCGGTGCGCACCCGCAGCGGCCGGGGCCGGAACGCGGCCAGCTCGCTGACGATCGCCAGGTCGTACCGGCGGGGTCCGCTCGGCCAGCGCAACCGGTTCGCCCGCTCGCTGACCAGCGCGTCGAACCCCGCGCAGAGCACCGTGCCGAACCAGGTGTCCCCCACCCGGCCGAGGTCGATCCGCTGTTCCACGCCGGAGAGCACCGCGTCGGTGGCGGCCAGTGGGTCCTCCGGCACGCCGAGCGCACGGGCGAAGTCGTTGCCGGTACCCGCCGGGACCAGGCCGAGCCGGACATCACGCTCGGCGCAGAACTGCACGCCCTGGTGGGCGGCACCGTCCCCGCCGAGCACCACGAGCAGGTCCAGCCCGGCGGCCGCCGACGAGTGCATCAGCGCCCGCGACTCCGCCACCGTGTTCGCCACCAGCAGGTCCAGCCGGTCCACCGCGGTGCGCAGGCGCTCCGCGACCCGGCCGGCGATCCGCGCGGCCGCACCGTGCCCGGAGGCCGGGTGCACGGCCAGCGCCGCGTGCCCGCCCACTAGGTGATGTCGTCGGTCTTCGACCTGCCGCGCTTGGTCCGCTCGGCGGGCACCGGCTCCGGCTCGTCGATGCTGCTCGGCGTGTACTCGAAGGGCGCGGCCTCGTCGTCGTCGAGCTGGTCCCAGCCCTCGGTCCCGCGCTTCTTGTCCAGCCTGCGGTCGTGGAACCGCGAAACCTGGATGGCCACCTCGCTGAGCAGGGTCAGCGCCCCGGCCAGCGCGAGCATGGAGAACGGGTCGTTGCCCGGCGTGGCGAAGGCGGCGAAGACGAACAACGCGAAGATGATGCCCCGGCGCCACTTCTTCAGCTGGGCGTACTTGAGCACGCCCACCTGGTTGAGCATCACGATCAGCAGCGGCAGCTCGAAGCTGACGCCGAAGATGATCAGCAGCGACAGCACGAAGGAGATGTACTTGTCACCGGCCAGCGCGGTGGCGAACTCGTCCCCACCGAAGCCGACGAGCAGGGCCAGCGCGCCGGGGATGAGGAAGAAGGCGAGGTAGGCACCGGCCGCGAACAGCAGGCTCGCGAAGCCCACGAAGGTCATCGCGTACTTGCGTTCCTTCGAGTACAGGCCCGGCGCGATGAACGCCCAGAACTGGTAGAGCCACAGCGGCGCGACCAGCACCATGCCGGCCACGATGCCCACCTTCAACTGGATCATGAAGGCTTCGAAGGGCTGGGTCTGCAGCAGCGTGCAGCCGCGGCCGTCGAACTCGACCCGCAGGTCGTCGGGCAGGGCGCAGTACGGGCCGGTGATGATGTCACCGAGCGACGGGATGGGCCCGAGCTTCACCGCGAACCAGATGAAGCCGAAGACACCACCGGCGAGGATGGCCAGCAGCGCGTACCCGAGCCGCCTGCGGAACTCGTAGATGTGCTCGATGAGCGTCATCGTGCCGTCGGGGTTGTACCGACGGCTCCTCCTGCGCCGCTTGCTCTTGCGGCTGGTGCCCTCGTCCGCCACTACGGGGTCCGTTCTTCTGCGCTACAGGGACTGGGGGTGCGGGACGGCACCGGCGTGGCACCGCCAGCGGCGGCTTCCGCCGGTGCCACGCGCGCGGGGCTGGCTCAGCCCGCGTTCTTCGGCGTGTGGTCCGAAGGGGTGGTGGCCGGCTGCTGCTTCTTCAGCTCGTCGAGCTGCCGCTGCAGGTCGGCGACCTGCTTGTCGGTGCCCGCCGGGGTCTGCGGCAGCGCCTTGGTCTCGGCGGCGGTCGCGCCGGCCTCCTCGGCGGGCGTCTCCGGCGCGTCCTTGTCCTTGAGGTCCTTGGTCTCGGCCTTGAAGATCTTCATCGACTTGCCGATCGACCGCGCCGCGTCCGGCAGGCGCTTGGCCCCGAACAGCAGGACGACGACCAGAACCAGGATGATCAGGTGCCACGGCTGCAGAGCGTTCATCTCTGGCCTCCCTATCGCTCTATCGTGTGGATCTTACGCGGGCCACGCCTTCGTGCCACGGCGACTCCGAGCGCGGCGGACCGCGCCCGCAGCAACCCCGCACGGT
The DNA here is from genome assembly GCF_017875555.1 of Amycolatopsis magusensis. Lineage (GTDB taxonomy): Bacteria > Actinomycetota > Actinomycetes > Mycobacteriales > Pseudonocardiaceae > Amycolatopsis > Amycolatopsis magusensis. The sequence goes on along the minus strand of NZ_JAGGMS010000001.1, from coordinate 5,319,128 downwards.
CACCGGCAGCCGTAGTCACCATGCTGGTGGTGCGCCGGAGCCCGCGCAAGCCTCGGCGCAGGCGAATCGCCAGTACCGCGAGCAGGACGAGCCCGATGACCACGAGCGCGGCGCTCAGCATGTAGGACACGAGGACAACCGTACTGGAATCAGGTGGCCGGCAGGTGACGTGCCCTGGCCAGTCCGTCGAGCGCCCGGCGGCGAACAGCCGACGCGAGTTCCGCCGGCCGTTCCACCTGGACCCGGCCGCCGAGGCCGAGCACCAGGCGCACCATCCAGGACTCGTCGCCGTAGCGCATCCGCACCCGCAGCCTGCCGCCGTCCAGCTCGGCCAGCTCCTCGCACGGGTAGTACTCGGCCACCCAGCGCAGGTCGCGTTCGAGCACCAGGTCGGCCTCGCCCTGGCCGGGCCGCTCGGCGAACACGCCGTGCGAAAGGTCGGTGGGCCGGGCGTCCGGCGGCGGCGCGGCGCGCTCGTCGAGCACCTCGGCGCCGTCGATGCGGTCGAGCCGGAACAACCGCACGCCCTCGGCGCGGCGGCACCACGCCTCCAGGTAGCCGAAGCTCTGCACGATCAGCAGGCGCATCGGGTCGACCGTGCGTTCGGTGATCTCGTCCTTCGACGCGGTGTAGTAGCGCAGCCGCAGCGCCTTGCGGGCCTTGAGCGCCTCGCTGACCGTGCGGCGGGCGCGGGCGGTGTTCTCCGCTTCTCGCACGCCCGTGCCGACCACCACGCCGGACGGCCTTGCCTCCCCCGCGGCGGCCTCGATCTTGGCGATCGCGCGGTTGACCGCGTCGCTGTCGACCACCCCGGGCGTCTCCGCCAGCGCACGCAGGGCGACCAGCATGGAGGTGGCCTCGGCGCCGGTCAGGCGCAGCGGGCGGCGCATGCCGGCGTCGAAGGTGACGGTGACCGTCTCGCCTTCGAAGGACAGGTCGATCAGGTCGCCGGGGCCGTAGCCGGGCAGCCCGCACATCCACAGCAGTTCGAGGTCCTTGCGCAGCTGGCGCGGGTGCACGCCGAAGTCGCGCGCGGCCTCGTCGATCTCGATGCCCGGGCGGGCCAGCAGGTACGGGACCAGTGCCAGCAGCCGCGGCATGCGCTCGGTGGACCCCCGGCTCACCGGTCCGCCCCGATGCCGTGCGCGATCGCCTCGAGCCTGCCGCGGACCGCCTTGGCCAGCACGTCCGGTTCGAGGACCAGCACGTCCGGCGCGTGCCCGGCGATCCAGTCCGCGGCGCTTTCCGGGTAGTACAGCTCGATCTCCATCACGTCGCCCTCGACGCCGTCCACGCTCAGCCGGTCCACCGGCTTGGCCCGGCGCCGCACCCCGGCCGCGCGCTGGTCGGCCACCCACAGCAGCGCCGGGGTGGTCGGGCTCGGCTCGGGTTCGACCGCGCCGGCGACGTACTCGAGCAGGTTCACGTTCTCCGGGCGGCGGACCTCGCCCGGCTTGCCGAAGGCCCGCACGTCCCCGCTGATCCTGGACAGCCGGAAGCACCGGGTGGCCCGGCGGTCGCGGTCGTGGCCGACCACGTACCAGCGTGCCTTCCACGAGATCACGCCCCACGGCTCGACCGTGCGGACCAGCCGCTCCGGCGAGTCGCTGCGGCGGTACTCGAACCGCACCGGCTGCCCGGCCTGGACCGCGGCCAGCAGCGGGGAGAAGGCCGGTTCGGTGCGCACCCGCGGCTCGACCACCTGCTGCGCGTTCTGGTCCACCTCGACCCCGGCGGCCCGCAGTTTCACCAGCGCGGCCTGCGCCTGCCCGGTCAGCTCCGGCGAATCCCACAGGCGCACCGCGAGCGCCACCGCGGCGGCCTCGTCCGGGGCCAGGTCGATCTCGCCGAGTTCGTAGTCGCGGCGGGCGATCCGGTAGCCCTCGATCGGGTCGAACCCGGAGTTGCGCCCGGTTTCCAGCGGGATGCCCAGTTCCCGGAGCTCGGTCTTGTCCCGCTCGAACATCCGGAAGAAGGCGTCTTCGGTCGCGGCATCGGCGTAACCGGGCACGATGCCGCGGATCCGGTCGGCGGTCAGGTACTGCCGGGTGGCGAGCAGGGCGAGCACCAGATTCACCAGGCGCTCGGCGCGGGCGGTGGACACCCGGACACAGTAGCCCGCCGCCGGTCCCCCGTTGCCGAGGTCCGCCCGTCGCGCGTCCGCGCGTCCCGGGCGCTAGCGGAGCGCCGCGGTGGCCTCGCCGAGGCGCCGGGCGCGGCCGGCGGCCGGCGTCGGCAGATCGGTGCCGAGCGCCTCGCGCCGGTCGTAGGCGAGCAGGCGCCCGGGCGGCGGTGCGCCGATCAGCTCGGTGATCGGCGCGATCGCCTCGGCCACCGGTTGCGCGAACAGCTTCGCCATCGCCTTCATCAGCGCCCGCTTCGGCTGCGGCAGGTCCACGTACCCGCTGTCGGTGTAGCCAGGGTGGAACAGCAGGTACTTCGTGCGCCCCTCGGGGTGGTCGGCCACGTAGGCCACCGCCTGCAACTCCGAGGCGCCCCCCGCCTGCAGCATGGCGCGCAGCAGGCCGTAGTTCTCCCGCAGCGCCAGGTCGTCCCAGTGGATCTTCCCCTTCCGGGTGCCGACCCCGCCGACGCTGACGATCATCGGCGACTCCCCTCGTTCCAGCAGCCCGGTCAGGCCGCGGCTGAGCAGGTACCGGCTGGTGTAGTAGAGCGAGAAGTGCCCTTCGAAGCCGTCCGCGGTCTCCACCCGCCGGGGGAACGTGCGCATCGCGGTGAGGATGAGCCCGTCGAGGAACTCGTGCCGGGCCGCCACTTCCGCGACGACCCGCCGGTTCTCCGCGACCGAGGTCAGGTCCGCCGGGATGAACGCCGCCCTCCCGGCCGCGCCGATCCGCTCGGCGTGGTCGAGGAATTCCCGGCCGCGGACCGGGTTCCGCCCGATCACCGTGACCCGGGCACCGCGGTCGAGGTAGTGCCGCGCCAGGGCGGCTCCCATGCCCGTGGTGCCGCCCGAAACAACCAGTTCCCGCATCAAGCGCGACCGCGCGGCCACCCGGGCCCGCCTGCTCGACGCCGCCCGGCTCCGCTTCGCCCGCGACGGGTTCGACGGCACCAGCGTGCGCGACGTCGCCGGGGACGCCGCCGTGGACCCGGCGCTGGTGTTCCGCTACTTCGGGTCCAAGAAGAAGCTGTTCGACGAAGCCACGGCGGTGCCGGAACCGGCAGCCGAACTGTTCGGCGGGCCACGGGAGGAACTGCCGGCGCGGCTGCTCGGCTCGATCGCCTTCCAGGACTGGCCGAGCCACGCCGGGGAGCACCCCCTGATCGCCATGCTGCGGTCCTCCGGGCACGCCGAGACCCGGGAACGGCTGCGCGAAGAGGTCTGCGAGACCTACGTGCGCGCGCTGGCCGAGCTCACCGGCGGCGGACCGGACGGCGATCTGCGCGCCGAGTTGTTCAGCGCGTGGATGCTCGGCATCGGCGTGCTGCGCTCGGTGATCGGCACTCCGGCGATCACCGGCGCCACCCCGGAAGACCTGGAACCACACCTCGAAAAGGTGATCGCCGCGTTGCTCGAACGCGGCTAGGTCAGGCGGCTAGGCCAGCTTGGCGATCCGGCCTGCCGCGCCCGAGGCCCAGCACGCGCCGCGGGCGGTGCAGTCGACGCTGTCGAAGCTGCCGGAGTCGAATGAAGTCCAGTGCGCGCCGCCGTCGAAGCTGACGTCGCTGCCGGTCGGGCCGACGGCCAGCACGGTGTGGTGCCGCCAGGCCACGCCGGAGCGGTACCCCACCGGCGGCGCGGGCGGGCGCTCCCAGCTGCGGCCGCCGTCGCGGGTCAGCGCGAGCGCGGGCACCGGCTCGGCCTCGTTGGCGTAGTCGCCGCCGATCGCCAGGCCACGCAGCCGGTCGCGGAAACCCAGCGCGAACACCCCGGCGGACGGGCTGCTGAACAGCGGTGTGTCGGTGACCGTCCACGTGCGACCGGCGTCGCGCGAGTGGAACACCCTCGCGGTGGCGCCGCCGCCGCTGCCGAACCACGCGTCCCTCGGGCCTTCGGTGGTCAGGCACTGTCCACTCGCGGCGAACCCGGCTTCCCCGGGGAGCGCGGGCGGGAGCCCCTCCGGCGGCACCTCCGCCCAGTTCCGCCCACCGTCCTCAGTGGACAGGATGCGGAACCGGCCGTCCACCGGATCGCTCATCGCCAGGCCCCGGTGGTGGTCGAAGAACGAGATGCAGTCGTAGAAGGCGCGTTCGTCGGTGTTCTCGAAGGACAGTCGCCAACTCGCGCCGCCGTCGTCGGTGCGGTAGATCTTCGCGGCCGTGCCGGTGCCCGCCGACATCACCACCGCACGCCGGTCGTCGAAGGCCTCGATGTCGCGGAAGTCGAGCGCGGCCGTGCCCGGGGGCGCGACCTGCTGCCACGACGCGCCACCGTCGGCCGTGCGCAGGACGGTTCCCTTGCTGCCGCTGGCCCACGCCACCCGCGCGCTGACCGCGTCGAGCCCGCGCAGCTGGGCGGTGACACCGGTCGGGGTCGGCTGCCAGCTCGGCAGCGCGTCGGCCACCGCCACCGGCGCCCCGGTCGAGGCCAGGAGCAGGGCGGCGAGCACGGTCAGGCGGATCTTGCGCATTTCGGCAACCCCCATCGCATCGGCGGTAGGTAATTACCAGATCCCGGCGGATCACGCAAAGCGAGGGGCATCAACCAAACAGTTGAAGTGCTGCCCTCCGCCGCGCCCCTATCGTTCGAGGACACCGTTGACGGCGTTACCTGCGCGCCAGACCTTCAGGAGGCCGTGATGACCACACGCACCGAGCCGAAGACCCACAGCGGGTCCAAGGCGCTCACCCGCGTCGGCGGCATCGCCGCGGCCGCGGTCGCCGCATCGCTGATCTGGACGCTGGCGGTGCCGGTGCTCGGCGTCGACCTCACCGTGACCAGCATCGGCGGCACCGCCCCGCAGACCGTGGACCTGGTGGCCATCGTGATCGCCACGGTCGCGGTGTCCCTGGTCGGCTGGGGCCTGCTCGCCCTGCTCGAACGCCGTGGCAAGGGCCGCGTCTGGACCTTCATCGCGGTCGCGGTGATGGTGTTGTCGCTGGCCAGCCCGCTGCTCGCGGCCGGGCCGGTGGACGCCCGCATCACCCTCGGCCTGCTGCACGTCGTGGTCGGCGCCATCGTCATCCCGGCGTTCCGGCGCGGCGTGCCCGCCTGACCAGCGCACGGCCGGGTCACGCCCATCCCGCGCCCGCCCGGCCGCGCGCCGAATGCGATGAGCGGGGCCCTGCTCGCTCTGCCCGGCGAGCACGGCCCCGCTCATCGTGCGCCCAGCCCCCAGTGGAGCGGTCCAATGCTATGAGTGGGGCATTACTTGCGTTCATTGCAAGTAATGCCCCACTCATAGCATTCACTGGTTCACAGGGAGCTGATCAGGCGCTCCACGCGTTCGTCGACCGAGCGGAACGGGTCCTTGCACAGCACGGTCCGCTGCGCCTGGTCGTTCAGCTTCAGGTGCACCCAGTCCACGGTGAAGTCCCGCTGCGCGGCCTGCGCGGCGGCGATGAAGTCACCGCGCAGCTTCGCGCGGGTGGTCTGCGGCGGGGTGTCCTTGGCCACCTCGATCTCGCCGTCGTCGGTCACCCGGCGCACCAGGCCCTTGCGCTGCAACAGGTCGAAGATGCCGCGCCCGCGCCGGATGTCGTGGTAGGCCAGGTCCAGTTGCGCGATGCGCGGGCTGGACAGGTCCAGGTCGTGCTTGGCGCGGTACCGCTCCACCAGCCGGTGCTTGATCGCCCAGTCGATCTCGGTGTCGATCTTCGAAAAGTCCTGCGTCTCGACCGCGTCCAGCGCGCGGCCCCACAGCTCGATCACGCGCTCGGCGGTGGCGCCGGAGCCGTTGGTCTTCACGTGCTGCGCCGCCCGCGCGTAGTACTCGCGCTGGATCTCCAGCGCGGAGGCCTCGCGGCCGCCGGCCAGGCGCACCTGGCGCCGCCCGGTCAGGTCGTGGCTGATTTCGCGGATCGCCCGGATCGGGTTGTCCAGGGTGAAGTCCCGGAACTGCACGCCCTGCTCGATCATCTCCAGCACCAGGTTCGCCGCGCCCACCTTGAGCAGGGTGGTCGGCTCGGCCATGTTCGAGTCGCCGACGATGACGTGGAGCCTGCGGTAGCGCTCGGCGTCCGCGTGCGGCTCGTCGCGGGTGTTGATGATCGGCCGCGACCGCGTTGTGGCGCTCGACACACCTTCCCAGATGTGCTCGGCGCGCTGGGACAGGCAGTACACCGCGCCGCGCGGGGTCTGCAGCACCTTGCCGGCCCCGCAGATCAGCTGCCGGGTGACCAGGAACGGCAGCAGCACGTCGGCGATCCTGGAGAACTCACCGGCTCGCGTGACCAGGTAGTTCTCGTGACAGCCGTAGGAGTTGCCCGCCGAGTCGGTGTTGTTCTTGAACAGGAAGATGTCGCCGCCGATGCCCTCGTCACCCAGCCTGCGCTCGGCGTCGACAAGCAGGTCCTCGAGGATGCGCTCCCCCGCCTTGTCGTGCGTGACGAGCTGCGTGAGGTCGTCGCATTCGGCCGTCGCGTACTCCGGGTGGGATCCGACGTCGAGGTAGAGGCGAGAGCCGTTCGACAGGAACACGTTGGACGAACGTCCCCAGGAAACCACCCGCCGGAACAGGTACCTGGCCACCTCGTCCGGCGACAACCTGCGCTGCCCGTGGAAGGTGCAGGTCACCCCGAACTCTGTCTCGATCCCAAAGATCCGCCGCTGCATGCCACCAGAGTATGCGCAAGTACCCCCAAGTCGGTGCGCCGTTCGGGCGTCGGCGTTGCGTCGGTTACGTTGCACCACGTGTTCAGGCACATCAAGCGCCCGCTGAGCCAGGTCGGCGAGACAGATCGCGCCCTCGTCCGCCGCAGCGCCGCGCTCCCCAGGTCCCCCGCCGATCGCGCCCTGATGGCGCTGACCCGCTCCGCGAACAAGGGCAGGCTGTGGTGGGTGGTCGCCGCGACCATCGGCGCCCGCAAGGGCACCGGCAGGCGGGCGGCGATGCGCGGCCTGGTCGCCATCGGCGGCGCCAGCCTGACCGCCAACCTCATCGGCAAGCCGCTGTTCCCCCGCCGCCGCCCGGCCGCCGAGGAGGTGCCGGAACACCGGCGCCTGGTCAAGCGGCCGACCTCGTCGTCGTTCCCGTCGGGACACTCGGCTTCGGCGGCCGCGTTCACCGCCGCGGTGGCGATGGAGTCGCCGGTGCTCGGCCTGGCCATCGCGCCGATCGCGGCCGCGGTGGCCTACTCGCGCGTGCACACCGGCGTGCACTGGCCCAGCGACGTCGGCGCGGGTGCGCTGATCGGCGTCGGCGCCGCGTTCGCCACGCGGCACTGGTGGCCGGTGCACCCGGACGTGCCCGGGGACACCGCGCACCCCGCCGAAGCCCCGGTGATGGTCGACGGCGAGGACATGCTCGCGCTGGTCAACCCGCGTTCCGGGATCGACGGCCAGGACCCCACCGAGGACGTCCGGTACGCCTGGCCCAAGGCCACGATCATCTACCCGGACGCCCACCAGGACATCCGCGTCCAGCTCGCCGCGGAGATCGAACGCCGCGGGAGCGTGCGCGCGCTCGGCGTGGCCGGCGGGGACGGGACCGTGGCCGCGGTCGCCTCGGTGGCCGCCGAGTACAAGCTGCCGCTCGCGCTCATCCCCGCGGGCACCCTGAACCACTTCGCCCGCGACGTCGGCGTGCGCTCCATGCCGGACGCCGACGCGGCCACCGAGGCGGGTGCCGCGGTCGGCATGGACCTCGGTGAGGTCACCGTCGAAGGCCTCGGCGAGACCGAACGGCGCTGGTTCGTCAACACGGCCAGCATCGGCGGCTATCCCGAAATGGTCCGGATGCGGGAAAAACTGCAGGACAAACTGCCGAAGTGGCCCGCGGCGGCGATCGCCATGGTGCGCAGCCTGCACAAGGCGCGGCCGCTGGAGGTCGAGCTGAACGGCCACCGGACCTCGGTGTGGCTGATCTTCGTCGGCAACGGCCCGTACATCCCGAAGGGCTTCGCCCCCGCGCACCGGCCCGCACTGGACACCGGCCTGCTCGACGTGCGCTACCTGCGCGCGGACGTCCCGTACTCACGCGCCCGGTTCATCGCCGCCGCGCTGACCAACACCCTCGACACCAGCCACGTCTACCGCGAATACGACGTGGCGGAACTCGAGGTCAAGCTGCTCAACGGCAACCGCCGGGTCGCCACTGACGGCGAAGTGGGCCCACTCGGCTCACGCTTCCTCTTCAAGTCGCAGCCCAGCGCCCTGGCCCTCTACCGCCTCTGACCGGCCACTCCCCCATGTCACGAAGGTGGGGTGGTCTCAACCGGTGGTTGCAACTTATGCCGGTGTGGAGAGTAGTGCACGCAGGCGTTGGGCTGGTGAGTGCCAGCCCAGTGTCTGGCGTGGGCGGTCGTTGAGTTCGGCGGCCACGGTGGCGAGGTCGTCGGCGGTGTGGGTGGCGAGGTTGGTGTGTTTGGGGAAGTACTGGCGGAGGAGTCCGTTGGTGTTCTCGTTGGAGCCGCGTTGCCAGGGGCTGCTGGGGTCGGCGAAGTAGATGGGCATGTGGGTGGCCAGGGTGATGTCGGGGTGGCGGGCCATTTCGTTGCCGCGGTCCCAGGTCATCGAGCGGCGTAGATGCTGGGGCAGGGCGGTGATGGCGGGGATCATCGCGTCGCGGACGTGTTCGGCGGTGTGCCCGTCGGGTAGGTGGAGCAGGATGACGAAGCGGGTGGTGCGCTCGACCAGGGTCCCGATCGCGGAGGCGTTGTTCTTGCCGAGGATGAGGTCGCCTTCCCAGTGCCCGGGCACCGCCCGGTCAGCGGCCTCGGCCGGGCGCTGCGAGATCGGGATCGGCGAGCCCAGTTTCGAGGCCTGCGCGCGGGCGCGGGCCCGGTTCCGCGGTACTCGCAGCGCCCGCCCGGTGCGCAGGCAGGACGCGAGCTCCTTGCGTAACGCGCCGCGGGCTTGGACGAACAGCGACTGATAGATCGTCTCGGGGCTGACCCGCATCCCCGGATCGTCGGGGAACCGCTCGGGCAGGGTCGCGCTGATCTGCGCGGGAGACCACTTCGCCTGCAACCCGGCCTGCACCTGCTCACGCAGCCGCGCATCGGCGGCCAGTTTCGCCGGTTTCGGCCGTCTGCCGCGTTCGCGGGCCAGTTCGTGCGCGACCGAGGCCCGGTAGTGTTCTCGCGCATCGGTGCCGGCGTGCTCGGTGCCCAGCACCCGCCCCACGGTGCGGTCGATCTCCCGGCCGATGGTGGACTTGTCCCGCCCCAGCCGGGCGGCGATCTCGGTGTTGGACTCGCCCCGGGCGATCCCCACCGCGATCTCCTCCCGCTCGGCCAGGCTCAGAAACCGGCCCGACCCCGGCCGGGGAATCTTGGCGTTCGCGCTCACCCCGCCAGCCTGAGCGAACCACCGCCGCCCTGTCTCGTGCGACACGCCCACCACCCGCGACGCCGCCCGCACCGACAACCCCGCCCGCACCCCAGACCAAAACCCCGCCACCAACTCCACCGACAACCGACGACCCATCACAACCCCTCCCACTACACAGAGTTGCAACCACCGCTAGACGCCGGGTGGCTTTCGGGACGCCAGACGTCTCGAAAGCCACATTCGTGACACCAAGACACGCCCCGGTCCACAGCCAAAACACGGCGAAGGCCCTCATGTCAAGGCATCATTCCCGCCTTGACATGAGGGCCTTCGCCGTAGTCACACTGAAAAACCGGGGCCGCTACTTGGCATCCCCCGAAGGCTCATCCGGCTTCGCAGCGTCCTTTTCGGACTTCTCCGACTCCTCTTCGGCCTTCTCCGCCTTGGGCAACAAAGCCTCCAGCGCCGCACCGGTGATCCGCCGGAACGCCCGTCCCCGCCGCTCCCGCTCGAGCACCGCGACTTCGAGCTTGCCGACCTCGCCCGCGCCGCCGTTGGTGGCGGGGGTGTTCGGCGCGCTCGTCTGCAGCGCGGCCACCGCCACGGCGACCGCGGCGCTGAGCTCGAGGCCCTCTTCGTAGGTGTCCTTGAGCTTCGTGGTGATCGGCTCGGTCTGGCCGCCCATCGCCACGAACCGCGGCTCGTCGCCGATCGAGCCGTCGTAGGTCAGGCGGTAGAGCTGGTCCTCGGCCGGGGTGGTGCCCACCTCGGCCACGCAGATCTCCACCTCGTACGGCTTGAGCTGGTCGGTGAAGATCGAGCCGAGGGTCTGGGCGTAGACGTTGGCCAGCGCCCGCGAGTTCACGTCACGGCGGTCGTACTGGTACCCCTGCAGATCCACGTACTTGATCCCGCCCCGGCGCAGGCTCTCGAACTCGCTGTACCGGCCGACCGCGGCGAAGCCGATCCGGTCGTAGATCTCGGACACCTTGTGCAGCGTCGTCGACGGGTTCTCCGCCACGAACAGCACGCCACCGGCGTACTTCAGCACCACGACACTGCGTCCCCTGGCAATGCCCTTGCGCGCGAGCTCGGAACGCTCGCGCATCAGCTGCTCGGGCGACGCGTACAGCGGCATCGTCACTGCGGTGGCTCCACTCTCTCGAACTGGGAAGTCTTGAAACTCAGCCTTGACGGCCCGGCCGCTGCGCACGGTCGTTGACGACCGCCTCGGAGACCGCTTCGGCCTGCTCGGCGGGCAACCGCACCGCGCCGTGCTCGGCGGTGATGGTGACCGCCGTCGGGAAGATGCGGCGCACCAGGTCCGGCCCGCCGGTCGCGGTGTCGTCGTCGGCGGCGTCGTACAACGCCTCCACCGCCACCCGCACGGCCCCTTCGAGGTCCGTGTCCGGGTCGTGCAGCTTCTTCAGCGACGACTTGGCGAACAGCGAGCCCGAGCCGATGGCGTGGTAGCCGCCGTGCTCCTCGTACCGGCCGCCGGTCACGTCGTAGGAGACGATGCGCCCGCCCCGCTTGGGGTCCGCCGCCTCGGTGTCGTAGCCGACGAACAGCGGCAGCACCGCGAGCCCGGCCATGGCCACGTCGAGGTTCGCCTTGACCATCATCGACAGCTTGTTCGTCTTGCCGTCCAGCGACAGCGAGACGCCCTCGAGCTTCTCGTAGTGGGCCAGCTCCACCGCGTACAGCCGGACCATCTCCAGCGCCAGTCCCGCGGTACCGGCGATGCCGACCGCCGAGTACTCGTCGGTGACGTAGACCTTGTCCATGTCCCGCGTGGCGATCAGGTTGCCGGTGGTCGCCCGCCGGTCACCGGCGATCAGCACGCCGCCGGCGAAGGTCACCGCGACGATGGTCGTGCCGTGGGGCACGTCCAGGGCGCCGGGCTGGGCACCTGCTCCCCGGCGGCCGGGGAGCAGGTCCGGGGCCTCCGCGCGCAGGAAGTCGGTGAACGACGAACTGGTCGTCGTCAGGTACGACGCGGGCAGCGCGAAGCCCGAGTGGTGCGAGGTGTTGTCCATACGTGCTCGTTTTTCCCATCAACGAAGATCAGCGGGACCGGTGGTGCGCGAGGGGTTACTCCCCGCCCTTCTGCACATAGGCGCGGACGAAGTCCTCGGCGTTCTCCTCCAGCACGTCGTCGATCTCGTCGAGGATGGTGTCCACGTCCTCGCCGAGCTTCTCGCGCCGTTCCTGACCGGCCGGGGCGCCGCCCTCGACCTCTTCGTCGGAGTCACCGCCGCCGTGCCGCTCGATCTTTTCCTGAGCCATACTCGCCTCCCGGTGTGGCCGTTGTTCTCAAGCCTACCCAGTGGAACCGACATTCGGGGCCTCCACTGGATCACTCCTGGGTCGCTCTCTAGTCCGAACCGGTGAGCGCCTCGACCAGTTCTTCAGCGGTCGCCGAGTCGTCGAGCAGCTTCCCGACGTGCGCCTTCGTCCCGCGCAGGGGCTCCAGCGTGGGGATGCGCACCAGCGACTCGCGCCCGACGTCGAAGATCACCGAATCCCACGACGCCGCCGCGATCGAGGTCGCGTACTTCTCCAGGGTGCGGCCGCGGAAGTAGGCCCGCGTGTCGGACGGCGGGGTGGTGATCGCCGCGCGCACCTCCTCCTCGGTGACCAGGCGCTTCATCGAGCCCCGGGTGACCAGGCGGTTGTACAGGCCCTTGTCCAGCCGCACGTCGGAGTACTGCAGGTCGACCAGCTGCAGCCGCGGCGCGCCCCAGTTGAGCTGGTCGCGGGCGCGGTAGCCCTCGAGCAGGCGCAGCTTGGCCGGCCAGTCGAGCCGGTCGGCGCATTCGGCCGGGTCGCGGGCGAGCGCGTCGAGGATCTCGCCCCAGACCCGCAGCACGTCCTTGGACTGGCTGTCGCCGCCGGTCCGGTCCAGGAACTCCGAGGCCAGCTCGTGGTAGGCGAACTGGAGGTCCAATCCGGTGAACTTGCGCCCGCCCGCCACGTCGACCTTGGTCTTCAGCGTCGGGTCGTGGCTGATCTGGTGCACCGCGCGCACCGGCTCGTCCAGTTTCAGCTGGTCGAAGCGCATCCCGGACTCGATCATGTCCAGCACGATCGCGGTGGTGCCGAGCTTGAGGTAGGTGGAGTACTCGGCCAGGTTCGCGTCGCCGATGATCACGTGCAGCCTGCGGTACTTGTCCGCGTCGGCGTGCGGCTCGTCGCGGGTGTTGATGATGCCGCGCTTGAGCGTGGTCTCCAGGCCGACCTCGACCTCGATGTAGTCCGAGCGCTGCGAGAGCTGGAACCCGGCGTCCTCGCCCTGCGGGCCGAGGCCGACGCGGCCGGAGCCGGTCATCACCTGGCGCGAGACGAAGAACGGGGTCAGCCCGGAGATCACCGAGGTGAACGGGGTGGACCGGGCCATCAGGTAGTTCTCGTGGGTGCCGTAGCTGGCGCCCTTGCCGTCGACGTTGTTCTTGTACAACTGCAGGGCGGGCTGGCCGGGCACGGTGGCCGCGCGCATCGCGGCCTCCTCCATCACCCGCTCCCCCGCCTTGTCCCAGATCACCGCGTCGCGCGCGTTGGTGACCTCGGGCGCGGAGTACTCGGGGTGGGCGTGGTCGACGTAGAGCCGGGCGCCGTTGGTCAGGATGACGTTGGCCGCGCCGAGGTCCTCCACGTCGGGGTCGTGCCCGGGCGCGCCGGGGCCGGCGAGGTCGAACCCCCTGGCGTCGCGCAGGGGCGACTCCACCTCGTAGTCCCAGCGCGCGCGCCGGGCCCGCGGGATGTCCGCCGCGGCCGCGTAGGCCAGCACCACCTGGGTGGAGGTCAACACCGGGTTGGCCGTCGCATCGCCCGGCACCGCGATGCCGTACTCGACCTCGGTTCCCATGATCCGCCTCATATCGTCCACCCTACGGTGCCGAGGGCGCGTGACACCTCCCAGGTGGCCGCGATTGGATGGGTGTCGTGAACGAGGAACTGGTCGCCGTGTACGACGAGAGCGGCGCCGCGGTCGGCGCGGCACCCCGGTCCCGGGTGCGGGCGGAGGGGCTGTGGCACGCCGCCGGCGTGGTGCTGGTGCGCTCGCCCGACGGCGCGAAGGTGTACGTGCACCTGCGCACGGACACGAAGGACGTCTTCCCCGGCATGTACGACTGCTGGGCGGGCGGCTTGATCGCGGCGGGTGAGACACCGGCCGACTGCGCGCGCCGCGAACTGGCCGAGGAGCTGGGCATCCGGGGCGCGCCGCTGCAGCCGCTGTTCGTGCACGTCTACGACCAGCCGCCGATGCGCTGCCACAACTTCGCCTTCGAGGCCCGCTGGGACGGCCCGATCGTCCACCAGCCGGAGGAAATCGTCTCCGGGGAATGGCTGGAGCTGGAAGAACTGCGTCGCTGGGCCGAGGACCCGGCGATCCCGCTCATCCCGGACGGCAGGCTCGGCGTCCTCGAATGGTTCCGCCGCTACGACCCGTGAGACTCAGGAGGCGACGCGGACCAGCGCGCCCGCGCTGATCGGGGCCAGCCGCTTGGCCGCGTCGGTGGCGCGGGCCTGCGTGCTCGCCGCGACCTGGACCACCGAAATGACGTCCCCGCGGGCGAGCAGCACGGTGCAGACCGCGGCGCCCTTGTCGGTCTCGCACCACGCCCGCTGCGCTTCGGCGCCGGTCGGTGCGAGCTGCACCGGGGTGGCGCCGGAGCAGATCAGCCGGTTGACCGTCTCGGCGGCGCCCTTCGTGACCAGCACGCGGTGGCTCAACGAGGCACCCGAGCGGTACTGCCAGTCGCGCTGCTTGCGCTGCTCCTCCGGGACCGGCTCGACCAGCGGGGCCAGGCACTTCGACGGGGTCGACGGCTTGGCGGCCACGCGGACCTCTTCCGCGGCGACGTCGGTGTCGGTCAGCAGTGCGGGCGTGGTCGCGGTCCGCTCCTGGGCCGGGGCGGGCGGCGCGGTCGAGGCAGGCGGGGCGGCGGGCGGCGCGGCCGGTGCCGACGAGGCGACCGGGTCGTCGTAGTAGGTGTCGAGGTCGTTCGGCCGATCGGCGCAACCTGCCAGCCCGGCGACCGCGACCGCCGTGACCGCGAGCGCGGCCACCCGCACCTGACGCACCCTGCAACCCCCTCGGGTCCCGCTGTCCGTACCGCCGAGACTGTATCTAGTTCCACTCCAGGCGGGAGCGGTGGGCCCAGTAGTCCGCCGGTGCTTCGCGCAGCGCGAGCAGCCGCGCCAGCTCGGCGTCCTCGAGCGGAACCGTTGCCGCGCCCAAGTTCGACTCGAGTTGCGCGACGCTCGCCGGTCCCGCGAGCACCGCGTCGGCGAACGGCTGCGCGAGTGCCGCCGCGAGCGCAACCGCGTCCGGGGTGACCCCGCGGGCGGCGGCCAGTTCCGCGACCGGCTCCGGTGGCTCGGCGACCAGCCGCCCGTTCGCCAGGGTTTCCTTCAGCACCACCAGGTTGCCCGCCGCGCGAGCTTCGGCGAGCACCTCGCCGACGGACGGCTCCAGCACGTTCCAGGTGGACTGCACAGCGGTGAACACCCGCTGTCCGGATCGCTCCAGTTCGAACGCGCGCCGCACGGTTTCCGCCTGCGCCGGGCCGGAAGTGGAGAACCCGACGCGGACGCCGGTGGCCGCGAGCGCGGCGAGCCGGTCCAGCAGGGCGCCATCGGTGAACAGTGGACTGTCGATGGTCAGCGAATGCACCTGGTACAAGGAAATCCGGGAGTCGAGCAGCGCGGTGCTCTCGGCCCACTGCTGCTCGAACCGCGCGAGCGAGTGTTCCTTCTCCTCGTGCACTTCGGCGTCGAGGCGCCAGCCACCGACGTAGGCGTAGCCCCATTTGCTGGACACCGTCAGGTCGGTGTGCCCGCGTTCGGCGAGCCAGCCGGACAGGAACTCCTCGGAGCGCCCGTACGAGCGCGCGACGTCCACCCAGCGCACCCCGGCCGCGTACGCCGCGTCGAGCACTTCCCAGGTGGCCGCGCGCATCGAGGCCACGTCACGGTTGCCCGGCAACGCGCCCTCGCGGCCGAGGTTGATGTACGCGGGCCTGCCGAGCGCGGCCAGCCCCACTGCGATCTCCGGTTTGTCCGCCACGGTCATGACCGTAACCCGGAAGGCCGCAGTGGGGCCGGATGGCTAACTGGTCGGGAAGTTGTCCGCGGACCGGATGCGGTCGCGGATCCACACCCCGGCCGGCTTCAGCGGACCGGTCCCACTGAAGTTGCTGCCCGCGCAGGTGCCTTCCTTGAACACCGCGCCCGACCGGAAGTCGTCGGAGAAGTTCCAGTTCGTCCAGCTGATCTTCTTGCTGGCCAGGAAGTCCAGGTACTTCTGCGCGTAGGCGAAGTCGTTGCCGCCGTCACCGGTGTAGGTCTGGGTGCCGAACTCGGTGACGAACAGCGGCAGCTTCGACGCGGCACGGGTGAGCGCGTCGAAGTACTCGTCCTGGTGGGACGCCGCGTAGAAGTGGAAGGTGTACATGAAGTTGCTCGCCTTGATCGGGTTGTTCACGATGTCGGCCTCGGTGCGGCCGTCGGAAACACCCAGCGAGGCCCAGCCGTGCGTGCCCACGAGCACCACGCCGTCCGGGTCCTGCGCGCGGATGACCGGGATCATCTGCTCGGCGTAGCTCTTGATGCCCGCCCAGCTGACCTCGTTCGGCTCGTTGGCGATGTCGTAGATGATGTTGGTCTTGTCCTTGTGCCGCTTCGCGATCTCGGTGAAGAAGGTCTTGGCGCGGCCCAGGTTGTGGTTCGGGTCGCCGGGGCTGAGCTGGTGCCAGTCGACCAGCGCGTACATGCCCCGCTTGGTCGCTTCCTCGATGTAGCCGTTGACCAGCGCGGTGAACTTCGCCGGATCGGTCTCGTAGCCGCCCTCCTGGACGTACATCGAGATCCGCAGGACGTCGGCCTTCCAGTCACCGGCCAGCGCGTCCAGCGAAGCCGCCTTCACGCACTGCGCGTACCACTGGATGCCGTGCGTGCTCATGCCGCGCAACTGGATCGGCTTGCCGTACTGGTTGCACAGCTGCAGCCCGCAGACCTTCAGCTGGCCATTGATCGCCGCCGGAGAGCCCGGGGGCAGCGCGGTGATCGCCGCCGGTTCCGGAGCTGCCTGCGCACCGCCTGCCACCGAGACCGGCAGCAGGAAGGCCGCCGCGGCGACCGCCGTGAGCCGGTGCCGGATCTTGTCCCAACGCATACGAGTTTTCCTCTCTGACCTGGGCGGCGGAAATAGACAGGAAACTTTCCTAACTGATGAGCGAGCCCGACTTTAGTGATCCGCTTCACAGCACGTCAAGAGTTCACCTGACCGGCCTAGCGGCGGTAGGTGAGCAACAAGTGGTCGTGCGCGGGCCGGAACGCCGCGCTCTCGGCGGCGACCAGGTGCTCGGGCAGGTGACGCAGCCAGGCCGCCGGGTCCTCGCCGAAAGCGGGCGACTCGCGCATCAACGCGGTCACCTCGTGCCCGTACCGGCCGAGCACGGTCACCTCGCCGGACGCGGTGATCCCGATCCGCGCGAACTCCAGGACGTAGTCGCCGAGCTGGGCGGCGATCGCCGCGCCGGGCGGTGGAACCCGCAGCCTGCCGACTTCCTGCACCGAGGCCCAGAACTCCGCGTCACGCAGGCGGCCGGCCTCCTCCTGAGCCCATCGTTCGGGCGCCTCGGCGAACCCGTCGCCGGGCAGCGGGCCGTCGAACTCGCCATTCGCGCCGATGTGGGCGGACCAGCGGACCGAGCCGCGCTCGTGCGTCGACACCAGGATCTCCCGGCCGGGCGCGGCCACCCGCCGCTCGCCTGACGGCACCGGCAGCCGGGGCACGTCGATCGCACCCCGGATCGCGTCGACACCGAGCTGCGACTGCTTGCGCACGGTCCTCCCCGGCGTCAGCACCCAGCCCTCGGTCAGGTCCACGCCGGGCCGCTCGCGCAGCTCGTCGAACGGATCCGGACCGGACGGCGGCTCACCGGTGCACCGGAGCAGGCCGTACCGGTCCAGCTCGGCGGTGAACCCGGGCCCGCGAGCGAACAGCGGGCCGCGGGGCTCCGGCAGCACGATCCGCCGGACCCGCTCCACCACGGGCTCGCCCGCGACCTCGCGCACCCACGCCACGGGGTCCATCCCGGCCCGGAAGCGGGCATCGGCTTCCGAAGGACGGCTGGGACCGCTGAACGCCAGCACCGCGCCATCCGGGGCGAGCAGCAGCGTCAGCCGGCCCGGCACGGTCAGCCGCAGCTCCTCGCCCGGGGCCGCGAACCCGCCCGGCAGGCACCGCACCCCCTCGCGGCGGCGCGCGTCGACCGGGGCACCGGCCCAGTCCCGGTGGTCCCGTTCGGAGAAATCGCCCATAATCGGCTGCCGCTCGAACGCGCGAGCGTCAGGCTTCCCCGCTTTCTTTCCGCCGCATCAACTCGAGGAACTGGTCCGAGTTCAGCACCTGCCGGTGCAGTTTTTCCAGGCGCGCGGCGGGGGCGCGGACATAACCCTTGCCGAACACCGGTGCGATCTGCCGCAGGCTCGCCCCGGCCTCCCTGGCGGCCAGCAAAGCCCAGTCCGAGGCGTTCGCGCACGCCGTCGACGCGGCCCGCAACTGGCCGAGCAGGCCGATCAGCTCGTCCGCGCTCAGCTCGCCACGCCGGGCCGACTCGGCCACCGTCCGTAGCCATTCGTTGATCTGACCGGGCGTCACCGGCGGCTGGGGGGTCGGGTACTCGTCACCGCTCATGGCCGTGAAGTATAGGCCGTTATACATCGATCGGGGCCGGAACACGCCGGAAAACTGGACGGGCGGTGCACCGGATCGCTCCGGTGCACCGCCCTTTGCAGA
Organism: Amycolatopsis magusensis; assembly: GCF_017875555.1. Classification (GTDB taxonomy): domain Bacteria; phylum Actinomycetota; class Actinomycetes; order Mycobacteriales; family Pseudonocardiaceae; genus Amycolatopsis; species Amycolatopsis magusensis. The sequence continues at coordinate 5,300,922 of NZ_JAGGMS010000001.1, read as the reverse complement.
AGGCTCGGTGTTGCTTCGCTCCTACAAATATTGCCCGGTGTTCGTCGCCGTGTCGATCGCCCGACCGGAGTCCTGGTTCTTGCCGGTGACCAGCGTGCGGATGTAGACGATCCGCTCGCCCTTCTTGCCGGAGATCCGGGCCCAGTCGTCCGGGTTCGTGGTGTTCGGCAGGTCCTCGTTCTCCGCGAACTCGTCGACGATCGCGTCCAGCAGGTGCTGCACGCGCAGGCCGGGCTGCTTGGTCTCCAGCACCGACTTGATCGCCGCCTTCTTCGCCCGGTCCACGATGTTCTGGATCATCGCGCCCGAGTTGAAGTCGCGGAAGTAGAGCACCTCCTTGTCCCCGTTGGCGTAGGTCACCTCGAGGAACCGGTTCTCGTCGCTTTCCTCGTACATCCGCTCGACGGTGTGCTGGATCATCGCGTCGAAGGTCGCCTTCGGGTCCCCGCCGAACTCGGCGAGGTCGTCGGCGTGGATGGGCAGCCCCTCGGCCAGGTACTTCGAGAAGATGTCCTTGGCACCCTCGGCGTCCGGACGCTCGATCTTGATCTTCACGTCCAGCCGGCCCGGCCGCAGGATCGCCGGGTCGATCATGTCCTCGCGGTTGGAGGCGCCGATGACGATGACGTTCTCCAGCCCCTCGACACCGTCGATCTCGGACAGCAGCTGCGGCACGATGGTGGTCTCCACGTCGGAGGACACCCCGCTGCCGCGGGTGCGGAAGATCGAGTCCATCTCGTCGAAGAACACGATCACCGGCGTGCCCTCGGAAGCCTTCTCGCGCGCCCGCTGGAAGATCAGGCGGATGTGCCGCTCGGTCTCCCCGACGAACTTGTTCAGCAGCTCCGGGCCCTTGATGTTGAGGAAGTAGGACTTCGCTTCCGAGCCGTCGCCCGGATCGTCGCCCCTGGCCAGCGCGACCTTCTTGGCCAGGGAGTTCGCCACCGCCTTGGCGATGAGCGTCTTCCCGCAACCCGGCGGGCCGTAGAGCAGCACGCCCTTCGGCGGCCGCAACTGGTACTCCAGGTACAGGTCCGAGTGCAGGAAGGGCAGCTCCACCGCGTCGCGGATCTGCTCGATCTGCCGCCCGAGCCCGCCGATGTCCTCGTAGCTGACATCGGGGACCTCCTCCAGCACGAGGTCCTCGACCTCGGCTTTCGGCACCCGCTCGTAGGCGTAGCCGGCCTTGGAGTCGACCAGCAGCGAGTCGCCCGGCTTGAGCGTCTGCTCGGCCAGCGGGTCGGAGAGGAAGACCACCCGCTCCTCGTCCGCGTGCCCGACCACGAGCGCCCGCGAGCTGCCACCGGTGACCTCGGGGGCGAGCACCTCGCGGAGCGCGCACACCTCACCGGTCTGCTCGTAGCCGCCACCCTCGACCACGGTCAGCGCCTCGTTCAGGCGCAGCGCCTGCCCGCGTCGCAGCGTCTCCACCTCGACCGCGGGGGAAACCGACACGCGCATCTTCCGGCCGGAGGTGAACACGTCGACCGTGCCGTCCTCGAAGGCCGCCAGGAATACTCCATATCCGCTCGGCGGCTGGGCGAGGCGGTCGACTTCCTCACGCAGCGCGAGCAACTGGCCCCGCGCCTCGCGCAGCGTCTCAACCAGTTTGTTATTTCTTTCGGTCAGCTGACTGACCCGTTCCGACGCCTCGGCCAGCCGCTGCTCGAGCACCCGGTTCTGGCGCGGTGAATCGGTCAGCTTCCGGCGCAGCAGTGCCACTTCCTCTTCCAGGAAACGGACCTGTCGTGCCTGCTCATCCGACGTGTTCCCAGCTCCACTCGATTCTGATGGGTCGGCATCCTCCGGCCGACCTCCGGGAAGGTCGTGTTGCATGTCGGCACCTCCTCGGAGTGCTTTTCAGTCCACGGTACCGGCGATCACCGACTTGAGAAGCCCTATCCGCATCACAGGATCGGCGCGTCGCACCGGGATCACGGGGTTCCCGGATGCGCAATGGTCCAACCCGGTAAAGGCGAACCGGGGCCGACCGCTACCGTGCGTCTACATCGCTCGCTCGGTGAACCCGGACGTGTACCGACTTCCTAGGGGGCAGTCTTGACCTATCCACCGCAGCACCCCGGGGGCCCCGGGCCGTACGGCCAACCGGGCTACCAGGGACAACCCGGCGGCGGGCAGCCCTACACCGGACCGCAGCCGCAGCAGTACCCGCAGCAGGGCGGCCAGGCGCCGGGCTGGGACGCGTTCAACGCGGCGCCGCAGCAACCCCAGCAGGGTGGCTGGGAGCAGCAGGGGTGGCAGCAGGCGCCGGCGCCCGACCCCTACGCCCAACAACAGGGGTGGGACGCGTTCGGTTCCGGGCAGCAGCAGCCGCAGTACCCGGGCGGGTTCGGGGAGGAACCGCCCAAGAAGAAGAAAACGGGCCTCATCGTCGGGCTGGTGATCGGCGCGGTGGTGGTGCTCGGCGGGGCCGTGGCGGCGATCATCCTGTTCACCGGCGACGACGGCTCGTCGGACCAGGTGGCGCAGCAGAACCCCACGTCACAGGCCCCGCCGCCGGGTGGCCAGGTGCCGCCGCCCGCCTCCGGGAAGCCGAGCGCGGGCAAGCCGAGCGGCACCAGCGGCGACGCCGGTTCGCCCGGCGACAAGGCCGACGTGAAGGAAGCGGGCCAGAAGGCGGTCGACGCGATCAACGACCGCGACGTGAACCTCGCCAAGGAGGTCGCCTGCAGCCCGGAGACGGTCACCCAGTCCGACATCGACGAGATGCCGCAGGGGATGGAGGCGAAGCTCCTCGGCGAGCCGGTGATCACCGGGGGCACCGCTACGATCGATGCGGAGCTGTCGTTCCAGGGGCAGTCGGAGAAGTCGCCGATCAAGCTGAAGAAGGAAGGCTCGCGGTGGTGCGTGGGCAGCTGAGCCCGGGCGCCGGGGGACGATCGAGGACAGTGAGCCGAGCACGATGAGCCAGCCACCACAACCGCCCGATCCGTACGGGCGGCAGCAGCCCTACGGCGGTTACGGACAGTATCCGCCGCAGCAGCAGTATCCACCGCCCGGTGGCTGGCCCGGCGAACCGAACTCCGCAAGGCAGAAGAAAACCGGTTTGATCGTCGGCGTGGCCGTCGGCGCGGTCATCCTGCTCGGCGCGGCGATCACCCTGGTGCTGGTGCTCACCGGCAGCGACGAGAACCCGCCCGCCGCCCAGCCGCCCCCGGCACCGCCTGTCCCCTCGTCCTCGGCCCCCGCGACCAAACCGGCGCCCTCGAGCACGACCGGCCGCGGCGAGGACACCCCGGAAGCCGCCGGGGACGTGGTCATCGAGGCGCTGAACACGAAGGACGCGCGCAAGTACGCGACGATCGCCTGCAACGCGCAGAAGGACACCGACGTCAAAGGCCTGCAGGACACCTGGGACCGCGCCGGGGACATCACCGCCACCCTCGCCAAGCCGGTCGAGGTCAGCGGGGACAGCGCCACCGTGACCGTCCGGGTCGAAGGCGGGGGCAACTTCAAGGAAACCCCGTTCAAGCTGGTCAAGCAACGCGCGAAGTGGTGCATCCCAGGCTAGGCCCCCCTGTCACCCGCCCGCCCCGCGCCCCCGGACCTGCCGTGAATGTGGCTTTCACGGCACATTCCGCCGTGAAAGCCACATTCACGGCACCCCACCGGGCCCACCACCATCGGCCCCCACCACCGAGCCCCCCACAGAACCGCCAGCCGGGCACCCCACCGGAGCAAACGCCCAGACCCCCCACCCCACCCCGGTCCACAGCCAAAAACACGGCGGGGGCACCGATGTCAAGGCATCATTCCCGCCTTGACATCGGTGCCCCCGCCGTAGTCACACTAAAAAACCGGGGCGGAAGCTCCCACCCAAAACTCACCCCTTGCTCGGCCGACGCTTCAGCTTCAACGGCGTAACCCCGTCCGCCAGCCGTCGCGCGGTGAGCAGGAAGGCGGTGTGCGCGACCATCCGGTGGTCCGGCCGCACGGCCAGGCCGACCACGTGCCACGGGCGCATCAGCGTCTCCCACGACTCCGGTTCGGTCCAGCACTGCTGCTCCCGCAGCGCCTCGGTGATCCGCGACAGCTGCGTCACCGTCGCCACGTAGACGGTCAGCACGCCCCCGGGCACGAGGTTCCGCCGCACGGCGGGCAGCACGTCCCAGGGCGCCAGCATGTCCAGCACCACCCGGTCGACCTCACCGGTGTGCTCGGCCACGTCGCCGATGGTCAGGTGCCAGTTCGCCGGGCGCTCCCCGAAGAAGCGCTCCACGTTCTTCACCGCGTGCTCGGCGTGGTCGTCGCGGACCTCGAAGGAGGTGACGCTGCCTTCGGACCCCACGGCCCGCAGCAGCGAGCAGGTCAGCGCGCCCGAACCGGCACCGGCTTCCAGCACCCGCGCGCCCGGGAAGATGTCGCCCCACATGACGATCTGCGCGGCGTCCTTCGGGTAGATCACCTGCGCGCCGCGCGGCATGGACAGCACGTAGTCCGGCAGCAGCGGCCGCAGCGCCAGGTACGAGGTCCCGCCCGCGGAGACGATGATCGACCCCTCCGGCTGCCCGATCACGTGGTCGTGCGCCAGTGCGCCGCGATGGGTGTGGTACTCGCCGCCTTCGGCCAGCACCATGGTGTAGTGCCGCCCCTTCGGGTCCGTCAGCTGCACCCGATCACCAACCCGGAACGGGCCCCCTGCCGACGCCACCGTGCGAACCTCCTGGTCTGAAACGGAAGCCAGATCCTTTCAGACCACCCGCGCGGGCGATCAGCCGGGACGCCGCCCGCTCATCGCCGCCCGCAGGTCCTCCCGCCGGAGCACGCCGGCGGGCCTGCCTTCGTCGTCGACCACCAGGAACTGCCAGGCGGCCGTCTCCCGCACGCGCTCGGCGATGTCGTCGCCCGGTTCGGACAGCAGCAGCACCGATTCGGCCCGGATAGGCTCGGCGGCCAGCTCCGCCGGTGACTGCGGTGACTGCGCGGCCAGCCGCTCGGCGGCGTTCGCGTCGAGCAGCCCGGCGGCCACCCCGTCCGCGCGCACCAGCACCACGCCACGGCCCGCCGAGGCGGCCAGCGCGTCGGACACCGGGCTTTCCGCGGGCAGCTGCAGCACCGGGCGCACCAGGTCGGCGATCTCCAGCCCGTCGGGCCAGCCGCGCCGGGTCTCGGCGGCCAGTTCGGCACTGGCCCCCATGGCGACGAACCAGGCCGTCACCACGCACACACCCAGCCGCAGCCACTTGTCGTCGCTGTCGCCCGCCAGGCCCCAGATGGCCCACACCAGCAGGCCGACGGCCACCGCGCCACCGCCGAAGACCGCGGCCTTGGTCCCGGTGGACCGGGTGCCGGTCACCGCCCAGACCCCGGCACGCAGCATCCGCCCGCCGTCCAGCGGCAGGCCGGGCAGCAGGTTGAACACCGCGACCGCGAGGTTCGCCACCGCGCACTGCGCCACCAGCAGCCAGGCCGCGCCGCCCTCCGGCACGGCGAGCAGCAGCAGCGCGCAGAACCCGGCGAGCAGGATCGACACCACCGGGCCGGCCGCGGCGACCAGCCCTTCCTGCCCGGGCTTGCGCGGAGTTCTCGCCACCTCGGACAGCCCGCCGAGCAGGAACAACCGCAGCCGCCGGACCGGGATGCCCAGCCGCAGCGCGACCACGCAGTGGCCCAGTTCGTGGGCGAGCACGGACAGGCCCAGCAGCACGGCGAAGGCCGCGGCGAGGGTCCACGAGGTGACCGGGCCCGCGCCGGGCAGCAGCCGCTCGACCAGCGGCGCGTAGAGCACCACCACGAGCAGCGAGCCGACCCACCACGACGGCGCCAGCAGCACCGGCACCCCGTCGACGCGGAACAGCAGCAGGCCGCCGTCCAGCGCCGACTCGCGGCGCGCGGACGGCCGCACCGGGCCGCTGTTGGTCCTCACGCGGACAGCCTAGAACGCCCGGTGTGGGAAAGCAGTGATCCGATGGCCAGCCGCGCGCCCGTCACCCGGTCTGTCGTACCCCTGTCCTAGGGTGCGGGTTATGTCAGCGCCCCTGCCGACCGCGAACGCCGAAGCCGATGCCGTGCCCGAGGTGCGCCGCCGTCCCGCGCTGTCCCCGTCGAGAGCCAGCGACTTCAAGCAGTGCCCGCTGCTCTACCGGTTCCGCGCGGTGGACAAGCTGCCCGAGACGCCGACGAAGGCGCAGCTGCGGGGCACCCTGGTGCACTCGGTGCTGGAGAAGCTGTTCGCCCTGCCCCAGGCCGAACGGCAACGGGACCGGGCCCAGGAGCTGCTCGGCCCGGCCTGGACGGACATGTCCGAGCAGCTGCGCCCGGAGTGGATGCAGTTGTTCGGCGAGGACCAGGGCGATGTCGACGCCTGGCTGCGCTCGGCGGGCAAGCTGGTCGACGCCTACTTCCAGCTGGAGGACCCGACCCGCCTGGAGCCGGAGGCCTGCGAGCTGCACGTGGAGACCGAACTGGGCTCCGGCGTGCTCCTGCGTGGCTACATCGACCGGCTCGACGTGGCGCCCACCGGGGAGATCCGGGTGGTCGACTACAAGACCGGCGCCGCGCCGCGGGAGATCGGCGAGGCCAAGGCGCTGTTCCAGATGAAGTTCTACGCGGTGGTGCTGTGGCGGCTGCGCGGGGTGGTGCCGCGCCAGCTCAAGCTGATGTACCTGACCGACGGCCAGTCGCTGGCCTACGCGCCGGACGAGCCCGAGCTGCGCCGGTTCGAGCGCACCCTGGAAGCCATCTGGCAGGCGATCCTCAAGGCGGGCAAGACCGGGGACTTCCGGCCGAACCCGAGCAAGCTCTGCGGCTGGTGCGACCACCAGGCGCACTGCCCCTCGTTCGGCGGCACGCCCCCGGAGTACCCGGGCTGGCCGGAACCGGACCCCGGCGAGGAGACCCCACTGGATCGGGCGGACTGACATGACCACGTTCTACGAGCCGCTCGGCGACGGGCGGTTCTCCCCCACCGAGCACACCGCCGGCCCGTGGACGCCCGGCACGCAGCACTTCGGCCCGCCGTCGGCGCTGCTGGTCCGGGCGCTCGAGGAGGTTCCGCTCGCGCACGCGAGCCGGCTGGCCAGGGTGACCGTGGAGATCCTCGGCCCGGCGCCGCTGACCGAGCTGACCGTGCGGTCCCGGCTGGACCGGCCGGGGCGCTCGGTCGAACTGCTCTCCGCCGAACTGAGCGCGGGCGAGAAGGTGGTCGCGCGGGCGTCGGCCTGGCGGCTGGCCACTTCGGACAGCACCGAGGTGATCGCCGGGGGCGCCGAGCCGCTGCCCCCGCCGGAGACCGCCGAGCCCGCCCCGTGGCCGGAGCACTGGGCAGGCGGTGACTTCGGGTACCTCGCGGCCACCGAGTGGCGGGCGGTCCGCGGCTCGATGGCCGAGCCGGGACCGGCCACGGTGTGGGCGCGCCAGCGTGTCGCGCTGGTCGGCGGCGAGAAGCCGAGCCCGCTGCAGCGGCTGTTCGCGGTGGCCGACTCCGGCAACGGCGTGTCCAACTACCTGGACCCGCGGCAGTGGTGGTTCATCAACACCGAGCTCACCGTGCACATCCAGCGGGAACCCGACGGCGAGTGGATCGGGCTGGACGCGCTGACGGTGGTCGGGCCGGACGGCATCGGCACCGCCACCAGCCGGCTGCACGACCCCGGCGGGCAGGTCGCCACCGGGGCGCAGGCGCTGCTGGTGCGGCCCCGCTGAACGCCGACACCGCGGATATCCCACCGCTGACGGGGTAGATCCCATAATCTGCCTCTTCGAGCCAACCACGAGCACGCGGGAGTCCCTCGGCATGCAGATCACCTCGGTGGTCAACCAGAAAGGCGGGGTCGGCAAGACCGCGCTCAGTGTCGGCGCGGCCGCCGCCCTCGCCGAGCAGGGCCGCCGGGTCCTGCTCATCGACCTCGACCCGCAGGGTCACGCCACCACGGAGATGCTCGGCCTGCCGGAGGCACCGGCGCACCGGCCCAGCATGGCCAAGGCGCTGACCAAGATGTGGAAGGGCCCGGTCGAGGACCTGATCGTCAGCCACCCGCGCAGCAACATCGGCCGCGGTGGCGCCTTCGACGTCATCCCGACCTCGCCGGGCATGTTCGACCTGATCCGGCGGCTGGACCAGTTCCGGGTGCCGGGCTGGCAGCTGGCCAGGGTGATCCAGTTCGCCAACTACGAGCACGTGATCATCGACTGCCCGCCCGCACTGGACGTGCTGACGAACAACGCGCTCACCGCCACGCACGGCATCCTGGTGCCGGTCCAGCCCGACCGCACCAGCATCCGCGCGCTGCGGCTGCTCAACGACCAGCTCAACTACGTGCAGCAGCTCGTCGGCCGCGACCCGATCACCTACTTCGGCCTGGTCCCCGGCCTGTACCGGCGGCCGATGTCGACCTACGCGGTGACCGCGATGCACGAGCTGCAGACCTTCGGCATCCCGATGCTGGCGCACGTGCCGCTGGGCGTGGTGATGAACGAGGCCGCGATCCGCGGCATCCCGGTGACCACCTTCGCCCCGGAGACCGCGCAGGCGGTGGCCTTCCACCAGATCGCCAGGGCGCTGGAGGACCGGCGGCAGAGCCAGCCGGTGGCCACCCTGGTGCCCGCCGAAACGGAGTTCGTCTTCGAGGACTTCATCACCGAGGTGGCGCACACGCGCAACGTCAACGACAGCGGGGCGCGGAAGAAGCTCTACGACCTGATGCCGAAGCGCCCGAGGCCACCCCGCTAAGCCACCGCCCCGCCCAGCAGCCAGGCGATCAGGGTCAGGGAGCCCATCGACAACAGGGTCGAGATCAGCACGCAGTTCCGGACGAACCGGACGTCGACGGCGTACTGGCTCGACGCGATGAACACGTTCTGCGCGGTGGGCAGCGCCGAGCAGAGCACCGCGGCGAACAACGACGGCCCGCTCAGCCCGAGCAGCAGGCCCACCCCGAGCGTGACGCCCGGCTGCACCAGCGCCTTGAGCAGCACCACGACCACCAGCTCCGCCCGGCGGCGCTCCCCCGGCGGCCCGGTGACGGCCTGGTCGCCACGCAACGACATGCCCAGCACCAGCAGCGCGCACGCCACACCGGCGTCGCCGAGGGTGTGGATCGGCTCCAGCACCACCGCGGGCAGCGGGATGCCGATGCCGCCGACCAGCAGGCCCAGCATGGACGCCGCGATCACCGGGTTCCGCACCGGCAGCAGCACCAGCCGCCGCCAGCGCGGGCCGTCGTCGCGCGGCACGTCCGACTCGATGGCGGCCAGCATCGACGGCATCATCAGCAGCGACTGGAACAGCAGCACCGCCACGATGAACGACGAGCTGCCCAGCACCTGCAACGCCACCGGGATGCCGAGGTTGCCCGCGTTCACGTAGCTCGCCGCGGCCGCCGACAGCGTGCGCTCGGCACGACGGCGGCGGAACACCCAGGTCGACAGCGTGAACGCGAGCAGCGCGATGACCGCGGTGCCGACCACGAAGGCCAGCAGCCCGCGATCGGCCAGCGCCGAGAACGGCGTGCCGATCAGCGTGCTGAACAGCACCGCGGGCATCGCCACCTGGAAGGCGAGCCGGGTGAGCACCGCGTCCGCGCGCTCACCGAGCACCCCGAACCGGCTCAGCAGGTACCCGAGCCCGGTCAGCGCCCAGATCGGCGCGAACGCGGTGAGCGCGCCGCCCACCCGGTCAGAGCCGGCAGGAGCGGATGTCCGACGCCAGAACCGCCTTGGCCCCGGCCTCGGCCAGCTCGTCCATGATCCGGTTGACCTCCTTGCGCGGCACCATCGCGCGCACGGCCACCCAGTCCTGATCGGCCAGCGGCGCCACCGTCGGCGACTCCAGGCCCGGGGTGATCGCGATCGCGGTGTCCAGCAGCGACCGCGGGCAGTCGTAGTCCAGCATCATGTAGTGCTGGGCGAAGACCACCCCGCGCAGCCGGGCCGCGAGCTGGGCCTTGGCCTTGGTGTCCGGCCCGTCCTCGCGCTGCACCAGCACCGCCTCGGACTTGCAGATCGGCTCCCCGAAGGCCACCAGGTTGTGCTGGCGCAGGGTCCGGCCGGAGCCGACCACGTCGGCCACCGCGTCAGCCACGCCGAGCTGGATGGAGATCTCCACGGCGCCGTCGAGCCGGATCACCTCGGCCTCGATGCCCTGGCGCGCGAGGTCGTCGCGCACCAGCCGCGGGTACGAGGTGGCCAGCCGCTTGCCCTGCAGGTCCGCGGGCTGCCACTCGCGACCGGCGGGCGCGGCGTAGCGGAAGGTCGACCCGCCGAAGCCGAGCGCGAGCTTCTCCGCCACCGGCGCGCCGGAATCCAGCGCCAGGTCCCGGCCGGTGATCCCGAGGTCCAGCTCGCCGGAACCGACGTAGATCGGGATGTCCTTGGGCCGGAGGAAGAAGAACTCGACCTCGTTGGCCGGGTCGAGCACGGTCAGGTCGCGCTGCTCATGTCGCTGCCGGTACCCCGCCTCACCGAGCATCTCGGAGGCGGGCCCGGCCAGCGCTCCCTTGTTCGGCACAGCGACACGCAGCACGTTGACTCCTTTGTGGCGGGTACCCGTTGCCTACAGGTACCGGTAGACGTCCTCTGTGGACAAACCGCGGCCGAGCATGAGCACCTGGACGCGGTAGAGCAGCTGCGAGATCTCCTCGGCGAGCCGCTCGTCGGACTCGTGCTCGGCGGCGATCCACACCTCGCCCGCTTCCTCGAGCACCTTCTTGCCCTGGGCGTGCACACCGGCGTCCAGCGCGGTCACCGTGCCCGATCCGGCGGGCCTGGTGCGGGCGCGCTCGGCCAGCTCCGAGAACAGCTCATCGAAGGTCTTCACGGTCTGCAGATCCTTCCACCCGGGGCCCGCGGGCGCCGACCGGGGCCGCCCACCGTGCCAGACCGATCACATCCGCCCTGCTCCGAATGGTCCAGCCGATGTTGACGTTCGGCCCGGAGTCCACTTATGTCAGAAAGGTCCTCGGTACATGGGAGACAACGGGAAGAAGTGATATGGAGAACCGACGATCACTGGAGAAGCTGCAGATCAGGTTGCCGGAGCGGCCCGAGGAAATCGACCAGGACGCCGAGTACTGCTCGGTTCTCCTCGACGGTGAATGGGCCGACATCCGTTTTCACGACTACGACCGGATTTACCGCGTTCACGGTCTGTACGAGCAGTTGTTCCACGAAATTCTCGATTGCCGCTCCCCGGACGTCATCGCCAAGCTGCTCAAGGAGCAGTTGCAGCGGGACGGTTACGACGCGGAAGGACTGCGGGTGCTCGACCTCGGCGCGGGCAACGGCCTGGTCGGCGAGCAGCTGCGCACCATCGGGGTCGGCCACCTGGTCGGCGCCGACATCATCCCCGAAGCGGCCGAGGCGGCGCGACGGGAACGACCCGAGGTCTACGACGCCTACCACGTGGGCGACGTGACGGCTCCGTCCGAAGAGGTCGCCGCGGCACTGACCGCGGCGGAGTTCAACACCATGGTCTGCGTGGCCGCACTGGGCTATTCGGACATCCCGCCGAGCGCGTTCCGCGCGGCGTTCAACCTGGTCCGTGACGGTGGCTGGATCGCCTTCACGATCAAGGACCGGTTCCTCACCGAAGAGGACACCTCCGGTTTCGCCGGGTTCATCAAGACCTGCCAGGACAACGGTGTCCTCGAGGTCCGCGCTTCGGAGCGCTACCGGCACCGGCTCAACATCAGCGGCGAGCCACTGCACTACGTGGCCGTGATCGGCACCAAGCACGCCGACATCCCCGCGGAATTCCTCACCTAGCACCACCCCGGACCCGAATGCGGCTTCCGGGATGGACCCCCTGCTTTCCGGGAGCCGCATTCGTGTCCTCGGGCTGCCCTCAGCCCAGCAGATCCGCCAGGTCCGCCGGGCTCAGGCCGACCAGCGTCTCCTTGAACACCCGCCGCGGCCCCGGGTCCACGGCCACGTCGTTCGGCACCACCAGCACCGTGCAGCCCGCGGCCACCGCCGATTCGGTGCCCGGCGGGGAGTCCTCCACCGCCACGCAGCGCGCCGGGTCCACGCCGAGCAGGCGCGCGGCCAGCAGGTAGGGCTCCGGGTCCGGCTTGTTGCGGCCGCCGACCTCGTCCCCGCAGACGGTGACGTCGAAGAACTCCCGGCCGATCGTGTTCAGCGCGAGCTCGGTCAGCTCCCGTTCGGTGGAGGTCACCAGCGCCGAGGGGATGCCCGCCGCGCGCACCGCGGTCAGTGCCTCGTGCGCACCCGGCCGCCACGGCAGCGCGTCGCCGAACAACGCGGCGGTACGGGTGCGGATCCACGAGGCGATGTCCGCGCGCAGCTCCGGGGTGTCCGGTTTGCCCAGCGTGCCCAGCAGGAACCGGGTGGTGGTCTCCATGTTGGACCCCACCAGGGTGGCCCGCTGCGCCTCGGTGAGCTCGCCGCCCAGCCACTGCGCGACCTCGTACAACGCGACGTCCCACAGCTTCTCGGTGTCGACCAGGGTGCCGTCCATGTCCCAGAGCACCGCGGCGATCGGTGTTCCGGCCCCCGGCCCGTCCACTGTGGACGTCTGCGTCACGTGGGTCTCCTAGGTGTTGAAGTACTTCGCTTCCGGGTGGTGGCAGACGATCGCGTCGGTGGACTGCTCCGGGTGCAACTGGTACTCCTCGGACAGCTTGACCCCGATGCGCTCCGCGCCGAGCAGCTCCACGATCTTCGCCCGGTCCTCCAGCTCGGGGCAGGCACCGTAGCCGAGGGAGAACCGCGCCCCACGGTACTCGAGCTTGAAGTACCGCTCGATCTCCTCCGGGTCCTCTTCGGCCACCGCGGCACCGCCGGCGAAGTGGAGCTCCTCGCGGATGCGGCGGTGCCAGTACTCGGCCAGCGCCTCGGTCAGCTGCACGCCGAGGCCGTGCACCTCGAGGTAGTCGCGGTAGGCGTTGGCCGCGAACAGCTCGTTGGCGTAGTCGGCGATCGGCTGGCCCATGGTGACCAGGGTGAACGGCACCACGTCCACCTCGCCGGCCTCGATCGCCAGCTCGCGCGGGCGGTAGAAGTCGGACAGGCACAGCCGCCGGTCGCGTCGCTGGCGCGGGAAGGTGAAGCGGGCGCGCTCGGGCGCGTCCGGTTTGGCCTCGGTGAGCACCACCAGGTCGTCGCCTTCGGCCACGCAGGGGAAGTAGCCGTAGACCACCGCCGCGTGCGCCAGCACGCCGTCCGCGGTCAGCTTGTCCAGCCAGTACCGCAGGCGTGGCCTGCCCTCGGACTCCACCAGCTCGTCGTAGGTCGGGCCGGAGCCGCCGCGGGCGCCCTTGAGGCCCCACTGGCCCATGAACGTGGCGCGCTCGTCCAGCATCGCCGAGTACTCGGCCAGCGGCACGCCCTTGACCACCCGGTTGCCCCAGAACGGCGGGGTCGGCAACGCCACGTCGGTGGCCACGTCCGAGCGCGCGGCCGGTGGCTCCTCTTCGACCGCTTCCTGCTTGGCGCGGCGGGCTTCGGCGATGCGCATCGACCGTTCGCGGCGGGCCTTGCGCTCGGCGCGCTTGGCCTCCTCCTCCTGCGTGATGACCGGCGACTCACCGCGCTTGGCGGCCATGATCGCGTCCATCAGCCGCAGGCCCTCGAAGGCGTCCCTGGCGTAGCGGACGTCCCCGAGGTACATCTCGGTCAGGTCGTTCTCCACATAGGACCTGGTCAGCGCGGCGCCGCCGAGCAGCACCGGCCACTTCGCGGAGACGCCCCGTGAGTTCATCTCCTCGAGGTTCTCCTTCATGATCACGGTGGACTTCACCAGCAGGCCGGACATGCCGATGGCGTCGGCCTTGTTCTCCTCGGCGGCGTCCAGGATCGAGGTGATCGGCTGCTTGATCCCGAGGTTGACCACTTCGTAGCCGTTGTTCGACAGGATGATGTCGACCAGGTTCTTGCCGATGTCGTGCACGTCGCCCTTGACCGTGGCCAGCACGATCCGGCCCTTGCCGCCGGAGTCGTCCTTCTCCATGTGCGGTTCGAGGTGGGCCACCGCCGCCTTCATCACCTCGGCGGACTGCAGCACGAACGGCAGCTGCATCTGGCCCGAGCCGAACAGCTCGCCGACGGTCTTCATGCCGGACAACAGCGTGTTGTTGATGATTTCCAGCGCCGGGCGGGTCTGCAGCGCCTCGTCCAGGTCCACGTCGAGGCCGTTGCGCTCGCCGTCGACGATGCGCCGCTCCAGCCGCTCGAACAGCGGCAGCCTGGCCAGTTCCTCGGCGCGCGACTCCTTCGACGAGGACGCCGTGACGCCCTCGAACAACGCCATGAACTCCTGGAGCGGGTCGTAGCCCTCGGCGCGGCGGTCGTAGACCAGGTCGAGCGCGACCTTGCGCTGCTCGTCCGGGATCTTCGACATCGGCAGGATCTTCGAGGCGTGCACGATCGCGGTGCCCAGCCCGGCCTGCACGCACTCGTGCAGGAACACCGAGTTCAGCACCTGGCGGGCGGCCGCGTTCAGGCCGAAGGAGATGTTCGACAGCCCCAGCGTGGTCTGGACCTCGGGGTGGCGGCGCTTGAGCTCGCGGATGCCCTCGATGGTCTCGAGGGCGTCCCGGCGCGACTCCTCCTGCCCGGTGGCCACGGTGAAGGTCAGCGTGTCGATGATGATGTCGGACTCGGCCAGCCCGTACTTGCCGGTGATGTCGGCGATCAGCCGGTCGGCGATGGCCACCTTGTGCTCGGCCGTGCGGGCCTGGCCCTGCTCGTCGATGGTCAGCGCGACCACCGCGGCGCCGAACTCGGCGACCAGCTCCATCACCTGGGTGAACCGGGACTCCGGGCCGTCGCCGTCCTCGTAGTTCACCGAGTTCACCGCGCAGCGCCCGCCCAGGTGCTCCAGGCCGGTCCGGATGACGTCGATCTCGGTGGAGTCGAGCATGATCGGCAGCGTGGAGGCGGTGGCGAAGCGGGAGGCGATCTCGGCCATGTCCGCCGCGCCGTCGCGGCCCACGTAGTCCACGCAGACGTCGAGCATGTGCGCGCCGTCGCGGGTCTGGTCGCGGGCGATCGCGACGCAGTCCTCCCAGCGGGCCTCCAGCATCGCCTCGCGGAAGGCCTTGGAGCCGTTGGCGTTGGTGCGCTCGCCGATCATCAGCACGCTCGAGTCCTGCTCGAACGGCACCGCCTGGTACAGCGAGGACACGCCGGGCTCCGGGCGCGGGCGGCGCTTCGCGCGCTCGGTCTCGCGGACCGCGGCGACCAGCTGGCGAATGTGCTCGTCGGTGGTGCCGCAACAACCGCCGACCAGGCCGACGCCGAACTCGCGGACGAACCCGGCCAGCGCCTCGGCCAGCCCCTCCGGGCCGAGCGGGTAAACCGCGCCGTTGGGCCCGAGTTCGGGCAGCCCGGCGTTCGGCATCACCGTCAGCGGCACCTTGGCGTGTTTGGACAGCTGGCGCAGGTGCTCGCTCATCTCCGCCGGGCCGGTGGCGCAGTTGAGCCCGATCAGGTCGATGCCGAGCGGTTCGAGCGCCTGCAGCGCGGCACCGACCTCGGTGCCGAGCAGCATGGTGCCGGTGGTCTCCACGGTGATCGAGGCGATCACCGGGACCCGCCTGCCCTCGGCGGCCATCGCGCGGTGCGCGGCGATGATCGACGCCTTGGTCTGCAGGATGTCCTGGGTGGTCTCGACCAGCACCGCGTCCGCGCCGCCGGCCAGCAGCCCGCGCACCTCTTCGACGTAGGCGTCGCGCAGGCGGGTGAAGGGGGCGTGCCCCAGTGTCGGCAGCTTGGTGCCGGGACCGACCGAGCCGAGCACGAACCGCGGCCGGTCGGGGGTGGCGAACTCGTCCGCGGTCTCCCGCGCGAGCCGGGCGCCGATCTCGGACAGCTCGAAGATGCGGTCCTCGATGTCGTACTCGGCGAGGTTGGCGAAGTTGCAGCCGAAGGTGTTCGTCTCGACCGCGTCCGCACCGGCTTCGAGGTAACCGCGGTGGATGGAGCGCACCACGTCGGGCCGGGTCACGTTGAGGATCTCGTTGCAGCCCTCGAGGCCGTCGAAGTCGTCCAGCGACAGGTCGTGTGCCTGCAGCGCGGTGCCCATGGCACCGTCGGCGACCACGACCCGCTCGGCGAGGGCGTCCAGCAAGGGCGAGGAGAGTCGTTCGGCCATGGTCCTTAGCCTACGGTCAGCGCGGCCTCCCTCAGGTCGTAGGCTGGCACAGTGAGTGAGCCCGAACAGCCGAACCGCCCGCACACCGAACCGGTCTCCGAGGCCGCCGATGATGGCAAACCCGTCATGGTGGTGGCCTTCGAGGGCTGGAACGACGCAGGTGACGCGGCCAGCACCGCGATCGAGCACCTGCAGCTGAACTGGGACGCCACCCCGCTGGTCGAGCTCAACCCCGACGAGTACTACGACTTCCAGGTGAGCAGGCCCACTGTCCGCATGGTGGACGGTGTCACCCGAAGGGTCGAATGGCCCACCACCCGCCTGGCGGTATGCCAGCCCGAGGGTTTCGGCCGGGACGTGGTGCTGGTCCAGGGGCCCGAGCCGAACATGCGCTGGCGCGCCTTCTGCGCCGAGCTGCTGGAACACATGGAGCACCTCCAGGTGTCCACTGTGGTCACCCTGGGTGCACTGCTCGCTGACACTCCGCACACCCGGCCGGTGCCGGTCACCGGCACCGCCTACGACGCCGCGGCCGCCGCCCGCTTCGGCCTGGAGCGCAACCGCTACCAGGGCCCGACCGGCATCGTCGGCGTGCTGCAGGACGCGTGCGTGCAGGCGGGCATCCCGGCGGTGTCGGTGTGGGCCGCGGTGCCGCACTACGTCTCGCACCCGCCGTCCCCGAAGGCCACGCTGGCGCTGCTGCACAAGCTCGAGGACATCCTGGACGTGGAGATCCCGCTGGGTGCCCTGCCCGAGCAGGCCGAGGAGTGGCAGCGCACGGTCTCCGAGATGGCCGACGAGGACGAGGAGATCCGCGACTACGTGCGCTCGCTGGAGGAGCGGGACGCCGAGATCACCGTCGACGAGGCCAGCGGCGACAAGATCGCCGCGGAGTTCGAGCGCTACCTGCGGCGGCGGCGCCCCGGTGGGCTCGACGGCCCCCGGTAGTTGTTCGGGCTCCACCTCGGCGGCCTGCTCGGCCCGTTCGGCGCCGGGGTGGTGGTGGCGATGCTGCCCGAGCTCGCCGCGAGCTACGGCACCACCCCGGCGGGCGCGGCCTCGTCGCTGACCGTCTACCTGGTGCCGTTCGCGCTGGTCATGCTGGTCTCCGGCACGCTGGGGCAGCGCTGGGGCGTGGTCCGCACGATCCGGCTCGCCTACGCCGCCTACGCGGTGACCGCCCTGCTCGCGCTGGTCGCACCCTGGTTCTGGCTGTTCCTGGTGGCGCGCGGGCTGCAGGGCACGGCGAACGCGTTCATCACGCCGCTGCTGCTCGCCCAGCTGGCCGCGGTGACCCCGCGCGACCGGCTCGGGCGCTCGCTCGGGGTGTTCGCCGCGATGCAGGCGCTCGGGCACACCACCGCGCCGCTGGTCGGCGGGCTGGCCGCGGAACTGTCGTGGCCGTGGGCCTTCGCCGGGATCGCGGTCACCGCGCTCGCGCTGGCCGCGGCACCCCTGCCCGCCGACCCCGGCGCGGCCGATCCGGAAGCACCGCCGTCGTGGCGGGCCGCGCTCCGGCCGTCGGTGGTGCCGGGCCTGCTGGTGTTCCTCGGCTGGGGTTGCCTGGCCGGGCTGTCCTTCCTGGTCGCGTTCCGGCTGGAGGACGTCTTCGAGCTCAGCTCCGGCCCGCGCGGGCTCGCGCTCACCGTCTTCGGCGCAGCCGGCTTCGCCACCGCGCGGCTCAGCGGCGGGTTCGCCGACCGGTTCGGCCCGGTGACCGCGGTGGCCACCGGCCTGCTCGGCGGCGGTGCCGTGGTCGCGGTGCTCGGCCTGGCCGGTTCGCTGCCGGCGCTGATCGGGGCGTGGGCGGTCGGCGGGGTGGTCGCCCAGCTGATCTCGGTCGGCACGAACACGCTGGTCATCACCGGTGCCGGAGCCGCACGCAACGGCGCGATCTCGGTGGTGCAGGCGCTGCGGTTCCTCGGCATGGCGTGCTCCCCACTCGCCTTCACCGGCCTCTACCACGCCGACCCACGACTGGCCTTCCTGCTGCCCGCCGCGCTGCTGGCCCTGGGCCCCCTCATCCTCCTACGCCCCCGAAGCGCCGACCCCGACCGGGGTTGAATGCTAGGAGTGGGGCATTACTTGCGTTCATTGCAAGTAATGCCCCACTCATAGCATTGAGGACGCTCCCAGCTCGGGCACCGGCGCGGCCTCCCGTGTCAAGCGACCCTGAGGGGGTTGTCCGACCTGAGGATGACTTCGAATCCACCCTCCCGCCGTCGTGCGAACGGGTCCGGCAGGCGAGGATGATCCGCATGGGGCGGACGGAGGCGCTGGTGCGCCGGCGGTGGGCGGTGCTCGCGATCCTGTGCGCCAGCCTGCTGCTGGTGTCCATCGACGCCACCGTGCTGCACATGGCGCTGCCCGCGATCGCCGCCGACCTGCGCCCGGACGCCACCGAGCAACTCTGGATCATCGCCGTCTACTCGCTGCTGGCCGCGCCGCTGCTGCTGGCTTTCGGCACTCTGGGCGACCACTACGGCAGGCGGCGCGTGCTCGTGCTCGGCTACGTGGTGTTCGGGCTGGCCTCGCTGGCGGCGGTGTTCTCGACGACCGTGCCCATGCTGATCGCCGCGCGGGCCGTGCTCGGCGTGGGCGGCGCGATGATCATGCCCGCCACGCTCTCCATCCTGCGCCAGGCCTTCCCGGACCGGGCCGAGCGGCGGACCGCCATCGGTGTCTGGAGCGGGGTGGCCGGGTCCGGCGCGGTGCTGGGGCCGCTGCTCGGCGGGTTCCTGGTGCAGGAGTTCAGCTGGCACGCCGCGTTCGCCATCAACGTGCCGGTGATGCTGGTCGCGCTGCCGCTGACCTACTGGCTGATCCCCGAGTCGGCGGATCCGCCCGCCGGGAAGTGGGACCCGCTCAGCGCGCTGCTCGCCGCGGGCGGCGTGCTCGGGGCGGCGTTCGCGATCAAGCAGACACCGCACGGCGGGTCGATGTACCTGTTCGGCCCGCTCGCCGGGCTGGCCGGGATCGCGCTGCTGGTGCTGTTCGTCCGGCGGCAGCGGCGGCTGGTCTCCCCGCTGCTGGACCTCGCGTTGTTCCGCAGCCGCGCGTTCAGCGTCGCGGTCGGCAGCGTGCTGCTGGTGATGCTGTCGCTGGTCGGCCTCGGCCTGCTGTTCGCCCAGTACCTCCAGCTGGTGCTGGTGCTGCAGCCGATGGACGCGGCGCTGCGGCTGCTGTTCGTGATGGTCGCCGCGGTGGTGGGCAGCCTGGTCGCCGCGCCGCTGCTGCGCTGGTTCGAAGGCCGCGCGGTGACCGTCGCCGGGTTCGCCGTGGTCGGGCTGGCGCTCGGCGCGGCGGCGCTGTGGCTGGACGCCACGGAGAACCTGTGGCTGCTCGGGCCGGTGCTGGTCGCGGTCGGCTTCGGCATCTCGGTGGCGTTGACCGCCGCCTCCGACGCGCTGCTCGCGGCCGCGCCCGCGGAGCAGGCCGGGGCCGCGTCGGCGGTCGAGGAGACCGCGTACGAACTGGGTGCCGGGCTCGGCGTGGCGGTGCTGGGCAGCATCGCCGCCGGGGTCTACACCGCTGCTTTCCCCGCTGTGCCGGGAGTCCCGCCGCCCGTGGCGGAGCTGGCCGGGCGCGGGCTGACCGACGCGGCCGAGGCCGCGTCGGCACTTCCGGGGCCGGTCGCCGCACAGCTGCTGGACGCGGCGCGCGGCGCGTTCGTCGACGGCATGACCGTCGCGCTGGCCACCGGTTTCGTCACCTTCGCCGTCGCCGCGATCGCCGCGGCCCGGCTGCTACCGAAGACAGGAGCTGCACGATGACCACGACCGGGATCCGGGCCGGCTGGCGCACCCCCGCGGCGCTCTACCGCCTGATCAGCTCACCCGCCCTGCGCGCGGCCTTCGGCTGGGATCTGGCCTCGCGCGACGTGCGCTGGGTGCGGCCGGTCGAGGGCATGACCTGCCTCGAGGTCGGCAGCGGCGGCGGGTTCTACACGCGGGCACTGGCCGGTCACCTGGGAGCGGGCAGCGAGCTCATCGCGCTCGACCCCGACGCGGGCAGCCTCGAGGTGCTGCGCGAGCGGTTGGACGGCGCACCGGGCGCGCGCATGACCTACCAGCCGGGTGACGGCTGCGCCCTGCCGCTGGCGGAGTCCAGTGTGGACGCGCTGTTCTACGGCTACAGCCTGGAGGAGTTCGGCGACCCGCTGGCCGCCATCCACGACGCGCACCGGGTCCTGCGCCCCGGCGGGCAACTCGTGCTGTTCCTCTGGCGCCCGGTGATCGGCCGTCGCCGCCGCGAGCCGGTGCTCCGGCTGCTCGAGTCGAAGTTCACCAGGGAACGGATTTCGGCCGGGCCGCAGAACATCCGCCTGTCCTACCGCCGCTGACCGGGCCTCGGCACGAGCACGTAGGAGAACCGGCGGATGCGCGGCGCCCAGAGCTGCAGCGCGGACACGTCGGGCAGCGCCACCGCGTCGGAAACCCGGAGGAGCCCGGCGTGCAGGTGACGCCAGTCGTCGAGCCGGTCGTCTTCGATCGGCCCGGCGACGGGGTTCATCCAGCCGGTTCCGTCCTGCTGGAGGCCGAGGTCGGCGACGAACTGCGCCCAGCTGCTCGACGGGTCGCGGTGGACCAGCCCTCCGCGGATCCCGCGCGCCGGCTCCGGCCGGGTGTCGAGCACCGGGCAGAGCAGTCGCGCGTGGGCGGTGAGCAGGGCGAGCAACAGCACCACGGCCTGGTACTCCCCCGGTTCGCCGTCCTGGCCGAGGAACCGGGAGGCCATCGACAGGTCACGGGTGGCGCGCACCATGCGGTACAGGTTCACCAGCCGCTTGGCCTCACGCGGCGTGCCGACCAGTGAGTCCAGAGTGGACAGCAGGTCCAGTTCGGCTTCGGTGAGCGGGCGTGGTTCCGCCGCCGGTGTCGCCTGCCGCTGGATGTCCACTTCGGATCCCGCCTCCACCTCGATGGTGGCTTCGTCCGGCACCCGCCCGGTCTTCCGGACCGCCGCCGGTGCCGCTTGCTCGGTCCGCACCAGCGAGCGCAGCAGCCTGCTCATGCCGTCCGGCGCCAGCCCCGGCAGCACGAGCGGGATGTTCACGATCTTCTCCAGGTAGTCCTCCGGCGTGACCCGCGCGTCCCCTTCGCCGTCGGCCAGGATTTCCGCGTAGTGGCTGCGCAGGGCCCGCAGCAGCCAGCGCGGGTCGACGCCGACGACCACCACGAACAACTCGAACGCGAGCAGCAGGTGCACCGCCTGCAGCACTTCGACCACCTGCCGCGGGCTGCACCGGTCGAGGTCGTCGATGTAGAGCACGATCCGGTCGACCGGCCGCCGTGGCGTGACGCCGTCGTCCGGGCTCTCGCGCCACTCGGCCATCAGCTTGACCAGCTGCTCGAAATCCTTGCGTATGGTGGAGATGACGCCGAGGTTCCCGGCGTAGGAGTCGCTGCGCGCGCGGTCGGCGAGGAAGGTGTAGAGGCGGTGCCCCGGGGTGAGGCGGGTGAGCTGCCTGCCCAGCGCACCCACCTGCGCGACGACCTCGGCCAGCTGCGCCTCGGCGACCCGCTGCTCGGCTTCGGCGGCGCGGAGGGCTTGGAGCTGCTCGGGTAGTTCCTGCTCGGCCGCGTCGGTGATCCCGGTGTGCAGGTCCTCGCTCAGCTCCCGGAGATCACGCAGCCCCGAACGCACGCGGCTCAGCACGGTGATCCCGGTCCCGGCGAAGAGGGTGAACAACGCGGCGGCCCCGGCGAGCCACTCCCACGCCAGCGGCACGAGGAACGCGGCGACCAGCACAACTGCTGCCAAGACGAGCGCGAGCTTGCCGTGCCGCTCCCCCGGCATCCGCCGGAGCACGGCCGCGTCGTCGAGCGAGCCGCGCAGTTGCTCAGCGAGCAGTTTGCCCTGTTCGGCTTCGTCGGTAACGCCCAGCCTGCTCCACAAGCGATCGACGCGGTCCTTGAAGGCCGACGAGTTCCGCAGCGCTTTGATGAGCAGCCGGGCACTGCGCTCACGCCCGGCGATCGCGGAGTCCACTTCGGACTGCAGTTCGGCCGCGGTTTCGCGTGCCTCCTGGGTTTCCGCCTCCAGTTGCCGGCGCTGGTCGAGCCGTTCGGAGAGTTCCGCGCGGATGCGCTCGGCGCGTTCCGGGGATTTCGCGTCCACCCCGGCGAGCTGCCGGAAGATCTCGTCGCCGAGGCTGGCCCACAGGTCGCTGTCGGCGTAGTGCCAGGCGTTGAACCCGATCTGCACGATGTCCTGGCTGGCCAGGCGATCCACCTCGGCGCGGAGCAGGCCCATGAAGAAGCTCTTGCCGGATCCCCATTCGCCGAACACCCCCACCGAGAGCGGTAGTGGCGTGGCCGGATCGGCGATCACCGTCGCCAGCATCGACACGTACGCCGCGACGCCGAGCTGGTCCTCGCCGAGCGGGATTCCCCGATTCGGATCGACCAGATCCCGGCTCACCCCACCGGCCAGCTCCTCCGGCGCCACCCTGTCCTCGCCGAGACCGGCGAAGGTCTCGCGGATCGCGTCGGTGGCCTTCCGGCTCTTGGCGAAGAAGACCAGGCGCCGCAACGGAAGCCCGGTTTGCTCGGCGAGTGCGGCGACCGCCGCGGGCACCACCGCCCCGGCCGCGAGCGCCGGTGGATTGCCCAGGCGCCCGGAACTGAGCAACGGCATGCCCAGCGCGGCGACCCCGGACCGGCGCGCCGTGGTGATGGCGGCCGCGGTGGCCTTCGCCGCGTTCCCCCGCTCAGGATCGCCGGACGAGCCGGAGGCCACGAAGATCGCCAGCCGCGGGCCAGGACCGGGCAGGTGCATCGTCCAGGGCGCGATCGGCGTGATGCTGCCGAACGGCACGGCTTCCCAGCCGATATCGGGGTAGTGCTCGGCGAGCGCCTCGCCCAGTTCGCCGAGCCCGCCGCCGACCGGGATCACGAGCGCGTCCAGGCCCAGGTCCCACGGCCGTTCGGTCCGCACCACCGAGCACACCACGGAGCCAATCTGGCCGAGTCGTTCTTCTTCGTCCGGGGCGGTCATGGTCCGAGGACATTACCGCTGTCACCCAGCAGAAGGCCGGGAGTGCGTCGGGGGCGCACTCCCGGCCTGGTCCCCCTCGGGTCAGCTGTTCGGGCAGGTGCTGCGGAACTCCTCCACCAGCGTGGACTTCGACGGGCCGGGGCAGAGGAACTGCTCGTAGCGGGTGTCGTTGTCCACGAATCGCTTCAACCACGAGATCATGTATTTGGCCTGCGTGGTGTTGGGCGTGTTGGGGAAGAAGTGGCTGGCGTTGTTCAGTTCCAGGTACGCCTTGTCCGGGGCACTGGACAGCGAGGTGTAGAACGGCTCGGCGTGGCTGGAAACCGGGGCCACCGAGTCGGACTCACCGCCGACGATGAAGGTCGGCACCTGGTCGGTGTTCCAGCTCTTGTCGCTGTTCCACGGGGCCAGCGGGATGGCCGCCTGCAGGCTCGGCCGCTTGACCGAGGCCTCCAGCGAGCCGCCGCCGCCCATCGAGTGCCCGGCCACGGCGAGCCGCGTCGGGTCGATCTTGCTGCGGACGGTGGTGGGGCTGTCCTGGGTCAGGTAGTCCAGCGCGGCGAGCAGCTGGTCACCGCGGCTGGCGGGCTGGTCGTAGATGGTGTTCGTGTCGATGGTGATCACCACGAACCCCTGCGAGGCGAGTCTGCGGCCCATCCACGAGATGGTGGACTGCGACGCGGTGAAGCCGGGCGAGATGGCGAGCGCGCCGTAGGTGCCCTCGCTGGTGCTGGTCGGGTAGTACACGGTGCCGCCGCCGAAGCCGGAGACCAGGCTGGAGACCGTGCTTTCCGACGTGGCGAACGGGCCGGTGGTGGCTTCGATGCTGGAGTTGGTCGGAGCCGGGCCCCGCTGGTACGGGTTCTGCTGGGCGCCGGCGGCCGGGGCGGCGAAGGCGGCGGCGCTCAGCGCGAGGGCGAGCGCGGCACCGGTGAGTCGTTTGCGCACTTCGTTGTGCTCCTTCGGGGGAGGATCGGGGGCGATCGTGACGGACGGTGCTGACTCTGGCACCCGGCGCGCCCGCCCGGCATCGGCGAAATTGCCAGCCCCGGTCCACGCGGCCGGTCGCGGATAGGCTTTCCCCTCGTGACCGCACGTGCCGAGGACCTCGTCCGGCTCGCCGCCCGCAAGCTCGCGCGGGGCGAGCGGCTGGACCTGAGCACGCTCGCCGCCGAGGCGGGCATCTCCCGCGCCACCCTGTTCCGCCGCGTCGGCAACCGGGAGGACCTGCTGGGCGACGCGCTCTGGCGCATGTCCGAACGCACGCTGAGCCGGGCGGTCCGCCGCTGGGAGGAGACCGCGGGCCCGGTGGTCCGCGACACCGAGGGGCAGCTGCGCTGCCTGACAGTGATGGGCTGGTACCGGGCGGACGTGGCCGCGGCGAACGGCCTGCGCGTGCTGCTGGACAGCGAGCCGACCACGGCCATCCGGGTGCTCACCGACCCGCACGGCCGCGTGCAGCCCAAGGTGATGGCCGCCTACCGCGAACTGCTCGCCCGCGACGTCGCCGACGGCGGTTTCACGCCGGTGGTCGACCTCGATTCGCTCAGCTTCGCGTTGGTGCGTCTGGGGGAATCCTTCCTCTATTCGGACATGGTCGCGGCCGGTCGGCCGAACCTGGAAGCGGCGGCCAAGCTGCTGGGAGTCCTCGTCGAAGGCGCGCCGGTACCTGTCCGATAGGCCGGACCGGTGGTTGTGAAACACATCGCCTTGGTGTTTCATGCGGTCAGGCTCGTGTGTGCCTCCCCGGACGGCGTTGTCCACAAAGGAGTGTCTCCATGCCCGATACCTGGCTGCCCGGATTCGGCCCCTCGCTGGACTACCCCGAGGTGGCCGTGCCGGCGATCCTCGCCGGGTCCGCCCGGCGCTTCGGCGACCGCGACGCCTTCGTGCACGGCGACGAGCGGATCACCTTCAGCGAGCTGGGCCGGGCCGCGGCCGCCTTCGCCAACGGCCTGCTGGCCGGTGGCCTCTCCCCCGGTGACCGGGTCGCCCTGCGCATGCCCAACTGCCTGGCCTACCCAGTCGCCTACTACGGCACGCTGCTCGCCGGCGGGACGTTCGTGCCGGTCAGCCCGCTGCTGCCGGAGCCGGCCGCGCAGGCGCTACTGGCCGACGCGGGCGCGGTGCGCACGATCACCGCCGCCGACGTGCCCTACCTTTGCTCCGGGATGAGCGAGGCGCCGCCCGATCTCGACCTCGACGTGCACGAACACCTGGCGCACCTCGCCTACACCGGGGGCACCACCGGGGTGTCGAAGGGCGTGCGGCTGCCGCACCGCAACGTCGTGGTGAACACCCTGCAGTACGCCTGCTGGGGCGCCGGGGCGGTCCCCGCGCTCGACGAGTACGGCGGGCTGGTCCTCGACCAGGTCGGCAGCCCCGAGGAGTGGCCGACCCGGCTGGGCACCGGCATCGCGATCAACCTGACCCCGTGGTTCCACGCGATGGGCACGATCGGCGGGCTGAACGCGCCGGTGCTCGGCGGCACCACCGTCGTGCTGCACTCCCGGCTGGACCCGGCCGCCTACCTGGCCGACGTCGAACGGCTCGGCGTCACCTCGATGGGCGGCGCGCCCGCGTTGTTCGCCGCGCTCCTGGCCTGCCCGGACATCCGGACCCGCGACCTCAGCTCGGTCCGCTCGATCAGCTCGGGTGCCGCGCCGATGCCGCTGGAGATGATCAACCAGCTGACCCGGCTGCTGCCGGACACGCCGATCCTGGAGGGCTACGGCCTGACCGAGGTCACCATGGGCGCCACCAGCACCCCGTCGCACCGCTCCGGCCTGCGCAAGGCGGGCGCGGTCGGGCGGCCGGTGTTCGACACCGAGGTGCGCCTGGCCTCCCTCGACGGCGACGGCGCCGAAGTGGCGACCGGGGAACGCGGCGAGGTCTGCGTGCGCGGCCCGCAGGTGATGCGCGGCTACCACAACCGGCCCGAAGCCACCGCCGAAGTGCTGCGCGACGGCTGGCTGTACACCGGCGACATCGGCGTGCTGGACGACGACGGCTACCTGTCCATCGTGGACCGCAAGAAGGACATGCTGCTGTACAAGGGGTACAACGTCTACCCCCGTGAGCTGGAGGAGCTGCTGATCGCGCTGCCGGAGGTGGCCGCGGCGGCGGTGGTGGGCCGCCCGGACCCGGCGGTCGGCGAACTGCCGGTGGCCTTCGTGGTGCCCGCGCGGGCCTCGGTGTCCGGCGCCGACGTGCTCGACGCGGTGAACGCGCAGGTGCCCGGGTACAAGCGGGTGCGGGAGGTGCGGTTCGTGCCCGAACTGCCGGTGTCCGCCGCCGGGAAGATCCTCAAGCGGACCCTGCGCGAACAGCTGACATGACCGGCCCGCCGCTGTTCGGGCGGGACCGGGAACTGGCGGTGCTCGACGACCTGCTGGCCACCGGCGGCGGGGTCGTGCGGTTCACCGGGCCGCCCGGGATCGGCAAGACGCGGTTGCTGGAGCACGCCGCGGCCGGTGGGCTCCGCCAACTCGGCGCCACCGGTGCACCGGCCGAGCGAGCCCTGCGTTTCGGCGCGCTGCACCGGTTCCTGCAACCGGTGGCGGACCTGCCCGGCTGCCCGGACCCGGTGCGCTTCGCCGCCGGGCTGGGCGGTCCGGAACCGGGTGAGTTCGCCCTGTTCAGCGCGGTGCACCGGCTGCTCGCCGAACTCGGGCCGCTGCTCTGCTGGGCCGATGACACGCAGTGGTGGGACGAGGCGTCGCTGACCGCGCTGGCGTTCGCGGCCCGGCGGCTGGCCGGGCTCCCGGTAGTGATGGTGTTCGCGACCGGGCCGGGATTCGCCGGGCCGGACCCGCTCGACGGCCTGCCCACGATCCGCCTGGCGCCCCTCGACGACACCGCCGCCGCGAACCTGCTGCCCCCGGGCGCACGGCCGGAGTTGCTCACGCTCGCCGGTGGCAATCCGCTGAACCTGCGGGAGCTGGCCGAGTCGGGTGGGGAGACGCTGCCCGCGGATGGCCGCCAGCGCACCGCTTATCGCCGGGTGTTCGACGCGCTGACCCCGGCGGCCCGCAGGTTCGTGCTGCTGGCGGCGTCGGAATCGCCGCTGAGCCAGGCCGAGTTCGACCGGTGCGGGGTCCATGCCCGTGAGGAAGCACTGGCGTCGGGTCTGCTGGCCAGTCCGGTGGTCCGTGCGACGCTCCGGGAAGACACCGCGCCCGCCATGGCGACTGTGCTCGGTGAGGCGGCGTTGCGCGCGGGTGTGAGCGAGGAAGCCGTGCACGCCTTCGAACGCGCGGCGGAACTGACCTCGGACGGTCCACAATGGCTGATCCCGGCCGCGCGCGGTGCCTGGGAACTCGGCCGCACATCCTGGGCACGGCAGTTGCTGCGCCGGGCCGGGGATCGGTTGCTGCAGGGGGAAATCGAGCTGCGGGACGGCGAACCGGCGGTCGCCGCGCACGAACTGCTCACCGCGGCGGAAAGCCTGGCACCCAGCGAGACTTCGGTCGCCTTGATGCTGGCGGGGGAAGCCCGCCGGATCAGCGGTGACCTGCGGGGCTTCGCCGCGATCGCGGTGCGCACCGCCCAGCTCGCGCGCACCTCGGACGCGCCAGGCGTACGGCTCGCCGCCGCCCACACACGCGGGTTGACCGCGACCTTCTCCGGCAGGCACGAAGAAGCGGTCCCAGCGCTGGAAGAAGCGCTGCGGGTGGCGCCCGACGACGTGCGCAGCCAGGTCTGGGCCGCCGA
This sequence comes from Amycolatopsis magusensis, assembly GCF_017875555.1. GTDB lineage: Bacteria > Actinomycetota > Actinomycetes > Mycobacteriales > Pseudonocardiaceae > Amycolatopsis > Amycolatopsis magusensis. Next base: position 5,273,138 of record NZ_JAGGMS010000001.1, on the reverse strand, counting down.
AGCCGCGCTCTCCCTCGGCCGGACGGCGCTGGCGCACGAATACGCGGCGGCGGCGGTCGCGCGGGCGCGGATCGAAGCGGTGACCACGCTGCCGTGGGCGCTGATCCACCTCGGGATGACGGCGGCACTGCTCGACCGGCACCGCGCGGCCGTGGCCGCGGCCACCGAAGGGCTGGCCGAAAGCGCCGGTCAGCGCACCTGTGCCGCGGAGAACCTGACCGTGCTGGCGTTGTCCGCCGCGCAACTCGGCGACGCCAAGGCCGCCCGGAAGTGGCTCGACCAAGCCGAACCGGACCTCGACCGGCGCTCGCTCGGCCGGCCGCGCGCGATCGCCGCGTGGGCCGAAGTGTGCCTGGACCTGGCGACCGACCGGCCCGCCGAAGCGCTGGCCCGCTTCCACACGCTGTCCGCCGACACCGGGCACGCGCAACCGGCGATCGCCGTGCTCGCCACGCCGCTGCTCGTCGAAGCGGCCGTGCGCTGCGAGGAACCGGAGTACGCGGTGCGCGGGCTGCGGGTGCTCGACGGCTGGGCCGAGGCGACCGGCAGCGTGCAGTGGCGGGCGCTGGCGCAGCGGTGCCACGGTCTGCTGGCGCGGGATCCGGACGCCGCCGACAAGCACTTCACCATCGCCGTGGACCTGCACCGGCTGGCGCGTACCCCGCTGGAACTGGCGAAAACCCAGCTGTGCCAAGCGATGCGGCTGCGCCGGGACCGGCGATTCCGCGACGCGCGCGAACTGCTCGGCGACGCGGCCCGCCTGTTCGAACGGCACGGCGCCGACTTCTGGGCCGGGCGGGCCCGTGCCGAACTCCGCGCGGCGGGCGGTGACCCGGCCGAACTCACCGACGGCGACCTGCCCTCGCTGACCCCGCAGCAGACGCAGATCTCGCTGCTGGTCGCCGGGGGCAAGACGAACCGCGAGATCGCGCGGCGGCTGGTGATCAGCCACCGCACGGTCGACCACCACCTCCGCAACATCTACACCAAACTCGGCGTCCGTTCCCGCGTCGAACTCGCCGCGATGCTCGCGAAACGGGCCACGGCGCCGCCGGGCGACGGCACCGGGCCCGGTTCGGTCAGCTTTTCATGAAGTTCGCGATCGAATTCAGCACGGAGAGATCGGCCAGGAAGCCGATGTGCGTCTGGCAGGCGACGTTGTTGTTCGTCGCACCGGAAAGCCGGGTGCTGGTGTAGGGCAGGATGATCCCGTCGCACGCGGAGTACCAGGTCGCGTACTTGGTGCTGCCCGGCGTTTCGTCACCCGAGGTGATCTGCCCGATGAACGAGGAACCCGGGTACATCTGCTGGCAGGTCACGTAGATCAGGCAGGCCCCGGCGAAGGTGGTGCCGTGGTTCGCGCCGGCGATCGAGGCGAGGTGCGTGACGTTCGGGTTGCCGCCGAGGACCTTGAGGTAGTACTGGCTGACCAGCCCGCCCATCGAGTGGTTGACGATGCTGACCTGCGACGCGCCGGTCTGCGACTTGACCTGGTTGACGTAGGTGGCCAGGCCCTGGGCGTTCTGGACGTTGTTGCCGTACGAGTTGTACTCGTAGGCGAAGAGCTTGCTGCTCGACCATCCGGCCGACTGGAACACCGACCGGGCGGTGACCCAGTTCGAGGCGCTGCCGGTGTACCCGTGCACGAAGATCACCGGGGTGCTGGTCCCGGCGCTCGCCGCGGGCATCGGCGAGAAGACGAACAACGCGGCCAGCACGGCCGCGAGCATGCCGAAGAATCGACGCATGAATTCCTCCAGATCACAGGAACGAACTCATGCAGCCTGACCCGCCGGCGACCGGGCGAGCATCGGCGAAATCACCGGTTCGGCGGGGGCGGCGATGTCAGAGGAGGCGGTGCAGGGGGACGGCGCCTCGGGCTCGTTTGCGCCATTCCCGCGGGTAGCCCAGCGAGACTTCTTCGAAGCGCACCCCGTCCGCCTGGGTCGAGCGCGGGATGTGCAGGTGGCCGTAGACCGCGATCTCCGCGCGGAAGCGCAGGTGCCAGTCCTCGGTTTCCGTGGTGCCGCACCACATGGCGAACTCCGGCCAGTACAGCGGCTCGGTCGGGTGCCGGTGCAGCGGCCAGTGCGACATGAGGATCGTCTTGCGGTCCTCCGGGATCTCCAGCAGCCGCTTCTCGGTCACCCGCAGCCGCTGCGCGCACCACTCCTGGCGCGTCGGGTACGGGTCCGGGTGCAGGAAGTACTCGTCGGTGCAGATGACGCCCGCCTCCCGCGCCTGGTCCATCGCGACCGACAGCGGCCGCCCCTGGGCGGCGGGGGTGCGCCAGCTGTAGTCGTAGAGCAGGAACATCGGCGCGATGGTCAGCGGCTCGCTGCCGTGCTCCCACACCGCGAACTCGTCCTCCGGGGTGAGCACGTCGAGCTCGCGGCACCGGCGCACCAGCTCGTCGTACCGCGCCTGCCCGCGCAGCTGCACCGGGTCGCGGTCGGTGGTCCACAGCTCGTGGTTGCCCGGCACCCAGATCACCTTGGCGAACCGGTCGCGCAGCATCTTCAGCGTCTTCATGATCGCCGGGACCTGCTCCCCCACGTCCCCGGCCACCAGCAGCCAGTCCTCCGGTCCGTCCGGGCGGATGGTGTCGACGACCTCGGCGTTGCCTTCGTGGGTCACGTGCAGGTCACTGGTGGCGAAGAGGGTGGGCACGCCCCTACGTTAGCGCCGGGCTCCGCCGCCGGGCCAAGCGCAGCAGCACCAGCGCCCCGGCCGGCAGGAACAGCGACGCTTGAACGTCGAGCAAGATCTCCAGGTCGATGCGGTCGGCCAGCGCCCCGGCCACCTGCATGCCGAGCGCCTGCGCGGCGGCGATCCCGGCGAAGGCGGTGCTGAGCACCCGGCCGGTCAGCTCGGGCGGCGTCACCGTCTGGATCACCGACAGCACCCCGCTCCCCAGGAAAACCCCAGGTCCACCGGCCACCGCGAACAGGCCGACGAACACCGCCATGGCCGTGGTCAGGTGCGCGGTGTTCCAGATCAGCGCCGAGTACACCCCCATCGCGAGCGCGCCCCAGCCGAACAGTTTCGCCGGGGCCACCCGCCGCGCCACCGTCGCGACCAGCACCCCCGCCGCCAGTCCGCCGACGGCCTGCACGCCCCGCAACAGGCCCACATCGGCTTCGTCACCCCGCAGCGATTCGAGGACGAAAACCAGGAAAAGCACTAGGAACATGCCCTGGGCGATCGACTGCAGCACCACCGCCACCGAGGTCACCCGCAGCGCCGGGTTCCGCCGGATCTCGGCCAGCCCGTCGACCCACTGCCGCAGCACGTGCGGCCGCTCCCCCGAACCCGGCAGGCCGGCCGCGAACCGCGGGGCGAACAGCGCCCCGGCGAGCACCAGCACCGCGGCGTAGACGCCGACCGTCAGCCCGAGTCCGCCGAGTCCGAGGAGCACGCCCCCGGCCCAGGCGCCGAGCAGCCGGGCCACGTTCGCGTTCACGCTCATCAGCCCGTTCGCGGCGGTCACCCGCTCGGGCCCGACGAGCTGCGGGACGAGCGCGTTCCGCGTGGGTTCGGAGATCGCCGCGAGCCCGGCCTGCGCGGCCATCACCACGTACAGCACCGCCACGTGCTCGGCGAGCAGCAGCGGCACGGCCACCGCGGCCTGCGCGAGCGAGACCGCGCACAGCACCCGGTGCCGGTTGCCGCGGTCGGCCAGCGGACCGGCGATCGGGCTGACCACCACCGCCGGCACCAGGCCGATGATCATCATCACCGCGGTGGACGCCGCCGAGCCGGTCAGCCGGTACATCGTCAGCGGCAGCGAGACCTGCAGGATCCACTCGGCGACCTCGGAGAGCAGCGAGGCCGCGGACAGCCTGGCGAACTTGGGTTCCCGCAGCAGATTCACGCGCTCGGCTGCCCGTCGGCTTCGATCCGCCGGAAGGCACGCAGGCTGACGTGCACCGGGCGCGCGTCGGCGGGCGCGTCCTGGCGGATGGTGCCGACGTACGGCCGGATGAGCGCGTCGACCGCGGTGACCAGGTCCGCCAGCTCAGCCGCGGTGACGCGCAGGCCGTAGAAGTTGATCGAGGAGGCGTCGAGCCATTCGGGCTCGCTCCGCTCGGCGGTGTCGAGATAGCGCTGGGTCAGTTCCTCCTCCTCGCGGAGGCGGGTGCCGAACACGGCCAGCTGGGCCGAGCGGGCGGACGGCTCGTCGGCCAGCTCGCCGAAGTCGAGCCCGACGTGCTTCACGCGCCACGGCCGCTCCCGGCCGTCCCCGCTCTCGGCCCGCTCCACCAGGCCGAACTCGGCCAGTTGCCGCAGGTGCCAGCTGCAGTTCGACGCCGACGAGTCCACCGCCACCGCGCACTCGCTGGCCGTGCGCGGGCCGACCGCCATCAGGTAGTTGAGCAGCGCCGACCGCAGCGGGTGCGCCAGCGCCTTGAGCAGCTCCACATCCCGGACGCGGGTCCGCGGCGGTAATTCGGCCATCGCTGGTCCAATCTGAAAGAAGTCTTTCGAAAGTTCTCTTTCAGAGTTGCACAGAAGGTTCTGGAAGCCAAGGGGTTGCTAATCCAACTCCAGTTGCGTTAACCTGCTCGCATCATGGACAACTGACACCAGCCCCCACCCGCATCCGCGGCCTCCTCGTGCCCGGCGGGTGTCCCCTTGTCTCCACGGGCCGGTGATGCTCCATGTCTTCTTCAGCGTCTTCGAACACGATGTCCCTGCAAGCCAGGGATCTCACCTTCAGCTATGGCGACCGCGTGGTCTTCGACGGGCTCGACCTGGTGGCCAGCGCCGGGCAGCGACTCGGGCTGGTCGGCGAGAACGGCATCGGCAAGTCCACGCTGCTGCGCCTGCTCGCCGGGCTCGAGGAGCCGCACGCCGGCACCGTGCAACGCGGTGCCGACCTCGGGTTCTTGTTGCAGGAGCTGCCCTTTCCCGGCGACGCACGGCTTTCCGACGTCATCGACGACGCGCTCAGCGAGATCCGCGACGCCGCCGCCCGGCTCGACCAGCTGACCGAACGGCTGGCCGAGGCACCGGAGGACCAGGCCGTGCTCGACGAGTACGGCCAGGTCCTGGAATGGGCGCAGGCGCACGACCTGTGGGACGCCGACCGCCGCGCCAAGCTGGTGTGCGACGGGCTCGGCCTCGCGGGGATCGCGCCGGACCGGCCGCTCGGCACGCTTTCCGGCGGCCAGCGGTCCCGGCTGGGCCTGGCCGCGCTGCTCATCCGGCAGCCGGCCACCCTGCTGCTCGACGAGCCGACGAACCACCTGGACGACGCCGGGATGGAGTTCCTCGAACGCCACCTCGCCGCGCTGCCCGGCGTCATCGTGTTGTCCTCGCACGACCGCGTCTTCCTCGACGCGGTGTGCACCGACATCGTCGACCTGGACCCGGCGCTCGGCGGGCCGACCCGGTACGGCGGCACGTATTCCGACTACCTGGTCCAGAAACGGGCCGAACGGGCGCGCTGGGCCCAGCGGTACGCGGAGGAACAGGACGAACTCAGGCAACTGAAGGAAGCCGTGGCGGTGACCGCGCGCAACGTCGCGCACAACCGACCGCAGCGCGACAACGCGAAGATGCTCTACGACTTCAAGACCGGCCGCGTGCAGAAGCAGATCTCGCGGCGGGTGCGCAACGCCCAGTTGCGCTACGAGGAACTGCGCCGTGACCAGGTCCGCAAACCGCCCGCGCCACTGCGGTTCTCGGCGAACCTGACCGCGGCCGCCACCGAGGACAAGCTCGCCCTGTCCGCGCGCGGCATCGACGTACCCGGGAGGCTCCACATCGGACAACTGGATCTGGCCACCGACGACCGGCTGCTGATCACCGGCGGCAACGGCGCCGGGAAGTCGACGCTGCTCGACGTCCTGGCCGGGCGGCTGATTCCGGAATCCGGCACGGTCAGCCGCGGCAGCGGGATCAGGATCGGCTTCCTGGAACAGGACGTCGTGTTCCCCGACCTGAGCCGGACACCGCGGCAGCTCGCGGGCGACGGCACGCTGAGCGAGCTGGGCCTGATCGCCCGCCGCGACCTGGACCGGCCGGTCGGGCACCTCTCGGTCGGGCAGCGGCGGCGGGTCGCGCTGGCGCTCCTGCTCGGCGAGCCACCGCACGTACTGCTGCTCGACGAACCGACCAACCACATCTCCCTCACCCTGGCCGAGGAACTGTTCGCCGCGCTGGGCACCGCGCCCGGTGCCGTGGTGATCGCCTCACACGACCGCTGGCTGCGCCGCGGCTGGACCGGCCGGGAACTGAGGCTGCGCGAGGGAAAGGAGGACCGCGCTTGAGTAGGACGACCACAGCGCAATTGAGTCTGCACGCGGTCTCGAAGGCCTATCCGGGCCATCACGTGCTGCGGGACGTGACGTTCACCGTGCGCCCCGGCGAACGAGCCGGAATCGTCGGCGAGAACGGCTCCGGCAAGTCCACCCTGCTCCAGCTGATGGCGGGTGCGATCCAACCGGATTCCGGGGAGATCAACGTGTGTTTCCCTGGCGGTGTCGGCTTTCTCGACCAGGTTCTCGCCCTCCCACCGGAAGCCACCGTGGCCGACGCCGCGGACAGCGCACTGGCCGATCTCCGCTGGCTCGAAGCCGAACTACGCCGCCTGGAAAGGAGATTGTCCGATGAGGATCTGACGCGGTACGGCGCCCTGCTGGCCGAGTTCGAACGCCGTGATGGGTACACAGTGGACGCCCGGCTGGCGGAAACACTGGACACCCTCGGGCTTTCCGGTCTCTCGCGGGAGCGGCGGCTCGGGGAGCTGTCCGGAGGTGAGCGGGCCAGGCTGGCACTGGCCGCCGTGCTCGCGGCCGACCCCGAGTTGCTGCTGCTCGACGAGCCGACCAACCACCTCGACGCGCAAGCGCTGAGGTGGCTGGAGAACCGGCTGCGCCGACATCGCGGCACGGTGGTGGCCGTCTCGCACGACCGGCTGTTCCTCACCGCCATCACCACGACGTTGCTGGAGGTGGAGTCCGGCACGGTCCGGCGCTACGGCACCGGGTACGACGGCTACCTCCGCGAACGCCGTGCCGCGCGGCTGCGCTGGGAGCAGGCGTACGAGGACTGGCGGGCGGAAATCACGCGCTGGACCGAGTTCGCCGAGCACACCGCGTACCGGGTGGCGCCGGGACGCCCGATGGCCGACCACAACAAGTGCAAGTACCACGGGGACGGGCGCCGGGTGCAGCAGTCGATCACCACCCGCACCCGGTCGGCCAGGGAACGGCTCGGCCGGTTGCGGGCGAGACCGGTGCCGAGGCCACCTGATCCGCCGCGGTTCACCAGCAGCGCCCGCACCACGGGCGAAGCCGGCGGACCGTTGCTGGAAGTGTCCGCAGTGGACATCCCGGGCCGGATCACCTTCGACGGGTTCACCCTGCGGGCGGGCGACCGACTGCTGGTCACCGGGCCGAACGGCGCGGGCAAGTCGAGCCTGCTGCGGGTGCTGGCCGGTGAACTGGCACCCGGGGCGGTCCGGGCGCACGGGCGCGTCGGTTACCTGCCGCAGGACGAACCGGCCGCCACCGGCACGCTTTCGGTGGGCCAGTGGCGGCGGGTGCGGCTCGACCGGCTGCTGGCGGACCCGGTCGACGTCCTGCTGCTCGACGAGCCGACGAACCACTTTTCGCCGGTGCTCGTCGAGCAACTGGAAGCCGCACTGCGGGACTACCCGGGGGCGGTCGTCACCGTTTCCCACGACCGCCTGTGGCAGCGCCGTTTCGGCGGCCGCGAAGTACTCGTGGCCGCCGGGCGGCTACAGGGCGATCCCGAGTAGGGCGTCGACGGCGTCGCGCACCAGGCCGGGCGCGGCGTTGTCGGTCCCCCGCCGGGTCAGCGCTTCGTCCACCCAGGCGTCGACGGCCGCGAGCGCCTTGGGCGTGTCGAGGTCGTCGGCGAGGTGCTCGCGCAGCCGGGCCACGGTGTCCTCGGCGGCCGGTCCGGCGGGCAGCGAGATCGCCTCGCGCCAGCGGGACAGCCGCGCCTCGGCGGCTTCGAGCACCTCGTCCGTCCACGACCGGTCGCTGCGGTAGTGCCCGGCGAACAAGCCGAGCCGGATCGCGCCGGGGTCCACCTTGTCCGCCCGCAGACGGGAAACGAACACCAGGTTCCCCTTGGACTTCGACATCTTCTCACCGTCGAGGCCGATCATCCCCGCGTGCACGTAGTGCCGCGCGAACGGGTGCTCGCCGGAAAGCGCCTCGGCGTGCGCGGCGCTGTATTCGTGGTGCGGGAACGCCAGGTCGGAACCGCCGCCCTGGACGTCGAAGCCCATGCCCAGCCGGTTCACCGCGATCGCGCTGCACTCGATGTGCCAACCGGGACGGCCCGCGCCCAGTTCGGACTCCCACGACGGCTCACCGGGCCGTGCGACGCGCCAGAGCAGCGCGTCCAGCGGGTCCCGCTTGCCTGCGCGGTCGGGGTCGCCACCGCGCTCGGCGAAGAACTTCGCCATGGTCTCGGCGTCGTACCCGGACTCGTAGCCGAACCGGCCGCTGCCGTCCTTGGCGAAGTAGATGTCGGGGTACTCCGGGTCGTCCACCCGGTAGGCCAGGCCGCTGGCCAGCAGCTTGCCGATCACCTCGACGATCTCCGGGATGGTCTCCACCGCGCCGACGAAGTCGCGGGGCGGAATCACCCGCAGCGCCTCCATGTCCTCACGGAACAGCGCGGTCTCGCGCATGCCGAGCACCACCCAGTCGTCCTGGTCGCGCGCGGCCCGTTCGAGCAGCGGGTCGTCGATGTCGGTGACGTTCTGTACATAGTGGACCTCGTGCCCGGCGTCCCGCCAGAGCCGGTTCACCAGGTCGAACGCCAGGTAGGTGGCCGCGTGCCCGAGGTGGGTGGCGTCGTACGGGGTGATCCCGCAGACGTACAACCGGGCCGTCGATCCCGGCGCCGTCGGCCGGAGCTGCCCGGTCGAGGTGTCGTGGAGCCGCAGGGGACGGGAAGTCCCTGGCACCCGGGGCACAGGAGTCGATGACCAAGTCTGCATACGCTCCAGCGTAAGCCGACCCCCGTGGTGCCTTCCCGCCCGGTGGGATGATCGGACGGGAAGGCGGGGCCGCTACTCCGTCCTTGCGGAGTTCGCCACCACGGCGTCGCGGATGAACTCGGCGAGGCCGGGGCGCTGGTCCGGCTCGCGCACGAGGAAACCGAGCTGTACCGGTTCGGTCACGTAGAGCGCGGTGACGTTGCGATGCATCTCATACCCGCACTCCCCCATGAACGACCCCAGCATCCGCCGGTGCTCCTCCGCGAGGTCCATCGCCGCCTCGCTGTCCGGCGCGGCGCCCGCGTCCAGCAGCGCGAGCAGCCGCTCCACCCAGTCCTGCCGGACGCGCTCGGCCTCGGCCCAGTCCTCCTTGGTCCTCGGCTCGGCGTTCTCCTGCGCCCACTGCCACTCCGGCGTGCCACCCCAGCGCGCGGCGGCCTGCTCGGCATAGCCTTCCGGCTCGCGGAAGCCGCCGAACACCTCCAGCTTCTCCTCCGGCGTCAGCGCTTCGCCCATCTTCTTCGCCTCCAGCACGTGCTCGACGGACGCGACCATGCGCTGCAACCGCTCGATCCGCTCGTGGAGCAACTCGCGCTGGTGCTCGAGGTGCCCGACCGGATCGCCCGACGGTTCGTCCACAATGGCCGCGATCGTCTCGAGGGGGAAGCCCAGCTCCCGGTAGACCAGGACGCGCTGCAGCCGGTCCAGATCGGCGTCGCTGTAGCGGCGGTACCCGGCGGCGCTGCGGCCGCTCGGGGTGAGCAGGCCGATCTCGTCGTAGTGGTGCAGCGTGCGCACGGTCACCCCGGCGAGTTCGGCCACCCGGCCGACCGGCAAGCCCACGGCGTTCCCCTCTCCCCTTTTCGGCCGGTGTCCCGGCCCTGACGAAGGCCACTCTGGGTCCTCACGTCGCGTGAGGGTCAAGCCCGTTCCGGCCACTGCGCCGAAGCCGACCAGAGCAGGGCGAGCCCGGCGGTCAGGTCCTCGCCGTTCGGCGCGCCCTCCGGATCGAGCAGCCACTGCACGGAAAGCCCGTCGCAGACCGCGATGACGAAGCTCGCCACCGCCGCGCAGCGCGGGTCGTCGGCGGACCAGCCCTCGCCGAGCGACTGCGCCACCAGCCCGGCCACCCGGCCCCGGCAGCGCCGGTACTGCGCGGCGAACTGCTCGCGCAGCGACGGCATCCGCTCGGCCTGGGCCAGAGCCTCCACATAGGACAGCAGCAGCGCGCGGCGGGTGTCGAGGTTCTCCAGGAACGCCGTCCAGGTCACCCGGCCGCGCTCGATCGGCGGCACGCCGGGCTCGGCCATCGCGATGTCGGCCAGCTGGTTGGTCCACTCCTCGAAGACCTCGCCGATCGCCGCGGTGAGCAGGCCGGCCTTGGACCCGAAGTGGTACCCGATCGAGGCCAGGTTGGTGCCCGAGGCGGCGACCAGGTCGCGCGCGGTGATGTGCGCGTAGCCCTTGTCCTCGAGCAGCCGCCGCGCGGCGGCCAGCAGTTCTTCCCGGTGACCCACCACCACAGCCTAGGTGCTGTCCATCTGGACAGCCGATCTATACGCGCGTATAAATCGGGGCAGACGCCTCGGGAGGAGACGCCATGACCAGCACCGCACCGACCCGTCCCGCCACCCGCCCGACCGGTTCCGCGGCGCTGCCGCCGGGACCGCGCCTGCCGGTCGCCGTGCAGACCTTGCTCTTCGGCAGCTTCCGCCAGTTCCTGCTGCCACTGGCGCGCCGGCGCTACGGCGACGTGGTCCGGCTGCGGATCTACCCCGAGCGCGACGTGGTCTCGCTGTCCGACCCCGAGCACATCAAGGCCGTGTTCACCGGCCCGGCCACCACCTTCCACGCCGGCGAGGGCAACGCGATCCTCAAACCGCTGATGGGCGAGCACTCGGTGCTGCTCACCGACGAGGACGAGCACATGCGGGCGCGCAAGCTGCTGATGCCCGCGTTCAACGGCTCGGCACTGCGCGGCTACCGCGAGATGGTCACCGAGCTGACCGTGGCCGAGGTGCAGCGGTGGCCCCACGATCGGGTTTTCCGTTCACACGGACGGATGCAGGCGCTGACGCTGGAGGTCATCCTGCGCGTGGTGTTCGGGGTGGCCGACGGACCACGACTGGACCGGCTGCGCGTCCTGCTGGGCCGGTTGCTCGACATCAGCCCGCTGGACATCTTCGGCTGGCACAACGCGAACCTGCAGAAGTTCGGCCCGTGGAAGCGGAACGCCCAGCGGCAGCGGGAGATCGACGAGCTGATCTACGCCGAGATCGCCGACCGCCGCCGTGCGGACGACCTGGACACGCGCGGCGACGTGCTGTCCCGCCTGCTCACCGTGCCGGGTGACGATCCGCTGTCCGACGCGGAACTGCGCGACCAGCTGATCACCCTGCTGCTGGCCGGGCACGAGACCACCGCGACCACGCTCGCCTGGGCCTTCCACGAACTCGCCCGCGACCCCGCCCACCTGCGCGCGGCCACCGAAGCCGCCGATTCCGGCGACGAGAAGTACCTCGAAGCGGTGACGAAGGAAGCGATGCGCCTGCACCCGGTGATCCACGAGGTCGCGCGGCGGCTCACCGAGGACGTCGAGGTCGGCGGCTACCTGCTGCCCGCCGGGTTCACCGTGCAGCCGTCGATCGCGCTGGTGCACGCCGATCCGGCGAACCACCCCGACCCGGCGCGGTTCCGGCCGGAGCGCTTCCTCGACGGCACGCCGCCCGCCGGGACCTGGTTCCCGTTCGGGGGCGGAGTCCGCCGCTGCCTCGGTGCCGGTTTCTCCTTGATGGAAGCCAATGTCGTGCTGCGCGAGGTGCTGCGCCGCTTCCACCTGTCGCCCGATCGGCCCAACCGGGAACACGCGAAAGCCCGGCACATCACCATGGTTCCCGCTCGCGGCGCGAGAATCCTTGTCACTGGGCGGAATTGATCAGCCCTGCCCGCCGGATCGCCACCAAAAGGTGACGTGATTCGTGTTGCGCCCGGTGCCCGGAAAGCGACTCACCCAGAGGCACACTTTCCGAGCACAAGGGGATGGGGACATGACGGACGGCGCGAGCGGGACCACGGGGCGGTACCTGGTCCTGCTGGAAGAGGATTCAGCCGTGGCGGGGGCCCGGAGCATGGCCGACGTCGCCGGGCTGCGGACGGCGAGCACGGCGGACCTGTACGACACCGCGACGGCCGGTTCGCTCGGCGACGCCGACGGGCTGCTGTTGCACGAACTGGGCGTGGCGGTGGTGACGGCGGGCGAGGACCAGGTCGCCGCGCTCACCGCGGCGGCCGACGCGCCGGGGCCGATCTCCCGGATCGAGCCCGAGCGCACGGTCTTCGCGATCTCACCCGCCGCGCCGACCGCGGAGCAGGCCGCGATCGACGAGAAGCTGTTCACCTGGGGCCTGCAGGCCACCCGGGCGCACGAGAGCCAGTTCAGCGGCAAGGGTGTCCGGGTCGCCGTGCTGGACACCGGCGTGGACGTCGGCCACCCCGACTTCGCCGGGCGCACGCTGGTCACCAGCTCGTTCGTCACCGGCGAGGACGTGCAGGACGCCAACGGCCACGGCACGCACTGCATCGGCACCTCGTGCGGGCCGCGCAAGGTCGACGGCGGGCCGGGCTACGGCATCGCCTACGAGGCCGAGATCTACGCGGGCAAGGTGCTGGGCAACTCCGGTTCCGGTTCCGACGGCGGCATCCTGGCCGGCATCTCCTGGGCGATCAGCAACGGCTGCGCGATCATCTCCATGTCGCTGGGCGCGGACACCAACCCCGGTGACCCGTTCTCGCCGGTCTACGAGCAGGTCGCCCAGCGCGCGCTGAGCCGCGGCACGCTGATCATCGCCGCGGCGGGCAACGCCAGCGAGCGGGCGAACGGCAGCATCGCGCCGATCGGGCACCCGGCGAACTGCCCGTCGATCCTCGCCGTCGGCGCGGTCGACTCCGCCGGCGCGATCGCCGACTTCTCCTCCGGTTCGGTGGACGCGGGCCACGGCGTGGACATCGGCGGGCCGGGCGTGAACGTGCACTCGGCGTGGCCGATGCCGAAGCGCTACCGCAGCATCAGCGGCACCAGCATGGCCACGCCGCACGTGTCCGGCCTGGCCGCGCTCGTGGCGCAGAAGTACGGCGCCCGGGGCTGGGAACTGTGGGGCAGGCTCTCGCAGTGCTCGCTGCGCAGCGGGTTGTCTTCGCAGGACTCAGGTGTTGGACTGGTGCAGGCGCCCTGAACCGGTGGCCGTGACCAGCGAGGAGCGGCGATGACCGAGGACCGCAAAGTGATCGTGTCCATCGCCGACGAGGAACTGTCCTCGATCCCGGCGGTGGTGAGCGCGCTGGAAGAGGCGGGGCTCACCGTCGACGCGGTGCTCGAACCGATCGGCACGGTGACCGGGTCGATCGGCTCGGGCGACGTCGCCGCGCTGCAGGACGTGCCCGGGGTCCGGGACGTGGAACTGCAGCGCGACGTAGACCAACGCTGACACGCGCTGACACCCGCTGAGTCAGAAGCGGTTGCGCAGGTAGTCGTCCACCACGGCGGCGCCGAGGCCGTCCAGGTCCGGCGCCACCACCCGCCCGCCGGAGCGGCGGGCGATCAGGTTCACGAACGAGGTCAGGCGCGGGTCGTCACCGAGGCGGAACACGGTGACGGCCGCGCCCAGCTTCGCCAGCCGGTCCACCTCGGTGAGGGTCCGGCGGATGGTCTGCGGCAGCGGCGGGTAGGAGAACTCCGCCTCGCCGTCGGCCTCCAGGTGGGCGGTCGGCTCCCCGTCGGTCACCATCAGCACCACCGGCCGCGCGCCGGGGTGCCGCCGCAGGTGCCGTCCGGCCAGCAGCAGCGCGTGGTGGGCGTTCGTGCCCTGCTCCCATGCCCCTTCCAGGCCGACCAGGTCACCCAGCTCGACCGGCGCGGCGTAGCGCCCGAAGGTGATCAGCTGCAGCGCGTCGTGGCGGAACCGGGTGGAGATCAGCTGGTGCAGGGCCAGCGCGGTGCGTTTCATCGGCAGCCACCGGCCCTCCTGCACCATCGACCACGAGGTGTCCACGCACAGCGCGACCGCGGCCCGCGACCGGTGCTCGGTCTCGGCGATCTCCACGTCGGAGACGTCCAGCCGCACCGCCGCGCCGCCGGTGGAGGCGTTGCGCAGCACCGCGTTGCGCACGGTGCGCGACGCGTCCCACGGCTGGGTGTCCCCGAACCGCCACAGCCGGGTCGAACCGGTCGGCTCGCCCGCCGCGCCCGCCGAAGCGGTCTCGCGGTCACCCGTGCGCCCGCGCAGCGAGCGCACCACGTCCGACAGCGCCGTCTCCCCCAGCCTGCGCAAAGCCTTGGGGGACAGTCGAAGCGACCCGTCCGGCGACCGTTCGAACAACCCCTGCCCACGCAGTTCGCGTTCCAGTTCGGACAGCCTGCGGGCGTCCACGGCGGCGTCCTGGCCGAGCTGGCGGGTCAGCGCCTCCAGGTCGAGGTCGTCCAGGCTCGCGCCGGGATAGGACTGCGAGAGCTGCTCGGCCAGCGCGTCCAGTTCGGCGAGGTCGGCCATCGCCTGCGCGCCCTCGCCGAGCCCCATCGGGTTGTTCCCGCGGAACCGCCCGGCCGACTCCCAGTCCTCACCCGGCCGCAGTGCCCGCAGCTGGGAATCCAGGTTGGCCAGCTGCTGCGCGAGTTCGGGACTGCCGAACGCCTGCTGCGACAGCTCGGCCAGCTCGGCGCGCTGCTCCGGGGTCATCGAGTTGAGCATGCGCTGGGCCGCGGCCGACCGGGCGGCCAGTGCGTCGATCAGCTCGTCGATGTTCTTCGGGTTCTCCGGGAAGTATTCGCCGTGCCGCCGCATGAACTCGGCGAAGCGCTCGGGGACGTCGGAGAAGCCCTGCGCGTGCGCGGCGAGCAGCGCGTTGAGGTCGGCCAGCATCTGCCGGACCCGCTCGACGTCCTCGGGCCGCGTGCCCTGCAGTGCCTCCTTCATGCCCTCGAACCGAGAATCCAGCAGCTCCTTGCCGAGCAGCTCCTGGATCTTCTCGAAGTTCTCGCGGCCCTGTTCGGACCGCCACGAGTACTCGGCCAGCTCCCGCACCGCCGCCGCGGTACCCGGGGGCAACGCGTCCAGGCGGGCTTCGTCGAACCGCGCGTCGTCGGACGGATCCGGGAACAGCGCGCGCTTCTCCGCGTCGAGCGCTTCGTCCAGCAGGCGCCGGACCTCGTTGAGCGTGCCGTCGAGGTTGTTGCGCCGCTGGATCTCCGAGCGCCGCTGCCAGATGCGGCGGGTCAGCTCGTCCAGCCCGGTGGTGCCGCGGGTGCCACGCCGGAGCAGTTCCTCCAGCGCCGCGCGGGGCGACGAGCCGCCCAGCACGTCCCGGCCGATCTCGTCGAGCGCGTCGCGGAGGTCGGCGGGCGGGGCCAGCGGGTCGGGACCGTCGTGCCACGGCCCGTACGCGTAGGTCATGGCCCGTACACCGTGCTGGACCCGTCCTCGTCCTTGGCCACCCGGCGGGCGAGGTACAGCGATTCCAGTGCCAGTTCGACCGCGGCGGCGATGCGCCCCGGCGAGTCGTCGGCGGACACCCCCGCGCGGTGGGCGACTTCGTGCAGCAGCGGCAGTTCGGGCAGCGCGGCGAGCACGTCGGCGCCCGGGACGCGGTCACCGGTGGCGACCAGGTGCCCGTCGGCGATCACGTCGGCCAGCGGGCGCAGGTCGAGCCCGGCGAACCGCTCGCGCGCGGTCTCGGCGACCGCCCGGCGCAGCAGGTGCACCAGGTGCTCGGTCTCGCGGCCCTCCTCCCCCGGTTCGAACTCGAGCTTGCCGCGCAGCACGGCCGGCACGGCTTCCAGGTCGACCGGGCGGGCGACGGCGGGCTCCTCACCGGTCAGCGCGGAACGTCGCAACGCCGCCGCCGCAACGGTTTCCGCCGCCGCGACGGCGAACCGGGCGGACACGCCGGAACGCTGGTCGATCACGCTGGACTCGCGCAGGTTGCGCACGAACCGGGCGAGCACCTCCAGCAGCGGGTCCCCCACCTCGGCGACCAGCTGCGCCTCCTGGCGCACCACACCCACCTCGGCCGACAGCTCCAGCGGGTAGTGCGTGCGGATCTCGGCGCCGAAGCGGTCCTTCAGCGGGGTGATGATCCGGCCGCGGTTGGTGTAGTCCTCGGGGTTCGCGGTGGCCACCACGAGCACGTCGAGCGGCAGCCGCAGCGTGTAGCCGCGGACCTGGATGTCGCGTTCCTCCATCACGTTGAGCAGCGCGACCTGGATGCGCTCGGCGAGGTCGGGCAGCTCGTTGATGGCCACGACGCCGCGGTGCGCCCGCGGCACCAGTCCGAAGTGGATGGTCTCGGGGTCGCCGAGGCTGCGCCCCTCGGCCACCTTCACCGGGTCGACGTCGCCGATCAGGTCACCGACGGAGGTGTCCGGGGTGGCCAGCTTCTCGGTGTAGCGCTCGGTCCGGTGCAACCAGGCCACCGGCAGCTCGTCGCCGAGTTCGGCGGCCCGGCGGCGCGAAGCCGGGGTGATCGGGTCGAGCGGGTGCTCGGGCAGTTCGGCGCCCTCGATCACCGGCGTCCACTCGTCGAGCAGGCCGGCCAAGGTGCGCAGCAGGCGGGTCTTGCCCTGTCCTCGTTCGCCGAGCAGGACCACGTCGTGCCCGGCCAGCAGCGCGCGTTCCAGCTGCGGCAGCACGGTGCGGCCGAAGCCGACGATGCCCGGCCACGGGTCCTTGCCGGACCGCAGGGCGGTGAGCAGGTTGTCGTGGATCTCGGTTTTCACCCCGCGCGGGGTGTACCCGGCGGCGCGGAGCTCCCCCGCGGTGCGGGGCAGGTGTGCTGGTGCGGAGTTCACCCCACCGACGCTACTGACCTCCGCGGCCTCCGTCGACGTGGACCAGCTCCAGGGCCCCGGTACGCTTGGCATCCGTGTGCTGTCCCAGTGCGTCCCTCGCGGTCTGGTCCTCGGCGTGGCTCCACGGTGCCGCGGCCTCCGACGACGCCCTCGACGCGCTCCGGGTGTGGGGCGAGGACCACGAGGTGGTGGCCGCCGACCCGCTCGTCGCCGACGCCTTCGACATCCCGGTCACCGGCGAGCGCCCGGCCGGGCTCGCGACCTTCCTCACCGCGTTGCGCCGCCTCGGGGCCGGCTCCGCGCGGTTCGTGCTGCCGGTGCCCGGCGACGTGCGCGGTCTCGGCGGCGGTGGCCCGCTGACCGAAGCCGCGCTGCGCTCGGGTGAGGCGGTGGTGTTCCCCGACGTCGGGTACGGCGTGGTGCCGGAGACGATCGCCGAAGGCCTGCTGCGCTGGACCGTGCACCGGATCACCACGGCGGCGCCGATGGAGTACGTCGGGCTCGGCGAGGCCGAACACGACCTGACCAGCGCGACCCGGAACAGCGCGGGCGCGCTCCAGGAACTGGACGTGGCCAGGGAACGCCCCGGCGTGCGCGCCGAACTGTCCGAGCGCCTGCGTCGCACGGCCCACGTGAGCTGGCCGTCCGGCACCCCCGGCCGCGCGCTCCGCGTGTTGCAGCGGGCCGAAGAGATCGGCGCGATCCTCGCACTGGCCCACGCCGACGACCCGGGTGGCGCGCTCTCGGCGTCGGCCGCGATCCGCCGTGCCGACGCGCTGCGGCCCCTGAGCGACGCCGTCCGGACCGCCCGGTTCGCCGCCGTCAACGAGACGATCCGGGTCTTCGCCGATCAGCCGGACCGGTTGCCGTGATCGTGCTGGCGCACGTGAGCGACCTGCACCTCGACGGCGGGCCGCGCAGCCTGGACCGGGCGGCCCGCGTGTTCGCCCACCTCGACGGGCTGCCGGGCGAGCTCGACGCGGTGCTGGTGACCGGCGACCTGGCCGATCACGGCCTGGCCGAGGAGTACGAGCAGGTCGCCAAGCTCTTCGCCGGTCCGCGGAAGCCGCTGCACTGCCCCGGCAACCACGACGTCCGCGGGCCGTACCGCGAGGTGTTGCTCGGTGAGCAGGCCTCCGACGAGCCGATCAACCAGGTGCACCGCGTCGGCGGCGCCGTGTTCGCCCTGTGCGACTCCAGCATCCCCGGCCGCGCCGACGGCCACCTCGACGACGGAACGCTCGCCTGGCTCGAATCGGTCCTCGACGGCGCCGGGGACGATCCGGTGTTCGTGTGCTTCCACCACCCGCCGGTCGTGCTGCACATCCCGTACATCGACGACATCAGGCAGTCGGGCACGGACCGGCTGGCCGCGCTGCTCGGCCGGTACCCCAACGTGGTCGCGGTGCTGTGTGGCCACGCGCACACGGGAGCGGCGAGCACCTTCGCCGGCCTGCCGCTGCTCGTCGTGCCGGGGGTCGTGTCGACGGTCAACCTGCCGTGGGAAAGCCACGAGACCACCGACCTCGACGCGCCGCCGTCGATCGCCTTCCACCTCCTGGACGACGACCGGCGGCTGACCACGCACTACCGCGTCGTCCCACCGGGCGCCTGAGCCGAGAGGGCGCGGATCGCTTCGGTGATCCCCTTCTTGTCGTAGCTGTGGGTGGGCATGGTCGCCGCGTGGGCGTGCCGGATGCTCCCGTCCCGGTCGATCAGCAGGCTGCCGGACTGCTGCAGCGCGCCGAACACCTTGCGCGGCAACCCGACCGCTTCGTGCGGTGAGCCGTGGCGGCCGGTGACCACCTGGAACGGCAGCTTCCGCTTCGCCAGCCAGGCCGCGGCCCGGGTCCGGCCTTCCGGGACGGCGACCAGGACACGCACGTCGGTGGCCGTCAGCTGGGCGAGGTCCTTGACGTGGTTGTTGCACACGGGACACGTGGTCGAGCGCATGAAGTACAGCAGCACGTTGTCCTTGCCGCGGTAGTCCGCGAGCCGGACGGCGTGCCCTTCGGTGTCTTCCAGTGCGAGGTCGGGGACGGTGGTACCGATTTCGAGCATGACGGAACTCCTCGGGAATGGCTGGTGCGGTTACCGGGCGTCCAGCAGCAGCTGGCGGACCGCGGCCCTGGCCCGGTGCAGCCGGGACTTCATCGCGGGCGTGCTGAGGCCGAGCGCGTCGGCGACCGCGCGGCCGGGATAGCCCTGGATGTCACGCATGATCAGGACGCGACGCTGGTCGGCGGGCAGTTCGGCGATCGCCGCGGCCACCCGTTGTGCCTCCAGCCGTTGCAGCACGTCGTCCTCCGCGGACACCACCGCGCCGGAATGCGCCAGATCGTCGCCGCGCCAAGCCCGGCGGGCCCGGCGAAGGCATTCGTTGCGCACGATCCGGAACATCCACGACGCCAGTGCGCCGGATGCCCGCAGGGTGCCGATCTTGCGGTACAGGATGATCAGCGCTTCCTGCGCCGAGTCCTCCGCGTCCTCCGGCGACGCGCACAGCGAGCGCGCGAAGCGCTGCACGTGCGGGTGTGAACCCGAAACCAGGGCGGCGATGGCACCGGGATCCCCGCCCTGCGCGGCGGCGACCAAGGTCTCCCGGGGCCACCCATCCCGGTCCACGGCGTCCACGGCAACCTCCTCCAGCACCGGGACTGTCCCGGCCCCTACAAGAGCCGGGTCCCGCCGAGAAGGATTCAGCTCACCGGACGCCGGCGAGCCGGTTCGCAGCAGGCGATCGCACAGGGCGCGCCGTTGACCGTGCAGCCCGCCACCGGGAAGTCCGACAACTTCCGCGCGGGAGCACCGGAAACCTGCTCACGGATCAGTTCCACGACCAGCTCGGCGAAGCGGGGATCGGTGCCGGGCGTCGCCGCGCGGGCGAAGCCCATGCCGAGTTCCTGCGCGCGTTCGGCGGCTTCGTTGTCCAGGTCCCAGATGACCTCGAGGTGGTCGGAGACGAAACCGACCGGGCAGACGACCACCGAGCGCACACCCTCGGCGTGCAGCGCGTCGATGTGGTCGACGATGTCCGGTTCGAGCCACGGCACCTGCGGCGGCCCGGAACGCGACTGCCACACCACGTCGTAGGTCCCGACCCCGGCCTCGGCTGCCACCAACCGCGCCGCTTCGGCGATCTGACGCGAATACCGGTGCCCGCCTTCTTCGGGTGGCCCGGCTGCCTTGTCCGCGCTGACCGGCACCGAGTGCGCCACGAACACGATCCGGGCGCCCGCCGGGTCGTCCAGTTCGGCGCGGGCCGTGCGCAGGGCGTCGGCGAAGGCACCGATGAACAACGGGTGGTCGAAGAACTGGCGCAGCTTGGTCAGTTCCGGCGCGTCCTCGCCGACCGCCGACCGCGCGCGTTCGATGTCCTCGTCGTACTGACGGCAGGCGGAGTAGCCACCGTAGGCGCTCGTCGGGAAGACCAGCGCGTTGCGCACGCCGTCGGCCTTCATCCGGGCCAGCGTGTCCTCGACCATGGGCTGCCAGTTGCGGTTGCCGAAGTAGATCGGCAGGCCGAGCCCCTGTGCCGCGAGCTCCTTCTCCACCGCCGCGATCGCGTCGCGGTTGAGCCGGTTGATCGGCGAGACGCCGCCGAAGTGCTGGTAGTGCTCGGCGACCTCTTCGAGGCGCTCGCGCGGCACACCCCGCCCGCGCGTCACGTTCTCCAGGAACGGCATGACCTCGTCCGGGCCCTCGGGACCACCGAACGACAACCAGAGCAACGCGTCGTAACCCACGGTGTCCATCTTCCCCCGGTGATCCCGGCCACGCTTGCCCGGGGTTTTGCAACAAGCGGTCCAAAACAGGTAGGGTGCTGCCCATGGCCCGCCCCCGTGAATTCGACGAGCGAGCCGCCATCGACTCCGCGATGCACGCGTTCTGGCGAGGCGGCTACGAAGGCACGTCGACCCAGCAGCTCTGCGAAGCCACCGGACTCGGGCGCAGCAGCATCTACAACACCTTCAGCAGCAAGCACGCGTTGTTCGTCCGCGCGCTGCAGCACTACTGCGACACCATGACCCAGCACCAGATCGACTTCCTCGAAAGCCCGGGGTCGCCGCGCGAGAAGCTGCGCACCCTGCTGCTGGACACCATCGAGGACGAGTTCACCAGCGACCACCGCGGCTGCCTCGCGGTGAACACGCTCGCCGAACTCGGCGACAAGGACCCGGAGGTCGGCGCCCAGCTGGCGAAGGACGCTGAGCGCTACGTGGCCGCGATACACGCTGTGGTGCTCGCCGGGCAGCGCGAAGACGAGCTCGACAGCGACCACGACGCGCTGGTGGTGGCCCGGTTCCTGCACAGCCAGATCGCCGCGCTGCGGCTGAGCGCACGCAGCGGCACCGACCGCCCCACGCTCGAACGCATCGCGGAACTCGCCCTCAGCACGCTCTGACCTCCCGTCGCCATCCGCCCGACCTTGCGCTGCCCACATTTTGAACCATTCGATCCAAAACAAAGGGGGACGGATGCCGATCGCCGTCTACGTACTGGCGCTGAGCATCTTCGCGCTCGGCACCTCGGAGTTCATGCTGTCCGGGCTGCTGCCGCCGATCGCCACCGACCTCGGCGTCAGCATCCCCGACGCCGGGCTGCTGATCTCGGCGTTCGCCGTGGGCATGCTGGTGGCCGCGCCGCTGCTGGCCGCGGCCACGCTCCGGTTGCCGCGCAAGCTCACCCTGCTCGGCATGCTCGTGCTCTTCCTGCTGGGCAACGTGGTCGGCGCTGTCGCACCCACCTACGGGCTGCTGTTCGCCTCGCGGGTGGTCAGCGCGGCGGCCGCCGCCGGGTTCTGGGCGGTCGCCGCGGTCACCACGGTGGCGATGGTGCCGCCGGAACGCCGTGGCCGCGCGCTGGCGGTGATGGCGGGCGGGCTGACCGTGGCCAACGTGCTCGGCGTGCCGGCGGGCACCTTCCTCGGCCAGTTCGCGGGCTGGCGCTCGGCGTTCTGGGCGGTGGCGGCACTGACCGCCGTGGCCATCGTCGGGGTGCTGCTGCTGGTGCCGTCGGTCCGGCCCGCTGCCGAGCGCCCGAGCCTGCGCGGCGAACTGCGGTCCTACCGCGATCCCCGGCTGTGGCTGGCTTTCGCCATCACCTCGGCCAGCACCGCGATGGCGATGGCGACGTTCAGCTACCTGGCTCCCCTACTCACCGAGGTGAGCGGCCTGCCGACCGGCTGGCTGCCCGGCGTGCTCGGGTTGTACGGCGTGGGCGCGGTCATCGGCATCACCCTGGGCGGGCGGCTCGCCGACGTCCATCCACTGAGGACACTGGCGGGCGGGATCGGCGCGGCGGTGGTGGTACTGGCGGTGCTCGCGGTGGCCGGTTCGTCGACCGCGGTGGCGGTGACGGCGGCGTTCCTGCTGGGGCTGACCGGTTTCCTGACCAACCCCGCGCTCAACGTCCGCGTGTTCGCGCTGGCCTCGGCCGCGCCGACGCTGGCCGGCGCCAGCAACGTTTCCGCGTTCAACGCCGGCATCGTGGTGGCGCCCTGGCTCGGCGGCCTGACCATCGACGCCGGCCTCGGCTACCTCAGCGTCACCTGGGTGAGCATCGCGCTCGGCGTGCTGGCCCTCGGTGGCGTCGCACTCGCCTCCGCACTGCAGCAGCGGGACGAACGCGCACTGGTTCTCGCCTGAAACCCTTGACAGGAAAGGAAAAGCCATGACACGCGAGGTGCTGGCGGAACTCGACCGCCGGATGGCCGACTACGACCCCGGCCGGATCGCCGGACTGTTCGCCGAGACCGTCGACTGGGACATCCCCGGCGACACCGCGACCGTGCCGTGGATCGGCAAGCGCACCACCCGCGCCGAGGTCCGCGAGTTCTTCGCCGACCTGGACCGCTACCTGGAGCGCGACGTCTACGAGGTGGAACGGACCTTTGTGGACGGTGAGCGGGCGGTGCGCACCGGGCACCTGCGCTCGCGGGTCCGGTCCACCGGGCGCTGGATCGAGACCCGGTTCGCCATCGAAATGACCGTGACCGGTGGCCTGATCACCCGGTACCACCTGCACGAGGACAGCTGGCACATCGCCGAGGCCACCCGGCCCGCCTGATGCCCTGAGCCCGGGACGGCTCCGCTCAATGCCAGGAGTGGGGCATTACTTGCGTTCAATGCAAGTAATGCCCCACTCATAGCATTCGCCAGGCTTGGCTACGGGGTCAGAGGCCGAGCGTGTGCACGCCGCCGTCGACCCAGATCATCGAGCCGGTGGTGGCGGGCAGCCAGTCCGAGAGCACCGCGCAGATGGACTTCGCCACCGGCGTCGGGTCCTGGGTGTTCCAGCCCAGCGGGGCCTTCTCGCCCCACATGTCCTCCAGCTCGCCGAAGCCGGGGATGGACTTCGCGGCCATGGTCTTCACCGGACCGGCCGAGACCAGGTTGACCCGGATGCCCTTCGGCCCCAGTTCGCGCGCCAGGTAGCGGTTGACCGACTCCAGCGCCGCCTTCGCCACGCCCATCCAGTTGTAGGCAGGCCAGGTCACGCGGGCGTCGAAGTCCATACCGACCACCGACGCGCCCTCACTGAGCAGCGGCAGCACCGCGGTGGTCAGCGACTTGAACGAGTACGCCGACACCTCCACCGCGACCGAAACGTCCTCACGCGGGGCGTCCAGGAACGGCGCGCCGAGGCAGCTCTGCGGGGCGAACCCGATCGAGTGCAGCACCCCGTCCAGGCCGTCGACGTGCTCGCGCACCCGGTCGGCCAGCGTGTCCAGGTGCTCGTTGTCCTGCACGTCCAGCTCGATCACCGGCGCGGGCTCGGGCAGGCGCTTGGCGATCCGCTCGACCAGCGACATCCGCCCGAAGCCGGTGAGCACCACCTTCGCGCCCTGCTCCTGCGCCACCTTCGCGGCGTGGAAGGCGATCGAGCCGTCGGTGATCACCCCGGTGATCAGCAGGCGCTTGCCTTCGAGCAGTCCGGTCACAAATACCTCCAGGTTCGGGTGGGAAAACGGGTCGGTGGCCCTGGCGTCAGTGGCCCATGCCGAGGCCGCCGTCGACGGGCAGCACCGCGCCGTTGACGTAGCCAGCCTCGTCGGACGAGAGGAAGCGCACCGCCGCCGCGATCTCAGCAGGCTCGGCGTACCGGCCGGACGGGATCGTGGCGAGGATCTCCTTGCGGCGGGCCTCGGGCAGCTCATCGGTCATCTCGGTGGTGACGAAGCCCGGCGCGATCACGTTCGAGGTGATGTTGCGCGAGCCCAGTTCCCTGGCCAGCGACCGGGACAGCCCGACAAGGCCGGCCTTGCTCGCCGCGTAGTTCAGCTGGCCGGCCGAACCGGAGAGGCCGACCACCGAGGAGATGAACACGAACCGGCCCCAGCGCGCCTTCAGCATCGCGCGGGTGGCGCGCTTGGCGACGCGGTAGGCGCCGGTCAGGTTCGCGTCGATCACCCGGGTGAACTGCTCCTCACCCATGCGCATGAGCAGCGTGTCGTCGGTGATGCCCGCGTTCGACACCAGCACCTCGACCGGCCCCTGGTGCGCTTCGACCTCCTTGAAGGCGGCGTCGATCTGCTCGCTGTCGGTGACGTCGGCACGCACCCCGAACAGCCCGTCGGGAGCGCCGGAACCGCGGTGGGTCACCGCGACCTTGTGCCCCTGCGCCGCGAGATCGCGCGCGATCGCCAGGCCGATGCCGCGATTACCCCCGGTGACCAGAACGGACCGTCCCACGTATGCACTCCCTAGTCCTCGTGCCGCTGCTGACGCACGAAGGTTATCCATCCGGGTACCGGCCGCTGCACGCGCGCCACCTCTACTGGCTGGTAGCCCCGGTACGGCACAATGCGCGGAAAGCCCGAGGTGGAAGGACCCGTCGTGCGCGTGCTGCTCGTCGAGGACGACGACGGGGTGGCCGACGCCCTGACCGAGTCGCTCGGGGGTCGCGGGCACGTGGTGACCAGGGCCGCGCGAGGCGCCGACGCGCTCACCCGGCACGGTGACGCGGACCTCCTCCTGCTCGACCTCGGCCTGCCCGACACCGATGGGCTCGACGTGCTGCGCCGGATCCGCCAGGTCTCCGCCGTGCCGGTGGTCGTGCTCACCGCCCGTGACGACGAGCGCTCGGTGGTCAGCGGGCTGCACCTGGGCGCCGACGACTACCTGACCAAGCCGGTCCGCCTCGCCGAACTGCTGGCCCGGATGGACGCGGTCGCCCGCCGGGCTCGCGACAGCGCGGCGTTGGAGGTCGTGCGGGTCGCCGACGTGGAGATCGACCTGGCCGCGCGGCGGGTGCTGGTCGGCGGTACCGAGGTCACCCTGACCACCAAGGAGTTCGGCTTGCTGGCGGTGCTGGCGGACCGTCCGGGCACCGCGGTCAGCCGCCAGCAGCTGATGGACGAGGTCTGGGGCGACGCCCGGCTGGCCGTGTCCCGCTCGCTCGACGTGCACCTGACCCAGTTGCGGGCGAAGCTGAACCGCCCTGGCCTGCTCACCACCATCCGCGGCTTCGGCTACCGGCTCGGCGGCTGACCCGTGCGCGCCCGCCTGCTCGTCGCCCTGCTGGTGTTCGCACTGGTCGCGGTCGCCGGTTTCGCCGTGCCGCTGCTGTCGGCCACCGCCGACCAGCGCACGCAGCAACTGGTGATCAGCCGCAACGCCGACGTCGACCGCTTCGTCCTGCTCGCGCAACAGGCCGTCGAATCCGGCGACGTGGCGATGCTGCGCGCCGAGGCGGAAGCGTATAGGACGTTATACAACGAACCGGTGCTGGTGGTCGACGCCAACCGCCGTCCGCTGGTGGAAAGCCAGGAGCTGAGCGCGGACCAGCCGCCGGTCCGGGAGCTGATCGAGGCCACCCTGCGCAACCAGGCCGCCCCGGCGCCGGAGACCCTCAGCCCGTGGTCGGCCGAGCCGGTGGTGTTCGCGCGCCCGGTCGGCCCGAGCACACGCGTCGCCGGTGTGGTGCTGCTCCGGGCCTCGGTGGACACCGCCGCGGCCGAGGTCGGTCGCCGCTGGCTGCTCACCGGCCTCGGCGCGGTGGCCGCGGCCCTCGCCTTCGCCGCGCTGGCCTGGCTGTTCGCGCGCTGGGTGCTGAAACCCCTGCACCAACTGGAAGACGGGGTGCTCGCGGTGACCGGCGGACGGCGCGTCCAGGTGCCGGCCAGCGCGGGCCCGAAGGAATTGCGCGTGCTGGCCACCGAGTTCAACCAGATGTCCGACGCCGTGCTGGAATCCGCCGAGCAGCAACGGCGCTTGGTCGCCGACGCTTCTCACCAGCTGCGCAACCCGATGGCCGCGCTGCGCCTGCGCGTGGACTCACTGGCGCCCGAGGTCAGCGAGGACGGCCAGCGCACCTACCGGGCGACGGTGACCGAAGTGGAGCGGCTGGAGTCCCTGCTGGACGGACTGCTGGCGCTGGCCGTCGCCGAGAGCACGGCGACCAGGGCGGCGGCCGAAAGTTCGCCGGAGTCCGCGGATCTGGGCAGTGTGGTCGCGGAACGGGTCGACGCCTGGCGCCCGTCGGCCGAAAGGTCCGAAGTGGACATCCGCGTGGGCGAACTCCCCGACGTGCTGCTGCGGTGTCCCGAAACCGATCTGGCGCAGGTCCTGGACGTGCTGCTCGACAACGCCATCGGCTACGGCGGTCCCGAGGTCACCCTGAGCGGTTCGACCTCGGACGAAAACGTGGTGCTTCTGGTCAGTGACAACGGTCCTGGACTGTCCGAAGAGGAACGAGCGAAGGCCACCGAACGGTTCTGGCGACGCGGCGGCGACGGTGCCCCACGCGGCACCGGACTCGGCCTGGCCATCGCGGAACGGCTCGCCACCGCCCACGGCGGCAGCCTGAGCCTGCACGACACCGAGCCACACGGCCTGACCGTCCGCGTGGCACTCCCCTTGGAGTCCCCATGAGACGCCGCAGCCTGCTCCTCGGCGGCCTGGCGTTGCTCACCGGCTGCGCGCCCGGCGGTTATCGCGGCCCGGAGCGCAAGGTGACCATCGCGGCGGGCGAACGCGGGGGCTTCTACCTGGCCTTCGCCGAACTGCTCGCCGCCGAGATCACCAAGGCCGAGCCGGACCTGCACGGTGAAGCTGTGGTGACCGAGGCCAGCGTCGCCAACGTGACCCAGCTCCGCGACGGCACCGTGGACCTCGGCCTGGTGCTGGCCGACGTGGCGCAGACCGCGGTGCTCGGCCAGGAGCCGTTCCCCGCGCCGGTGCCGCTGCGTGCGCTCGGCCGGGTCTACGAGAACTACCTGCAGGTGGTCGTCCGCGCCGACGGCCCGGTTCGCGACCTGGCCGGGCTCGCCGGGCGGCCGGTGGCCATCGGTTCCCGCTTCTCCGGCGCCGCCTTCCTCGCTCAACGGATGCTCACCGTCGCCGGGATCGAAGTCCAGCCCAGCACCCTGCTGCTCGACGACGCGATCGCCGCGCTGCGCGAGCACCGGGTGGACGCGCTGATCTGGTCCGGCGGGGTGCCGACCCCGGCGATCAGCGGACTCGACCGCGACACCCCGATCCGGCTGCTCGCGCTCGACCAGGTGCTGCCGGTGCTGACGGCGGTGCACGGCCCGGTCTACGAACAGGTGCGCGTGCCCTCCCGCGCCTACGACGGCGTGGGCGAGGTACCCACCATCGGCACCGCGAACCTCCTGGCCTGCGCGCCTTCCCTGCCGGACGACGTGGCGGCGGCCGTGGTGCGCGTCCTGGTCAACCACGCCGCCGACCTGGTGCCCGCCGAGGCGGTCGGCGCGCAGTTCCTGGACGTGCGCACGCTGATCGGCACCGGCGAGGTCCCGCTGCACCCCGGTGCCGTGCGGACCTACCGCGAACTGCACGGCTGAAACGCTCGCACAGCCGGGATGCCCCGTTCCGCCTACCGCACCAGGCCCGAATGGCCGCGCGACGAACGGCTCGCCCACCCCTAGATCCTGCGGGCCGACGGGTCGCGTGTGGACGGTGTGCGCCTCCTCGACCGAGACTGGACCGCGGTGATCCCCAGCGATTACGACCTCGGCGTGGAGGCGATCCCGGGCCGGCAACCCCAGTTCCGGGTTCTGTGGTGAGCAACCCCTGTTGCGCCGATCGCATCTTGATCAGCGGTCAACAGCGCGGTTCACTTCCGGCACCAGTGCTGACCGGCCACGGAGGAACCCCGATGACCCAGCCCGCTTCCCTGTCCGACGCCGAACTCTCCGGGGCACCGCCGAAACCGTGGCGGCTGGTGCTGCTCTCCGGCCTGGCCGGGGTGGTGCTCGCCGTGCTGTGGTCCCCGCACCTGGTGGACAAGGTGATCGCGGGCGGGATCGCCGGGCCGATCTTCGGCGAGGACCTCGCCGGGGTGGCCATCTCCGGTTCGGGCATGGCCATCGCGTTCGCCTTCGTCACCGGCGTCGCGGGCATGTTCACCGCGTGCAACGTGGCCGTGTTCAGTGCGCTGGCCCCGCTGGCCGCGCAGCCCGGTGACCACCGCAGCCGCCTGCTGGCGATGCTGCGCCCGATCGGTCTGCTGCTCTTCGGCGCGGTGGTGGTCTCGGGGCTCTACGGCGCGATCGGCGTGCTGTTCAGCGACGGCATGCCGCAGCTGTCCTCGGCGCGGCTCGGCGACCCGGAGACCGGGCTGCCGGTGCGCATCCTGCAGGCCGGGATCGTCTTCGGCATCATCGGCCTGATCATGCTGTGGCGCGGGCTGAGCTACGCCGGGATCGCCCGCAACCCGCTGGCCGGGCTCTTCGCCCGCCGTCCCGGGGCCGAACTGGTCTTCCTCGGCGGGCTGATGGGCGCGTTCCTGATCGGCAGGCCGTACCCGCCGTTCCGCAAGCTGTACGAGTACGCGGCCTCCACCGACAACCCGCTGCTCGGTTTCCTCACCTTCGCGCTGCAGTCCGCGGGCAACATCGCCGGGGTGGCCGTGTTGTTCCTGATCGTCATGCTGGCCACCCGCGGCCGCTTCCAGCGCTGGCTGACCCGCTCCCCCGGCCGCGCGGCCCGCGTCTCGGCCGCCGCCTTCATCCTGGTCGGCACGTTCTTCGTCTTCTACTGGACGGTCAAGCTGGGCTACCGCGCCGGCGTCCTGTGGTGGCCGAACATGCCGTACAACTCCTGATGGGGTGAGTGGTGGCCACCAACGTTTTCCTCAGCGGCGGAGCCGCTGGCTGTGGGCCGCCGACCCGCACCGCCGCGGGTTCTCAGGCGTCTTCTCGCGAGGACAGCTTCACCGTGGTGAATCGGTATTCATGAGGTGGAGATCCCGGAGCGAGAAGACGCCTGAGGTTCCGCTACCCGCACCGCCACGCAAACCACTGTCTAACCTTCTTTAGGGTAGGCCGGTGTTCCGCATCTTGTTCTACCGGCCGGAAATCCCGCCCAACACCGGCAACGCCATCCGGCTCGCGGCGAACACCGGGTGCGAACTGCACCTGGTGGAGCCGCTCGGGTTCAACTTCGAGGAGAACCACCTGCGCCGCGCCGGGTTGGACTACCACGACCTGGCGGTGGTGCGGGTGCACCCCGATCTGGCGTCGGCGTGGGCCGCGCTGCTGCCCGCGAAGGTCTACGCCTTCACCACCGCGGGCAGCAAGCGCCACACCGAGGTCGCCTACTCCCCCGGTGACGTGCTGATGTTCGGGCCGGAGTCGGCCGGGTTACCACCGGAGGTGCGCGACGCCCCGGAGATCACCGACCGCGTCCGCCTGCCGATGCGACCGGCGAACCGGTCGCTGAACCTGGCCAACAGCGCCGCCGTCTCCGTCTACGAAGCCTGGCGCCAGCATGATTTCGCCGGTGCGTCCTAGGCGCTGTCCGGTGAGTCCGGTCGATGGGCTTCGTGATCCAGGTGGGCGCGGAGAGCGCGACCTTGACTTACCGGACAGTGCCTAAACGGACACGGGGGTCTCCCAGTCGAGGTGGTGCTCGTAGATCCACCGGCTCGGGTCGGCGCCGGTGCGGGCCATCCGCTTCATCGCCACGCTCATGATCAGGTCGCGCGGCAGGCGGGCGATCGGGCCGAGCGCCTTCCAGCCGCCCGTCCGGTTGCCCTGCTCGACCACGCGTTCCACCCGCTCGCGGCGCAGGCCTTCGTAGGCGGCGAACGCGTGGTCGACGGACGTGCTGTCCCGCAGGCACTTGGCCAGCACCACGGTGTCCTCGATGGCCATGGCCGCGCCCTGCCCGATCGAGGGCGCGGTGGCGTGGGCGGCGTCGCCGACGATGATCATCCGGTCGCGGTGCCACCGCGGCACGGTGGGCAGGTCGTAGGTGTTCCACCCGGCGAACACCCGGTCGGTGGCCGCGACGATGTCCGCGGCGGGCCCGCGGTCACGCCGGAACAACTCGGTCAGGCGGGCACGCCACTGCTCCGGGGTGATCGCCGCCAGCTCCGCCGGGGTGGGCTCGGTGGGGTACGCCGGGTTCGCCACCCACCAGACCTCGCCGTCCGGGTGCACGGTGTAGGCGAAGAAGCAGCGCCTGCCGAAGATCGCGTTCATCACGCCCGGCTCGGTACCGGTCTCGACCCCGCGGGCGTAGCCGCCGGTGTTGAGCAGTCCGGCGTACCGCGCGCCGGGCGCGTCCGGGGCGATGATCTCGCGGGTGCGTGAGCGCAGGCCGTCCGCGCCGATCAGGAGGTCGCCCTCGGCCGTGGTGCCGTCGGCGAACTCCGCCCGGACGCCGTCGCCGGTGCTTTCCGCGTCGACGAGCCGCTTGCCGTACTCGACGCGCACGCCACGGCGAACGGCCTCCTCACGCAGCGCGCGGTACAGGTCGGCCCGTTTGACCGTGCGGCTGACCGTGCCGTCCGAAAGCGCCGTGCCGTAGGGCAACTCGCCGAGCTTCCGGCCGGAACCACTGGTGATCGCCATGCTCGGGGTGTCGAACCCGAGCTCTCTGACGTCCATCCCCAGCGCGTGCAGCGCGTCGAGCGCGTTCACCGCCAGCGTCAGGAAGACCCCCGCGTTGTCGGCGCCGCGGTCGTACGCCTCGTAGACGACCGGGTTCAGCCCGGCCTTGTGCAGGGCGATCGCGCTCGCCGCGCCCGCGACACCGCCGCCGATGATCATCGTTGTATATGCCATAAACCCAGGTTTATAGCATATACTCGGCCCCATGGCCGACAAACTGCCCGCCGCGATCGAACTGCTCTGGGCCGGACCCGGCGACCCGGAACCCCGCCAGGGACTGAGCGTGTCGAGGATCGTGCGCACGGCGGTGGAGCTGGCCGACGCCGGTGGCCTCGAAGCGGTGTCCATGGCCAAGATCGCCGACCGGCTGGGCTTCACCGCGATGTCGCTGTACCGGCACGTGCCGGGCAAGGACGAGGTGCTGCTGCTGATGCTGGACCGGGTCGCGGCCGTACCGCCCGAACTCGACGATCCCGGCGACGACTGGCGGCTCGGCCTGGAGCGCTGGTGCCGCGCCCAGTGGACGATGCTGCGGGCCCATTCGTGGATCCCGCACCTGCCGATCACCGGCCCGCCGATCACGCCGAACCAGCTGGCGTGGACCGATCGCGCCCTGCGCACCTTGCGCGGCACCGGGCTCACCGAAGCCGACAAGGCGGGCGTGGTCCTGCTGGTCGCGGGCCACCTGCTCACCGCCGCCCGGATGAGCGCCGAACTCGGCACAGCCGCTTCGAGCGAGTCGGTGGCCGCACACAGCGCCCTGCTCGGCGAGCTTGTCGACGCCCGCCGCTTCCCCGCACTGCGCACGGCGATCGAGGCGGGCGCGTTCGACTACCCGGAAAGCACGGCCGAGCCGGACCGCGAATTCGGCTACGCCTTCGGCCTCGACCGCATCCTGGACGGCGTGGCCGCCCTCATCGAGAAGCGGGCTACGGCAGGCGCTGACCGATGAGCAGGGAGCTGCCGACCCCGACGAAGAGCACCAGGGTGCCCAGCACCACCCACGGCCTGCTCGCGTCGGCGTCCTTGGTCTCGTAGCCGATCTGCTCGCCGAGGTTGGCGTAGACCTGCTTGAGTTCCTCGGCGGTCGCCGCCTTGTAGAACTCGCCGCCGGAGAGCTTGGCGATCTCCCGCATGGACTCGTCGTCCACCTCGACCGGGACCTGTTCGCCTTCGATCTCGACGGTGCCCTGCGAGGTGCCGAACGAGATGCTGGAGATCGGCACCTGCGCCTGGCGCGCGGCCTGCGCGGCGGTGAACCCGCCCCTCGGCCCGTACGGGTCGTCGGTCGGCACGGTCTGCTTGCCGTCGGTCATCAGCACGATGCGGGCCGGCGGCGGGCCCTCGGCACCCGCGATCACCGACGAAAAGCCCTCGATCGACTGCAGCGCCGCGAACACGCCCTCACCGGTCGCGGTGGACTGGGCGAGCTTGAGGTTGTCGATCGACTTGACCACGTTGACCCGCTCGGTGGTCGGCGCCACCAGCACGGTCGCCGTGCCCGCGAAGGAGATCAGCCCCAGGTTCACCCCGGGCGTCAGCCCCTGGGCGAACGAGCGCGCCGCCTCCTGCGCCGCCTTGATCCGGCTCGGCGCGACGTCGGTGGCCTCCATCGACAGCGACACGTCGATCACCAGCATCACCGTGGCGCGGTTGCGCGGCACCTTCGCCTCGGCGGTCGGCCCGGCCAGCGCCACGGTGAACAGGATCAGCGCCACGGTGATCAGCGCGGCCGGCACGTGCCGGATCCGGCGCTCGCTCCTGGGCGCCACCTTCTCCAGCAGCTCGAGGTTGGAAAAACGCAGTGTGCGGCGCCGCCGCAGGCGCTGGACCACCACGTAACCGGCCACCACCGCGGCCACCGCGATCAACAGCAGGAACCACCACGGCGCGGCGAATCCGGTCAAACTCATGCGACACCTCCCGACCATCCGCGCTTGCGGGCCACCACGAAGCGGACCATGTCCGCGATCCAGTCCGAATCGGTGCGCAGCACCAGGTGCCCGGCCCCGGCGCGCCGGATCCCGGCGGCCACCTCGGCCCGGTGCGCCCGTGAAGCGGCACCGAACTCCTTGCGCAGCAACGGGGTGGCGTGCACCTCGCGCTGGCGCCCCGACTCCGGGTCGGCCAGCACCACGGTGCCCACCTCCGGCAGGTCGAGGTCACGCGGGTCGAGCACCTCGACCGCGATCAGCTCGTGCCGCGCGGACAGCCCGCGCAGCGGCCGCTGCCATTCCATGCCACCGAGGAAGTCCGAGATCACCACGACCAGCCCGCGCCGCCGGGGCGGCCGCCGCAGCTGCTCGATGGCGGCGGGCAGATCACCCCGGGTGCCCTCACCCGCGCGTGGCGTCTCCGCCACCTTGCGGACCAGGCCGCGCGCGTGGGCCAGGCCGCCCCGGGCCGGGATGCGGGCGGTCTGCGCGCCGGTGGAGATGATCGCGCCGATCCGGTTGCCCCCGCCCCCGGTCAGGTGCGCGAGCGCGGCCATCGCGCAGACCACCAGGTCGCGCTTCTCGCACAAGGCGGTGCCGAAGTCCAGGCTGGCCGAGAGGTCGGCCACCACCCAGGTCTCCAGTTCGCGGTCCGCCACGGTCTCCCGGATGTGCGGCACCGTGGTGCGCGCGGTGACCGCCCAGTCCATCCGGCGCACGTCGTCACCGGGCTGGTACGGCCGCGCCTCCCCCGGCTCGGAGCCGGGGCCGGGGACCAGGCCGAGGTGGTTGCCCTGCATCAGCCCGTCGAGCCGCCGCCGCACGTCGAGTTCGAGCGTGCGCAACCCGGCTTCGAGCCGGTCGCCCCGCAGGATCGGCGGCGCCCAGCGGGGTCGTTCGTCCTTGGTGTCCTTCGCCGAAAACATCTACCTCGCCGCTTACCTGACCGGCGCGCCCGCCGGCACCGGCTGCTGCGGCCCCTGCGGACCCTGCGGCCGGGCCGAAACCTGCGGCAGCGGCACGGTCTGCAGCACCCGGGTGATGATGTGGTCGAGCGGGACCCCGTCGGCCAGCGCGTCGTAGGACAGCACCAGGCGGTGGCGCAGCACGTCCGGCACCACGTCCACCACGTCCTGCGGCAGCACGTAGTCACGGCCGCGGACCAGCGCGAGCGCCCGCGAAGCGGCGATGATGCCGAGGCTGGCGCGCGGGGAGGCGCCGTAGGACACCCAGCCCGCCACGTCGGTGAGGCCGTGCTCGGCCGGGGTGCGGGTGGTCAGCACCAGCCGGACCACGTAGTCGACCAGCGCGTGGTGCACGAAGACCTGTGAGGCCACGCCCTGCAGGCGGACCAGCTCGGCCGGGCTGAGCACCTCGTGCGGCTCCGGCGGGGTCACGCCCATCCGGTAGACGATCTCGCGCTCCTCCTCCGCCGTGGGGTACTCCACCACGATCTTGAACAGGAACCGGTCGCGCTGGGCCTCGGGCAGCGGGTAGACGCCCTCGTTCTCGATCGGGTTCTGGGTGGCCAGCACCAGGAACGGGTCGGGCATCGGGAAGGTCTTGCCGCCGATGGACACGTGCCGCTCGGCCATCACCTCGAGCATCGCCGACTGCACCTTGGCCGGCGCGCGGTTGATCTCGTCGGCGAGCACGAAGTTCGCCACCACCGGGCCGAGTTCGACGTCGAACCGCTCGGCGCCCTGGCGGTAGATCCGGGTGCCGAGGATGTCGGCGGGCACCAGGTCGGGGGTGAACTGCACGCGGGAGAAGGACCCGCCGACCACCCGCGCGAAGGTCTCCACGGCGAGGGTCTTGGCCACGCCCGGCACGCCTTCGAGCAGCAGGTGCCCCTTGGCCAGCAGGCCCACCAGCATGCGCTCGACCAGCCGGTCCTGCCCGACGATGATCCGCTTCACCTCGAACACGGTGCGCTCCAGCAACTGGGCGTCCCGCGCCGGGGTGCCGGGTTGCTGACCGGGCACGCCTTCGGCGTAGCCGGGATCGGTCACGGGTGCCTCCTCGACAAGGGTTTCCTACAGCGTTTTCCTACAGCAAGGTGCTCTACAGATGGTGCCGCCACCGTAGTCAACCGGCGTCCCGGTATGACGGCTGTGAAGACGCGATCACCGCGAGCGGCGCAACCGGTCCAGGTCCTCGGGGGTGTCCACGTCGGCCGCCTCCCCCGCCACCGCGGGTACCTCCACAATGGACAAACCGGTCAGGGTCCGGCGCAGCGCGGCGCCGGCGGGATCGGGCGGGATCGCCGCCCGCAGCGCACCGGCGCGCCACACCCCGGTCAGCCACTGCCGGTGGCCGTCCGCGACCAGCAGGGCACCGTCCGCGTCACCGCGGGCGCGGCGCAGGCGGTCCACTGTGGACGAGGTCAGCCCGGTCAGGTCCGCCGCCAGCAGCGCGATCTCGGTCGCCTCGGGCAGCAGGGCGAGCCCGGCGGCGAGCGCCGCCACGGGACCACCGCCCGGCGGCTGCTCCCTGGTCCAGCGCACGGCGGGCAGGCCGGGCCGCGGCGGGCCGACCACGACCGCGTCAGCCCCGCCGAGCGCGTCGAGCACGCCCGCGAGCAGCGGCCTGCCACCCACCTCGAGCATGGGTTTGTCCACGCCCCCCAACCGCCGGGCTTCGCCACCGGCGAGCACTATCCCGGCGAACACCGGCTCAGGATGCCACGTACCGCTTCGGCGCGCGCCAGGCCCAGGCCCGGCCGGCGAGTTCACGGAACCGTTCCGGGTCGACCCTGGCCAGGTCGACCTCCAGCAGCAGCCGCCGCTGCCGGACGAGTCCGCTGAACACCGACGGCTCCTCCTCGACCTCCGCGCGGACGTCGGCCTCCTTGAGGTGGAGCAGGGCGCGCGTGCCGTCGGCGACCACCGCGGCGAAGGTGCGGCGCCGGATCTGGAAGCTCAGCGCCGCCCCCTCGGCCACCTCGGTGACCTCGGGCAGCGCCAGGGCGATCCGGCGCACGTCTGCTGGTTCGAGCATGGTCCTCTCCGTCCGGACTCGGGGTTCTCACCCGGGCGTCGAACGGGAAGGCGCCAAATCGACCTCAGCCGATGAGGCGGGTCGCGTAGGGCATGATGCCGCCGTAGCGCACCGGCGAGACCTTGACCACCGAGCCGGAGTGCGGTGCCTCGACCATCTGGCCGTTGCCCAGGTAGAGCGCCACGTGGTGGATCCGGCCGCCGCCGCGGCCCCAGAACAGCATGTCGCCGCGGCGCATCTGCGACAGCGGCACCTTCCGCCCGGCTTCGTACTGGTACCCGCTGTAGTGCGGCAGCGCCTTCACCCCGGCGAAGGCGTAGATCATCAGCCCCGAGCAGTCGAAGCCGATCTTGCGGTAGTCGCCGTGCGCGTCGGCCACGCCGCCGTCGCGGATGCCGCGGGTGGGCCCGCTCTGGTTCCCGCCGCCCCAGGCGTAGACCACGCCCAGCTGCGACATCGCCCGCGCGATCACCGCCTCGACCGTGCGCCCGGCCGGTCCGGACGGCGCCGACGGCTTGCCCGCCGAGCCGTTGTTCTTGGACCCGCCGGGACTCGGCTGCGCCATCGCCGCCTGGCGGGCCTGCTCCTCTTCCTCGGCGCGCTTCTGCGCTTGCCAGTCCTCGTACCGCTGGCGCTGCCCCTCCAGCCCGCTGACCCGGGACTGCGCCTCGAAGAGCCGCCGCTCGACGTCGGCCTTCTCGGATTCGAGCCGTCCGTTGGCCGCCGCCTGGTCCTGCTGGGCCCGGACCGCCTCGTTCTGCGCGGCGTCGGCGGTGCCCTTCGCCCGCTCCGCCGCCGCTTGCTTCTCCCGCGCGACGTCGAGCTTCTTGCGTGCCTCGGCGTCCTTGTTCGACTTGCCGGTCTGCGCGCGCTGCATGCCCTCGAGCGCGTCGACCTGGCTGCCACCGACCGCGTCGAGCAGCTGGGCGCGGGCGAGCAAATCTTTGGGGCTGTCCGAGCCGATGTAGGCCGAGACCGAGCCGATCCGGCTGCCCTGCTGGTAGCTCGCGCCGACGAACCGGTCGAGGTCGGCGCGTGCCTTCTCCACCTCGGACGCGGCGGCGTCGGCCTCGGCACCCGCCGAGTCGGCGTCGCGCTGGGCCGCGCTCGCCTCGTCCTGCGCTGTCTCCATGTCGACGCGGGCCTTGTTCGCGTCCTCCATCTTGAGCTCGACCTCGGCCTGCAGCTCGCCCAGCTTGGACTCGGCCTCGGCGAGCTGGTTGGTCAGCCTGCCGACCTCGCCCGCCTTCGCGTCGGCGTCCTGGCGGCTGCCGCCGAGCTCGGCGTCGCTGGGGTTCGGCGGCGGTGGCGGCACGGCCACCGCGGTCGGAGTTCCGCCCAGCAGGAGGACCACGATGAGTGAGCCCACGGTGGCCCAGCCCGCCCGCACCCGTTCGCCACGCCGCACCCGCCACCTCCGTCTGTCCTCAACCGACACCGGTTGACCTGCGACAACACCCGTCCTGGCCAGCACTGTGCCACCTGCACCCCACGATGACCACCAGTCACACGCCCAACACCGGCCTCGTTGATCACATTTCCCCCGATCCGGGGACGCGCCCGGGCGAACCGAGCACCCCCGCCGCGCGTCCAAAGCGGCACCGACCGCGAACCGAGGAGACGAAACCGTGCCGAACCGCCCGACGGCCGCCCGCTCGATGGCCACCAAGGTGCTGGCCGCCTCCGCCGCCGCGGGCCTCGTGCTCGCCGTGGTGGGCAGCTTCCTCAGCTGGTTCCGGTCGGGGTCGGTGAACCGCAGCAGCTACCAGCTGGTCGGCCTGATCGACCGCTTCGACCTCACCGGCAACCCGGTCGTCCTGCTCGCGCTGCGGGTGTGGATCGTGGTGCCGCTGCTGGCCGCCACCGCGATCGCCATGCTGGTGCTCGGGCTCACCCGCACCGGTGCCGCGCTGACCGTGGTGCTCGCGATATTCGTGGGAACCGCGGCGGGGTTCGCCGCCGTCCAAGGTGGCGACGAGGGCGGGCCCATCGGCGTAACACCACTGGGACCCGTCACGACTACCATCGGCACGCTGGTCGCCGTCATCGGGGCGCTCGGCGCGGTCGCCGTGTCACTGCGGCCGCGCGGGCACGACGGCCAGGCACAACAGAATCGAGGGGTCTCGTGACCAGTCCAGGACAGGGTGGCCAGTGGCCGCAGCAGGGTGGCGAAGGGCAGCAGGGCGGTCAGGAGTACCCGCAGCAGTACCCGCCGACGGCGCAGCAGTACTACCCGCACACCGGTGAGCAACAGCAGCAGTACGGCCAGCAGTACGCCCCGCAGACCGGGCCGCAGTACGCGCAGCAGGGCCAGTACCAGCAGCAGTACTCCCAGGAGCAGCAGTACTCGCAGGAGCAGTACTACGCCCAGCAGCAGGGCACCGGCGGCTACCCGGTCCAGCCCGGCGGTCCCGCCGGCCCGGCCGGTCCCGGCGCGCCCAGGAGCCGCAAGGGCCTGATCCTCGGCCTGGTGATCGCGCTCGTGGTGGCCGTCGGCGGCGGGGTCACCTGGTTCGCGCTGTCGCAGAGCTCCTCCGGTGGCGCGGAGACGCCGACGCTGGCGGCGCAGAACCTGGCGAACACCATCGGCTCCGGTGACGTGGTCGGCCTGCTCAGCACGCTCGCCCCGGCCGAGGCCTCGCTGTTCACCGACCCGATCGAAGAGGTGGCCGCCGAGCTCAAGCGGCTGGAGATCGTCCGCCAGGAGGCCGACCCCCAGGCGCTGTCCGGCATGGAGATCAAGACCGAGGGCCTGGTCTTCGACGAGAGCCAGTCCCAGCAGGTCAACGACCACCTGACGATCACCAAGCTGACCGCGGGCAAGATCACCGTCACCGCGGACTTCTCCAAGATCCCGCTGACCAAGGAGTTCCTCGACGCCGCGTTGAGCTCGGACGACGTGCCCACCGGCCCGGAGACCGAGACCATCGACATCGCCGAAGAGGTCCGCAAGAACAAGGGCGAGCCGGTGCGGATCGCCACGGTCAAGGTCGACGACGCCTGGTACCCCAGCCTGCTCTACACGATCGCCGACTACGCGCTGCTGGAGGAGAAGACCGCGTGGCCCGCGCAGGGCATCGCGGCCAACGGCGCCGCCAGCTCGAACGACGCGGTCAAGGAACTGCTGCAGGCCGCGCTCGACGCCGACATCCGGCGGGTCATCGAACTGCTGCCGCCGGACGAGATGGGCGCGCTGCAGGACGCCGGCCCGGCGATCCTCGAGGCGGCGGGCCGCGAGAAGCCCAGCGGCGCGAAGGTGCTCAAGCTGGAGACCGAGAGCAGCAGCGTCGGCGGGGGCACCCGCGCCACGCTGACCGCGCTCGAGATGCAGGGCCCCGACGGCGAGGACTTCAAGCTGAGCAAGGACGCCGACTGCTACTCGATGACCATGGAGGGCCGCACCGAGCGCATCTGCGCCTCGGAACTGGCCGACCTGATCGAGAGCGAGTCGGACAGCTCCATGCCGCCCGCGGTCAGGCAGGCGCTGACCAGCCTCGGCACCGGCATCCTCAAGCAGGGTGTCGGCGTGATCACCACCGAGGTCTCCGGCAAGCACTACGTCAGCCCGATCCGCACGCTGAGCGAGCAGGGCATGACGGTCCTGCGCAGCCTGCAGCCCGGTGACATCAAGGCGCTGCTCGAACTGGCGGACTGAGACCTCCCGCGCGTCCGCGCCGAGAAGGCCCCCGCGATCTTCGCGGGGGCCTTTTTCGCGCGCCACCGGCGTGGCGGCTTGAATCGAAAACAGGACAAGCGTACTGTTTGTCACGGGCACCGATGCCGGACCGCTGCTGCGGACGCGGCGTCGGTGCGCAAGACTCGGCGGTGGTCCACCCGAACGACCGCACCGAACACACCGAACTGACCCTGGACGACTTCTCACAGGTCCGTCCATGCCCATGGAGTTAGACGTGACTGCACCAGCCAGCAAGGACAGCTTCGGCGCGCGTGACACGCTGAAGGTCGGCGACGCCTCGTACGAGATCTTCCGCCTGGACAAGGTCGACGGCTCGAAGCGCCTGCCCTACAGCCTGAAGGTTCTCCTGGAGAACCTGCTCCGCACCGAGGACGGCGCGAACATCACCGCCGACCACATCCGGGCGCTCGGCGGCTGGGACGCGAAGGCGGATCCGTCGACCGAGATCCAGTTCACCCCCGCCCGCGTGATCATGCAGGACTTCACCGGCGTGCCGTGCGTGGTCGACCTGGCCACCATGCGCGAGGCGGTCACCGACCTCGGCGGCGACCCCGACAAGGTGAACCCGCTCGCCCCCGCCGAGCTGGTGATCGACCACTCGGTGATCATCGACGTGTTCGGCACCGCCGACTCCTTCGAGCGCAACGTCGAGTTCGAGTACCAGCGCAACCGCGAGCGCTACCAGTTCCTGCGCTGGGGCCAGGGCGCCTTCGACGAGTTCAAGGTGGTGCCCCCGGGCACCGGCATCGTGCACCAGGTCAACATCGAGCACCTGGCGCGCACGGTGATGGCCCGCAACGGCCAGGCCTACCCCGACTCCTGCGTCGGCACCGACTCGCACACCACCATGGTCAACGGCCTGGGCGTGCTGGGCTGGGGCGTCGGCGGCATCGAGGCCGAGGCGGCCATGCTGGGCCAGCCGGTCTCCATGCTCATCCCGCGCGTGGTCGGCTTCAAGCTCACCGGCGAGATCCCGGCCGGGGTGACCGCCACCGACGTGGTGCTCACCATCACCGAGATGCTGCGCCGCCACGGCGTGGTCGGCAAGTTCGTCGAGTTCTACGGCGAGAGCGTGGCCGAGGTGCCGCTGGCCAACCGCGCCACCATCGGCAACATGAGCCCGGAGTTCGGCTCCACCGCGGCGATCTTCCCGATCGACGAAGAGACCGTGCGCTACCTCAAGCTGACCGGCCGCTCGGCCGAGCAGGTCGCGCTGGTCGAGGCCTACGCCAAGGAGCAGGGCCTCTGGCACGACCCGTCGCGCGAGGCGGAGTACTCCGAGTACATCGAGCTGGACCTGTCCACCGTGGTGCCCTCGATCGCCGGCCCGAAGCGCCCGCAGGACCGCATCGAGCTGACCGACGCGAAGTCCGCCTTCCGCAAGTCGGTGCACGACTACGTCAACGGCGAGAAGGAGACCCCGCACACCAAGGTCGACGAGGCGGTCGAGGAGTCCTTCCCGGCCAGCGACCCCGGCGCGCTCTCCTTCGCCGACGAGGACGCGGTGGACCTGCAGTCCGCGGCGGACGGCGCCACCGGGCGGCCGAGCAACCCGGTGCGGGTCAAGTCCGACGACCGCGGTGAGTTCGTGCTCGACCACGGCGCCGTGGTGATCGCCTCGATCACCTCGTGCACCAACACCTCCAACCCGTCGGTGATGCTGGGCGCGGCCCTGCTCGCCCGCAACGCGGTGGAGAAGGGCCTGACCGTCAAGCCGTGGGTGAAGACCTCGATGGCGCCCGGTTCCCAGGTCGTCACCGACTACTACGAGAAGGCCGGGCTCTGGCCGTACCTGGAGAAGCTCGGCTACCACCTGGTCGGCTACGGCTGCACCACCTGCATCGGCAACTCGGGCCCGCTGCCGGAGGACATCTCCGCGGCGGTCAACGAGAACGACCTGACCGTGGTGTCGGTGCTCTCGGGCAACCGGAACTTCGAGGGCCGGATCAACCCGGACGTCAAGATGAACTACCTGGCCTCGCCGCCGCTGGTGATCGCCTACGCGCTGGCCGGCACGATGGACTTCGACTTCGAGTCGCAGCCGCTGGGCCAGGACGGCGACGGCAACGACGTGTTCCTGAAGGACATCTGGCCGTCCACCCAGGAGATCCAGCAGACCATCGACTCGGCGATCACCCAGGAGATGTTCACCAAGGACTACGCCGACGTGTTCGACGGCGGTGACCGCTGGAAGTCGCTGCCCACCCCGGAGGGCAAGACCTTCGACTGGGACGCGGAGTCCACCTACGTGCGGAAGCCGCCGTACTTCGACGGCATGGCCGCCGAGCCCTCGCCGGTCACCGACATCTCCGGCGCGCGCGTGCTGGCGAAGCTGGGCGACTCGGTCACCACCGACCACATCTCCCCCGCCGGCGCGATCAAGCCGGGCACCCCGGCCGCGGAGTACCTCACCGAGCACGGCGTGGACAAGAAGGACTTCAACTCCTACGGTTCCCGGCGCGGGAACCACGAGGTGATGATCCGCGGCACCTTCGCCAACATCCGGCTGCGCAACCAGCTGCTGGACGACGTGCAGGGCGGCTACACCCGCGACTTCACGCAGGAGGGCGCGCCGCAGGCATTCATCTACGACGCCGCGCAGAACTACGCGGCGGCGGGCACCCCGCTGGTCGTGCTGGGCGGCAAGGAGTACGGCTCGGGTTCGTCCCGTGACTGGGCGGCGAAGGGCACCTCGCTGCTGGGTGTGCGCGCGGTGATCACCGAGTCGTTCGAGCGCATCCACCGGTCGAACCTGATCGGCATGGGCGTGATCCCGCTGCAGTTCCCCGAAGGCGAGTCGGCCTCCTCGCTCGGCCTCGACGGCACGGAGACCTTCGACATCGCGGGCATCACCAAGCTGAACGACGGTGAGACCCCGCGCACGGTGAAGGTGACCGCCACCAAGCAGGACGGCACCAAGGTCGAATTCGACGCGGTGGTGCGCATCGACACCCCGGGTGAAGCCGACTACTACCGCAACGGTGGCATCCTGCAGTACGTGCTGCGCAAGATGACCGCCTGAGCCACTTCCTGAACAACGCCATGAGTGGGGCATTACTTGCATTCAACGCAAGTAATGCCCCACTCACAGCATTCAGGCCTCGAAGCCCCGAAGTCTCCCGCTCACGCAGCCGAATACTGCATTCAGGCAGCCGAACTACGCACTCAGGCATCTGAGTTCCACACTCGTGCACCCGAACTACACACTCGTGCGCCCGAACCGCACGTTCAGGTAGCCGAGTTCCGCGTTGAGGTAGCCGAGTCCCGCACTCAGGCGGTTGAGCTACACATTCAAGTAGCTGGGTCCCACGTTCGGGTAGCCGAGTTTCCGAGTGTGTGCGACTCGGAACGTGGAACTCGGCTGCCTGAGTGCGGGGTTCGGCTACCTGAGTGTGGAACTCAGGTGCCTGAACGTGTGGTTCGGCTACCTGAGCGGAGGGTTCAGGCGTCTGAGTGTGGGGTTCGGATGCCGGGGGTTAGTCGGGGCGGCGGTCCATGGTGTGGGCGAGGGCTCGCAGGCCGACGTTGACCAGCACCACCACGGTGGCGCCGGCGGCCGCGACGCTGTACAGCCCGGCGCCGGCGAGGGCGCCGACGGCGGCCGAGCACCAGAGGGTGGCCGCGGTGTTGAGGCCCCGGATGTTCGCGCCGTCGCGCAGGATCACGCCGGCACCGAGGAACCCGATGCCGGAGACGATCTGGGCGGCGACCCTGGTCGGGTCGGCGTTGCCGAGCCCGTCGAACCCGTGTGCCGAGAGCAGCACGAACAACGTCGAGCCGACCGCGACCAGGGTGTTGGTCCGCAGCCCGGCCATCCTGGCGCGGAACTGGCGCTCGAACCCGATGGCCGCGCCGAGGCCGACCCCGGTGCCGACGCGCAGCAGTACTTCCCAGTAGGTCATCACGACCTGCCTTCCCGGCGTGCGCACACAAACCGGACAGGACGGGAAAGGGCTACCGCCGGGCCACGCAGCGGGTGGCGGCGGTGCCGATCCCGCCAGAACTGTCCTCGGGCA
This sequence comes from Amycolatopsis magusensis, assembly GCF_017875555.1. Classification (GTDB taxonomy): domain Bacteria; phylum Actinomycetota; class Actinomycetes; order Mycobacteriales; family Pseudonocardiaceae; genus Amycolatopsis; species Amycolatopsis magusensis. The sequence goes on along the minus strand of NZ_JAGGMS010000001.1, from coordinate 5,229,804 downwards.
TGTGCCGCTCACCTCGCTTCCGTTTCGTGGCCCCGGCCGCCGGACGCGGCCGTTGATCAGGGCTGATCGACTCTACACTCGGCCCGCAGGCTTTCCGAGGGCGATGAGCCGGACGGCACACCTCCGCGCGCCGCCCGGCTCGGCCTCACTCAACTCGCCGCGAGCACCGGATCGAACGGGGCCACGTCCGGCTGGAAGACCAGGCCGGGCGGCGGCACCTTCAGGTCGACCAGGTAGTCGGCGGCGACGTCGTCCACGCCCTGCGAGTCACCGAGGATGCAGTGCCCGTGCGCGTCGACCGAGACCAGCCGCGCGTTGCCGAGCTGGTCCGCCATCCGCCGGGAGAACTCGTACTGGGTGGCCGGGTCGTAGTAGTTGCCGACCACCAGCACCGGTGTCTCGGTCCTGGCGTTCCACGGCCCGGTGTAGGGCTCCTTCTCCCCCGGCCACACCGGGCAGGCCGCCGCGTCGGCGAACGCCTGCGACCGGCCGAAGGTGCGCGACTCCTTCTCCCACTGCGCGGCGATCTCGGGCAGCTTGGCCTGCTTGTGCTTGAACGCCTTGTCCGAGCAGTTCACCGCGAAGTACGAATCGTCCGCGGTGTACGGGGTGTCCGGCCGCACGTCGTACCGGTTGCGCGTGCTCGGCGCGGTCAGCGTGGGCAGGTCGGCCGCCGCCACGACCTTCGCGGCCGGCGGGTGCAGCACCTCGTACACCGCCTGCAGGTTCTCGCCCAGCTCGGGGAACTCGGAGAAGTTGTACAGCGCGCTGCCGACACCGTCGGTGAACTGGTGGATGGTCAGCGAGCCACCGGCGGGCAGCGGGATCGGCTGCTTGCGGAGGTGTTCGCGGATTTCGTCGAACTTCTGCCGCGGATCGCCTGAGCTGAACGCGCACTTCGGCCCCACTTCCTTGCACTCGGCGAGGAAAGCACCGAGCGAGATCTCGAAGCCACGCGCGCGTTCCCGGTCGTACTGCAGGCCGTTGCTCGTGCGCAGTTTCGGATCCACGTTGCCGTCCAGCACCAGCGCGCGGGTGGTCTTCGGGAACATGTTCGCGTAGGTGGCGCCGATCAGCGTGCCGTAGGAGAAGCCGATGTAGGTCAGCTTCTGGTCCCCGGCCGCGGCGCGCAGCAGGTCGAGGTCGCGGACCACGTCCCGGGTGGACATGTGGTCGAGCAGGCTCCCCGCGTTGCGGTCGCAGAAGCCGGCGTAGTCGCGGTAGGCGGCGAGCGAGTCCGACATCTCGGTCCGGGTGATCGGCACGGACACCTGCTTGGCGAACACCTCGGCCTGGTCCTCGGCGGTGGTGAAACAACGCAGCGGGTTGCTGCCGCCGACCCCGCGCGGGTCGAAGCCGACAACGTCGAAGCGATCCAGCAGCTCCGGTTCGAGGAAGCGGTCCGCGCTGATCGGCATGCGCAGGCCCGAGCCGCCGGGTCCGCCGGGGTTGAGGAAGAGCGAGCCGATCTTCGCCGCGGGCTGGCGGGCGTGCCGTCGCAGCAGCGAGATGTCGATGGTGCCGAGTGCGGCGTTGTCGTGGTCGATCGGCACCCGGTGGTAGGCGCAGCTGAAGTTCTGGTGCTGTGCGGGCGGCACGCCGACCAGCGTCGATGCCGGGCACGCCGTCCAGTTGATCGGCGCGGTGGCGCCCACCGCCGCCGGTTCCGGTGCCCGCGCCGGCGCGGCCCCGGCTGTCGCGGGCAGCCCGGCCACCGCGAACGTCACCACCACCGCACCGGCGAGCACCTGTCTGCGCACCGGCCCTCCCGTGGAATTGAACACGAGTCCTCCCTTCGCCGTCACCAGCGAGCGGAGGATGCCACGGGAGGGACCGGCGTGGCGCCGTCCGAATCGGTTAACTCATTTCCTGTCGGCCGCGGCCAGCGTCAGGCTGAAGAGGCCCTCGGCGTCGGTCCACCGCTCCGCCACGTCGAACCCGGCGGCGGCCAGTTCGGCCGCCAGGCCCTCCGGCCGGAACTTCGCCGAGATCTCGGTGCGCACGTGCTCACCCGCGGCGAAGTGGACCTCCAGATCGGCCCCCGGGATCCGGACGACCTGCTCTTCGGTGGCACGCAACCACATTTCGACCCATTCGTCCTCGGCGTTCCAGTGCGAGACGTGCTCGAAGGCGTCCACGTCGAAGTCCGCGCCGAGCCGCTCGTTGATCACGCGCAGCACGTTGCGGTTGAACTCGGCGGTCACGCCCGCGGCGTCGTCGTAGGCGCGTTCCAGCCGTTCGGGCTCCTTCACCAGGTCGGCCCCGAGCAGCAGCCACTCCCCCGGCTCCAGCACCTCGCGCACCGAGCGCAGGAACTTCGCGCGTTCGGCGGGCAGGAAGTTGCCGATGGTGCCACCGAGGAAGGCCACCACCCGCGGGGACCCGCCCGGCAGCAGGTCCAGGTGCTCGGTGAAGTCGCCGACCACGCCGCGCACGGCGAGCTTCGGGTACTCGGCGGCGATCGCCTCGGTGGCTTCGGCCAGTGCCGCCCCGGAAACATCCAGTGGCACGAACGTTTCCAGCGTGCCGTGCGCGGTCAGCGCGTCGAGCAGCAGGCGGGTCTTCTCGCTCGACCCCGACCCCAGTTCCACCAGGGTGCGCGCGCCGGTGGCCCGCGCGATCGCCGGGGCCTGGCCGGCGAGGATCTCCCGCTCGGCCCTGGTCGGGTAGTACTCGGGCAGCGCGGTGATCTTCTCGAACAGCTCGCTGCCCGCCGCGTCGTAGAACCACTTGGGCGGCAGCCACTTGCGGAGTGCGCTCAACCCGGCGCGCACGTCGGCGCGCAGGGCTTCGGTGACGTCGACCGGGCTGTGGTGCTCGGTGAGATCGGGTTCGCTCATGGCGGGTTTTCGCTCCTCAGCAGGGAATCGGGGTGATCTCGACCTGACGGCCGCGGACGGTGACCGCGTGCCGTTCGGGCACCGGGGTCCAGCCCGGCCGGTCGTCGCAGGGTTCGGAGGCGACCACCACACCGGTCTCGGTGACCAGATAGGACAGTGCGTGGGTCCACGCGGTACCGACCAGCAGTTCGCCGTCGGTCAGCAGCAGGTTCAGCCGGGACCCCGGCGCGATCGCCTCGACCTCGCCGACCAGTCCGGTCACCGCACCGACCGGTTCGGCCCCGTCGCGCAGGCGGGCGGAGAGCACCGCCCACAGCAGCACCGAATCGGTCGGCGCGGGCAGCCGGAGCAGGTCGGCCACCGGCAGCTTCTCCGCCAGCGGCACCACCGACTCCGGCCAGTCCCGGACCAGGCCGTTGTGGCTGAACAGCCACCGCCCGTCGCCGAACGGCGCGCAGGCCGCCTCGCTCACCGGCATGCCGACGGTGCCGTTGCGCACCGCCGCGAGAAATGCCTTGGTGCGCAGGGAAGCGGCCAGCGGGCGCAGGCCCTCATCTGTCCACAATGGAGTATGACGCCGGTGCCGGAGCGGCTCGCCCGCCGCTCCGTACCAGCCGAGGCCGAAGCCGTCCGCGTTCACCGTGCCGCCGCCCCGCATGTCCGCCGGGGCGTACGACTGGTGCAGCAGCGAATGCGGCGCTTCGAACAGCAGCTCCGCCGGCGAGCAGGGCTCGCCCACGTAACCCACGTGTCGGCACATCGGCGCTCAGGCCCGCTCGCCGGCGGTCAGGTCCCTGGCACACCGGAACCCGGCGAAGATCTGCCGCCGGATCGGGTAGTCCCAGTTGCGGAAGGTGCCGCGGATCGCCGCGGCGTCCGTGCCGAACGACCCACCCCGCAGCACCTTGTACCCGGGCCCGAAGAACACCTCCGAGTACTCGCGGTACGGGAACGCGCGGAAGCCCGGGTAGCCGTGGAAGTCGCTGCTCGTCCACTCCCAGACGTCCCCGATCAGCTGGTGCACGCCCAGCGGCGAGGCACCGGCCGGGTACGCGCCCACCGGGGCCGGGCGCAGGTGCCGCTGCCCGAGGTTCGCGTGCTCGGCTGTCGGCTCCTCGTCACCCCACGGGAACCGGCGCGACCGGCCCGACACCGGGTCGAAGCGGGCGGCTTTCTCCCATTCGGCCTCGGTCGGCAGCCGCTTGCCCGCCCAGGCCGCGTACGCGGCGGCCTCGTGGAAGGAAACGTGCACCACCGGCTCGTCCTCCGGGATGCGCTCGTGCACGCCGAACCGGACGCGCCACCACTGCCCGCCTTCGCGGCGCCAGAAACGCGGGGCGACGATGTCGTGCTCGTTGCGGTACGCCCAGCCCTCCTCGCTCCACCAGCGCGGGTCGGTGTACCCGTCGCCGTCGAGGAATTCCAGGTAGGCGCCGTTGGTGACCGGCGTGGTGTCGATGGCGAAGGCGTCCACCGGGGTTTCGTGCGCGGGACGCTCGTTGTCCAGCGCCCACGGCTCGGCCGTGGTGCCCATGACGAACGCACCGGCCGGGACCACCACTTCGGCCGGCAGCGCACCGGCGCGGCGGGGTGGCGGCGACGGGGCGTGCAGCACCGGCTCACCGCGGCGCAGCTGGTGCGTGGCCAGCATGGTCTCGTCGTGCTGCTGCTCGTGCTGGGTGATCATGCCGAAGGCGAACGCGTTGCGCTGCAAGGCGTTCCCGTCGTCGAGCGGGGACCTCTCCAGCACGTCGAAGGTCTTGTCGCGGACTTCGCGGACGTAGGCGCGGGCGTCGGCGGGGCCGAGCAGCGGCAGGCCGGGGCGATCCGCTCGCGCGTGCATGAAGGCGTCGTAGATCTCGTCGAGGTCCGGGCGCAGCGGCTCACGGCCGCCCACGTCACGGACGAGCCAGAGTTCCTCCTGGCTGCCGATGTGCGCGAGATCCCAGACCAGGGGCGACATCAGCTTGGAGTGCTGGCGCACCAGGTCCTCGTCGTCGACGGCATCGGTCAGTGCGGTGCTGCGGGCTCGTGCCCTGGTGAGGGCTTCGGCGGTGTGCGCACGCAGGTCCTGCGGGCTCAGGTCGAGCAGCGGGTTGTTCTCCGCGGTCGAGGTAGCCACGGGGGTTCACGCCCTTTCCTCTGGGGTAGGCGAAGCTGAGGGGGATGCGGCTCGGTGTTGCACGGCGGCGGCGATCCGGTCGATCACCGGCGGTGCCAGCCCGGTATCGCCGAGTGCGGCGCAACCGAGGTCGGCCACGGCCCTGGCGGCCGCGGCGATGGCCGGGTCCGCGAGCCCGCGACCGGCCGCGGTCTCCCAGGCACCGGCGACGGGTTCGCAGAGTTCGCGGACCCTGTCCACTGTGGAGGGCCGGGCGAGCAGGGCGACGAGCAGGGCGGTGGCGTCGAGCCAGCCCCGCGGTGGCTGGGCGTCCAGGTACCGGATCTCCAGGTATCCCTGCGG